>JACSRJ010000228.1 GCA_014879835.1 Anaerolinea sp.
GGGTATTGGTCGGGGGGAAAACCGGCAGAGGGGTTGCGGTCACTTGTGCGGCCGACAAACGATGGAGGGGTGGGATCACCATACCCACACACATCACCCCGATCAAGATCAAAAACAAACGGTGAAACTGTCGCATGGTTAAGGGAATGTGCCTCATACTGTTCTAGGACTCTGACCGTACACTGCTGGACAATCAGTTTGCTAGTGTAACGCATGATGAGAGAGGCTGTACAAGTTCGCTTTTTGGGCTAAACTCATGCGGGTTGCCTACGCTTCAATCATCATCCTATGCGTTTGCTTTTACTATCGTCTCAATTCCCATATCCTCCTCATGCGGGGGGCGCACTGCGCAGTTACGGGCTGATCAGTGGGCTTCACGCTGCTGGGCATGAACTTGATCTACTCACCTTTGTGGAGCCGGATCAAACCCCGCCGGATGCGACTCCCTTGGGGGCATTGTGCAGCCGGATCGTGACCGTTCCTGCACCCCGTCGTTCGGGTAAAGACCGCCTGCGTGATCTCCTGTTGAGTGATCAGGCAGACATGACCCGCCGCTTTTACGCGCCAGACTATGCCCGGATACTGGATCGGATGCTCTCTGAACGTCCCTATGATCTGGTGCAGATCGAAAGCCTCGAAATGTGCGCTTATCTGCCTCAGATCACCGCCCGCAAGCAGCGGGTGATCTATGACGCCCTCAATGCTGAATCCGATCTTCAACGCCTAATTTACACGGTGGATCGGCGCAGTCCATCCCGTTGGCACGCCGCTTTCTACTCATTTTTACAGTGGCGGCGGCTCCAAAAGCTGGAGCGGCAGGTGTGCGCCAGCGTGGATGGAGTGGTGGCGGTCTCTGATGCCGATGCGGATCTGCTGCGTAAACTCGTGCCGGGGGTGAAGATCGCGGTTGTGCCCAATGGCATTTACACCGCTGAATATCTGCCCGCGCCCACCAAACAACTTGATTTGGGTGGGGCAGCGCTGCTCTTCACGGGCACCATGGATTATCGGCCCAATGTGGACGCGATGATCTGGTTTGTGGAGTCGGTGTTGGATGAAGTGCGCGCCGCCGTGCCCGAAGTGAAGCTCTTTATTGTGGGCAAAAGCCCCCACACTCGGCTGGGCAAACTGCGAGATCGGGCGGATGTGCAGATCACGGGTTATGTGCAAGATGTCGCGCCCTTTTTGCACAGCGCCTCCGTGTATGTCGCGCCCCTGCGGATGGGCAGCGGAACCCGCCTGAAGCTGCTGCAAGCGATGGCCGCAGGCTGCGCCATCGTCTCGACCCGCATTGGGGCACAGGGACTCAATGTGAGCAATGGGCGCGAGATGATCCTTGCGGATGAGGCTACCAGTTTTGCGCAGGGGGTGGTGGCTCTGCTGCGCGATCCTGAAGGGCGTAAACGCCTCGGTACAGCGGCCCAGAGTCTGGCCTGTGCCGAATATGACTGGTCTGCTATCGTGCCCAAACTTAGCGCCTTTTATGAGGAGTTGGGGCTTGGATAACGCCGTTGATCGGGAGGCGCTGGCTGAACGCAATCGTCGTTTAAGCGCGCTTCGCCATAAGACCAGCCAGCGCGAAAGGATACGCCGAACCCTGCTTCGGTGGAGTACCCTTGTGCCGCTACGGCGTGCGCCCGCGCCCGAACCGGGCACAATTTTGCTCATTCGCCCTGACCATCTGGGTGATGTGCTGTTGACCATGCCCGCCATTCAGGCTCTGAAGCGCGCCCAGCCGGAGTCGCGCCTGATCGGGTTGTGTGGGGCATGGGGGGCGGAGGTCATGGCAGCCTATGATGAGGTTGAAGTGACGCTCACCTTACCCTTCCCCGGATTTGCGCGGGGGTCGGTCAAGGGTGGGCTGATACGCCCATATCTGATGGCGTGGCAAGCAGCCCGGCAGGTGCGCAAGTTGAGGGTCGAGACCGCCCTAATTCTACGCCCTGATCATTGGTGGGGGGCATTGGTCACCAAACTTGCGCGCATCCCGCACCGGATCGGCTCTGATCACCCTGACTTAAAACCCTTTGTGACTCAAGCGATCTCCCTCGAAGGGCATCATGCGGTGGTGCAAAGCCTCAAACTGGTGGAATCTTGGACGGGACCCATCAAACCCCATACGGTGCGCCTCACTTACCCTATCCAAGACGCAGATCGGGAACAAGTCAAGAGCATTCTCAGTGAACACCTCACCCCTAAACAGCGTTATCTGGTGATCCATCCCGGTGCGGGAACCCCGATTAAACAGTGGGGGGCCAAAAACTGGGCACTGGTGGCGGATCGACTGGCGCTCAAACTCGACGCGGTGGTGGCCTTCACTGGGGTGGAATCTGAGTACCGGCAGGTATTCCCGATCCTCAAGGACATGAAAGCACCTGCGATTCCCCTGTTGGGGGAGTTCAGCATTGGACAACTTGCGGCCCTGTATGAAAAAGCGGTGGTGGTGCTGGGCCCGGATACCGGGCCGCTGCATCTTGCCACCGCCAGCGGAGCCCCCACCGTGCACCTTTTTGGGCCCGCAGATCCGGCACAATTTGGGGCATGGGGCAGCCCCTCACGGCAGGTGATGGTAACCTCGTCCATCGGCTGCCGCCCGTGCCGGGTGCTGGATTGGAGTGGGGATGATCCAGACCATCACCCCTGCATCCGGGAAATTGCCCCTTTGCGCGTCGTAGAAGCGGCAGTCAAGGCGGCTCAATCAAATGAACGCTAGGTATTTAAGCCGATTCTGGCACATTCCCGGTATCTTTGAGCCACGAACTTTAGGATAAGCACTTGCACAGTGCCTAGATTAGCAATAAAATTCCGCCCAATGTGTGTTAAGAACTTCGGAATGGAAGTTAGACTTTCACAAAAACCAAAAAGCGCGACGTCTGTTTTGACCCTTATGCGCACTCTCGCCACCACAGTTAATTAAAGGAGCTTCACTTGGCTGTCTTGATGGAGGTCAAAGACCTCACAACCCGATTCTATACCCAAGAAGGTGTTGTCTATGCCGTCAACGGGATTAATTACACGTTGAACGAAGGCGAGACGCTTGGTATTGTGGGCGAGAGCGGCAGCGGCAAAAGCGTGCAGTCCCTCTCGATCCTCGGTTTGATCCCTAACCCACCCGGAAAGATCGAAGCGGGTACTGTAATGTTCCGGGGGCGTGATCTGCTTAAATTGTCTAGAGAGGAGATGCGCAAAGTCAGAGGGGCAGAGATCGCCATGATCTTCCAAGACCCGATGACTTCCCTGAACCCGGTTCTGACCATTGGACGGCAGATCACCGAAGCGCTTCAACTACATCTGGGCATGAACACTAACCAAGCCCGAGAGCGGGCCGCAGAACTGCTGACCATGGTGGGTATCCCCCTTGCAGCCAAGCGCCTTGATGACTATCCGCATCAGTTTTCGGGTGGGATGCGCCAGCGCGCTATGATCGCCATGGCGCTCTCCTGCAATCCGCAGCTTTTGATCGCGGATGAGCCAACCACTGCCCTTGATGTGACCATTCAGGCGCAGATCATTGATCTGGCCAAACGGCTGCGCGACAAATTGGGCATGGCGATGATCTGGATCACCCACGACTTGGGGGTGATTGCGGGTTTGGCAGATACCATTCAGGTGATGTATGCGGGGATGATTGTGGAGCGGGGCCCGGTTCAAGAGATCTTCCGGGACACCCGTCATCCCTATACCCTCGGTCTGCGGGGTTCACTACCTCGGGTAGACCAGCGCGGTGAACGGCTTACCCCCATTGAGGGCGCGCCCCCGGATATGCGCAAAAAACCCGTTGGCTGCCCATTTGCAGCACGTTGTGTCTATAAAATCGACAAATGCACAACGGACACGCCGCCATTGATCCCCGTTGAAGGGGGAAATGCCAATCATGTTTCCGCTTGCTGGGTTGATGTTCGGAAGGGAGTACCGAGCCGTGGTTGAAGCAGCGACAAATCCTCAGGTACAAATCAGAGACGCCAAAGGGCGCGACACCATCTTGCAGGTGCGGGGCTTAAAAAAGCACTTTCCGATTAGCGCCGGGTTCATCATTCAGCGCGAAGTGGGCGCGATCAAAGCGGTTGATGGGCTGGATTTTGATGTCTTTCGAGGGGAAACCCTCGGTCTCGTAGGTGAGAGCGGCTGCGGGAAATCTACCACCGGGCGCACCATCCTTCAGCTTTACCGCCCAACGGCCGGTACCGTCAACTTTGAGGGTACGGAGCTTTCCCACCTACGGGGTGAGGCGCTGCGTAAGATGCGCCGCCACATGCAGATGATCTTTCAAGACCCTTATGCCTCGCTCAATCCCCGGATGTCCGTCGGGCGGATCATCTCTGAGCCGCTTTACGTCCATAACATCGGGACCCCTCAGGAGCGCATGGATCGGGTTCAATTCTTGATGGAAAAGGTGGGGCTGAATCCCTATTTTGTGAACCGCTATCCCCACGAATTCTCCGGTGGGCAGCGGCAGCGTATCGGGATCGCCCGGGCCCTCGCCCTCAGCCCTTCGCTGATCGTGGCAGACGAGCCGATCTCCGCACTGGACGTATCGATTCAGGCGCAGGTGGTCAACCTCCTCCAAGACCTTCAACGTGAATTTAACCTAACCTACCTGTTCATCGCCCACGATCTGAGTATGGTGCGCCATATCTGCGACCGGGTGGCGGTGATGTATCTTGGTAAGATCGTGGAATTGGGCCCAAGCGAAGAAGTCTACAACAACCCTCGCCATCCCTACACGCAGGCACTCCTCTCCGCCGTACCTGTGCCCGACCCCGAAGTTGAGAAAAAACGCCAGCGCATCATCTTGCGCGGTGATGTTCCCAGCCCAGCCAATCCGCCTGTGGGCTGTAACTTTAACACCCGCTGCCCGGTCGCAGTCGAAACCTGCTTCCGCGACGAACCTGAACTCAAGGAAATCGTGCCGGGGCATTGGGTGGCGTGCCATCTCTCGAACTGAGTACAACTGATCTGCCGCTGTCCGTCCCTGTCTCGGACGGCGGCTTTGATTCCGGTCAAGGACAATAAGGTATGGCTGCTGCACCAAACGCAAAACCGATCACCCTATCTGAAGAACGCGAGGTCGTGCGCACCCCTCTGCGTGATGCATGGGATCAATTTAAGCGCAACAAACTGGCCGTGATCTCCGGCATTTTTATCATCCTGTTGATCGTGGTTTCGCTCACCGCGGATGTCTGGCGTTCGCTGGGAACCATTGATGATCCCAACTTTCAACATCGAGGCAGTTCATACGCCGACCCCATGACCTGCACCACCGATCTTCGCCGAATGAACCCTTCATGGTGTTTTATGGCCGGTACGGACGGGCTAGGGCGTGACTTATTCTCCAGAGTCGTTTACGGCTCGCGGGTCTCATTGGCAGTGGGGTTTGTGGGCACGATCACTTCGATGACCTTCGGGGTAGTGTACGGGGTTATCGCGGGTTTTTACGGCGGACGCATTGATAACCTGATGATGCGTTTTGTGGACTTCATGTACGCTTTGCCGGGACTGCCCCTCATCATCCTGTTCCGCACCTTTTTTAAGGAATTGGAGAACTATCCGGAGCAAGCTGGCGATTTTGGGCGCTGGTTGATTCAGGTTAACCGGAATATGGGCGGACTGCTGTTTATCTTCATCGTGATCGGCTTGTTAAGCTGGATCGGGGTAGCGCGGTTAGCGCGGGGTCAGGTGCTCTCTGCCAAAAACAAAGAGTATGTGGAGTCGGCCCGGGCCATTGGCGCCCGTAACCGCCGGATCATTTTCATTCATATTCTGCCCAACATCATGGGCCCGTTGATCGTGGTTGCAGCGGCCTCGATCCCCGGTTTTATGTTCACCGAAGCCGCACTCAGCTATTTGGGGTTGGGGGTGAACCCGCCCACACCCAGTTGGGGGGATATGATCAATGAAGCGCAAGTGCGCGGGTTTGCTTCCGCCCAACATCTGGTGATTGCGCCCGGATTGGCGTTTTCGCTCACCCTGCTCGCTTTTAACTACCTTGGGGATGGGCTGCGTGACGCCCTCGACCCCAGTCTGCGAGGATCGTGAGTCATGCCCCGAACGTACCGTACCACCTTTTTATCGGTTTCATTGGCACTGGTGGGGTTGGTGATGATGATCCTCGCCTGCACCTCCAATGATTCGCTGTTCATTCGTCTGACCGAGACGCCCACTCCCTCCTTGACCCCAACGCCGCTGGCGCTTGAGACCAAATTAAAAAAGGGAGACAGCGCCCTTGTGATCGGTCTCTCGGACTTTGCTTCGATCAACATGCCACCTCTGCCGGGACCCTTCCAACCGGGGATGGCGGGTGGGATGACCTGTTTCCCCAACACCAAGGTATCGGTCCTTGATATATCCCGTAATCTTTCCGATCCCGATGATCCTACCCTCTACTATCAGGTACAGTGTAATGGTATTGGCTGGGCACCGGAATGGTCACTGGCTCGATTCAGCCGAGGGGATAAACCAGTGGTAAGCGCCGAAGCAGGAGCGCCTTTGTACAGCACGGCGGATGCCTCAGGCAGCCCGGTGGGTACTTGCCCTAGTGGTTCCGAAGCAGAGGTGCTGAAAGCGGGCCGCAATCCCTCCAATGACTCTGACCTAAATGTGTACATCGAGATTTCGTGTGGGACACAGCAGGGATGGGTCGTCGAAGACACTCTATCGCCGGCGCAGTAACAGGGAAAGTCCAAGATGCGTTTATTGACCCTTTTTCGGAGTACCCTTGGCAATGCGGCGACCCTCAAATTTGTAGTTCGCCGCATCATGATCTCCATCCCTGTGGTGGTTGGGGTGATCTTAGCCGCTTTTCTGTTGGCCCGGGCGATGCCCGGCAAACCCTTTGAGAATGTCGGCAGTAAACGGATGCCCCCCGAAACCCAACGGATGCTCAATGCCCGCTTTGGCTTGGATCGGCCGCTGTTTCTGAACTTCCCTTCAGATGGGGTTGTGCCTGATAACGACAAGCCCATTGAAGTCAGGAACTTAGCCCTACCAGACTGTGATCAACTGCGGGCGGGCATTTCGCCCACCGATCAAAATCCACAGGAGTTCACCGATACTTACGACGGTTGGCAGATCTTGCGGATGGTGCAGGAGCGGCGCGAGTCCACCGTTGATTTTCAGGGCAAACCCGCCCGCTGTTTGCAGAGCACCTCTTTGCTATACTCAGACCTGTTCCGTAGCCAGTTCTTTGAGTACCTGTTTAACGCCTTGCGGCTGGATTTTGGGCCCTCGCTCAGCCGAGCCACCCTTGGTCAGCCTGTGATCGAACTGATCGGGGATCGGCTGCCTGTCTCGATGAAACTTGGCTTTCTCTCCGTCCTTGTGGCCTTTGTGATTGGGGTTCCACTGGGGGTGCTCTCCGCCTTACGCCGAAATACCAGCACCGACTATGTGATCACCTTTACCGTGGTCACTTGGCAGTCCATCCCGACGCTGGTGCTTGCGCCCTTGATGATCCTGATTTTGGTCACCAATCTAAAAATCATGCCCACCCCTGATCCCCGGGTGTGGAAGGGCACTACAATCTTTGACCCAGAGTTCATCAGCCGTGCAGCCCTGCCGATTCTGGTGTTAGGGACAGGGATCGCCACAGGGGTTGCCCGTCTTACCCGGGCCAGTGTGCTTCAGGTGCTTCGGGACGATTACATCCGCACGGCCCGCGCCAAAGGTTTGGCGGAACGGATCGTGATCTATGTTCATGCTCTCAAAAACGCCCTGATCCCCGTTGCAACCATCATTGGGCCGCTGTTGGCAGATGTGCTGACTGGTTCTTTGATCATCGAACGTATCTTTGCAATTCCGGGTTTAGGGGATTCATTTGTGAACGCGGTTGCAGCACGGGATTACAACTTGCTGCTCGGCACAACCATCCTATATGCTTTGTTCCTAATTGCGGGCAATATCTTCGTGGACTTGATGTACACATGGCTTGATCCCCGCATCCGATTTGATTAGTCCCAAAGGGCCGGGGCGAAAAGGCAATTACCCCGGCCCGATGGCGCTCCCAATAGATTCCAGAAAGGTTGTTCATGACGGTTCTTCAAGGTGTACTGTTGTTTGGCGCTGCGATCATTGCAGGCGCGATGAATTCGGTCGCAGGTGGCGGCAGTTTCATCCTTTTTCCCACCATCCTCTCCATTGGCATTCCCTCGATCAACGCCAACGCAACGAACACTATCTCGCTGTGGCCCGGTTCAGCGGTGAGTATTGCTCCCTATCGAAAAGAGCTGGCAAAACAAGATCGGCGGCGGTTGGTCGAACTCATTTTGGTCAGCATGATCGGCGGGTTTTTGGGCGCGGAACTGCTGCGCAACACCCCAGCCGCCCTCTTTGACAAAATCCTGCCCTTTTTGCTGCTGCTGGCGACCTTGTTGTTCACCTTTAGCAAACAGATCACAACGAGCCTGAACCGTGTCCTCAAGCGCCCGCTGGTCTCGGAGAACAATCAACCTTCAGCCGCAGCCGTGATTCTGCAACTGGTGATCGCTACTTACGGCGGTTACTTCGGCGGTGGGATCGGGGTGTTGATGCTTACCTTGCTCTCACTGATGGGCATGACCAACATTCACAGCATGAACGCGATCAAGGTACTGCTGGCGACCATGATCAATGGGATTGCGGTCCTCATCTTCATCGGTGGTGGGCTGGTGCATTGGGACATTGCCCTGATCACCATCGTGGGAGCGGTGATCGGCGGTTATGGGGGGGCTTCACTTGCCCTTCGGCTTGATCCCAAAGTGGCCCGACGCATTGTGATCGCCATCGCCTTTTTTGTGACGATCCTCTTTTTCGTGCGCACTTACACGGATATTTTGTGACCACTACAGCGGCAGCGCTCCCCCCTTCGAAGCCTTCGTGGTGGCGGGTGTGGCTGCCACTGCTGCCTATCCTTGGGGTGGCCCTTTTCTTGAGAGTCGGGTATCTGACCATCCCCGGACACGAATCCGACCTCAATTATTACAGTGAGCGCGCATGGAGCATGAACCGCTACGGTTGGTTCAGCGTGTATCGCCTGCACACCACCGATGCGCCGCCGCTGTATATCACCCTTTTGGGCTTTATCGGCTCCATCTACCAGTGGGGATCGTCCCCCAATATCACCGACAACCCCGATCTGGTGCCTCTGCTCAAGATCGTGCCCATTTGCGCCGATCTGGTGATCATCAGCCTTGCCTATGCCTACAGTCGGCGTTCGGGGCGTTTGATCATCCCGGCAGCACTGGCAATCTTTCCGGGCTTGGTGATCGTTTCGGGGCTGTGGGGGCAGGTTGATTCGCTGTTCACCATGCTGGTGATCCTGACTTTGCTGGCCCTCCGGCGCGATAAACCCGGTTGGGCGTGGGCGCTCTTTGGGCTGGCGATGCTGGCCAAGTTCCAAAGTATTGTGATCGCGCCGTTGGTGTTGGTGCTGACATTTCGACGTCATGGGTGGCGCAGTGCCCTTGGGGGGGCATTGGGAGCAGCCCTGATCGTCTTTTTAGGGGTGCTGCCCTACGCCCTCAGCAGTGAGTTCGCACCTGCTTTTTACCCTTACCTAAATGCTGTTGATAAGTATCCAGCGGCGACCATGAACGCCTTTAACTTGTGGTATTTGGTCACACCCCATCGGGTCTTTTTGCCTTGGCCCCATGATATTTATTGGGATGCGCAGAAGTTGATCGGGACGATTACAGTGCATCAGGCGGGACTTGCGGCGCTGGGGATATATACCCTGTTGATCATGGCAGCCATGTGGCGAAGCCCCCATGCGCGGCGCGAGTTTGTATGGGCGGCGGCCCTCTACTTCGGCTTTTTTATGCTGCCCTCGCAGATTCACGAACGTTATCTGTATGCGGCGGCGGTGCTGCTGTGGTTTGCAGTCTTACAGGATCGGCGTTTGTGGCTGGCCACCGGAGCGACGGTTTATACCTTCAGTCATAACCTGAATATGGTCTTGTGGACGTTCCCTATCGGTTGGTGGCTGTGGGCCCGGGATGCAACCATGGCGATCACCATCCTGAACTTGGGGCTGTTGGTAGAAGTTACCCGATGTGCCCTGTTTCCACCGATCCGCGCACAGGCAGCGGCACCGCTTCACCAACGTTTGATCCCTCTTGGACGGGCCCTGTTGAGGATCAACCGGTTGGTGATACTGGGCTGCGGTCTGGTGGTTTTCATTCACCTCGTTCACCGAATCTTATACGGGATAGGTCTGGTCTAGGCGGAAGGGTTGCCCGTAGCCTACTGGACTTTGAGGGGTTATTAGGTTTCAGCACACATTTTTTTAGCCTATTGAGTCGATATTTCAGAATCAGCCGAGGAATACTCCGATGACCAACCAGCATCAGGATAAATTTGACCTTCTCCGCCAGATGCGTGAGCGCAGCCGTCAGGGTGGCGGCGCCGAACGCATCGAGCGTCAGCACAAAAACAAAAAAATGACGGCCCGCGAACGGATCGAACTGCTGCTGGATGTGGGCAGCTTTCGGGAAGTGGATGCCTTTGTGGTGCAGCGTTCGCGGGATTTTGGGATGGATCGCCCCGAAAACCAGTACCTTGGTGATAGTGTGGTCACAGGGTGGGGCACCATCGACGGACGTTTGGTGTATGTCTACTCGCAAGACTTCACAGTCTTTGGGGGGTCGCTCTCAGAGGTTCACTCGGAGAAGATTTGTAAGGTGATGGAGATGGCCGTCAAGAATGGTGCGCCCATCATCGGACTGAACGACTCTGGGGGCGCACGAATTCAAGAAGGGGTGGTCAGTCTGGGTGGGTATGCCGATATTTTCCTACGAAATACCCTCGCCAGTGGGGTCATCCCCCAGATCAGTGCGATCATGGGTCCGTGTGCGGGCGGCGCAGTGTATTCGCCTGCCCTGACGGACTTCATCTTTATGGTGCAGGATACCTCCTACATGTTTGTGACCGGGCCTGATGTGGTCAAGGCGGTGACCCATGAAGACGTGAGTTTTGAGGACTTGGGCGGCGCTTCGATCCACAGTGCTACCAGCGGGGTATGCCATGTGTCCACCCCCTCCGAGGCAGACTGTCTCTACATGATCCGGGAACTGTTGAGCTACCTGCCCCAAAACAACATGGAGGATGCGCCGCCGAAGCCCTCCCGCGATGACGCCCTGCGCACCGATGAGCGCCTCAATGCGATTGTGCCTGATAACCCCAACAAGCCCTATGACATCAAAGAAGTGATCAACATGATCGTGGATGATGGGCACTTTTTTGAAATTCACGAACACTATGCGCCCAATATTGTGGTCGGTTTTGCTCGGCTTGGGGGGCGCAGCGTGGGCATTGTGGCCAATCAACCGATGGTGCTTGCCGGGGTGCTGGATATTGATGCCAGCGAAAAAGCGGCGCGCTTCATCCGCTTTTGCGACTGCTTCAACATCCCCATCATCACCTTTGAGGATGTGCCCGGATTCATGCCGGGGGTGAAGCAGGAACACGGGGGAATCATCCGTGCCGGGGCGAAGCTGCTCTATGCCTATTGTGAAGCCACGGTGCCCAAACTTACCGTGATCACCCGCAAAGCCTACGGCGGTGCCTATGACGTGATGAGCAGCAAACATATCCGGGGTGATCTCAATCTGGCGTGGCCTACGGCGGAGATCGCAGTGATGGGCCCTGATGGTGCGGTCAACATCATCTTTCGGCGCGAACTGGCCGAAGCGGCTGATCCTGTCGCTAAAAAGGCGGAACTGGTGGCCATGTATCGGGAGAAGTTTGCCAATCCCTATGTGGCGGCTTCACGGGGCTTCATCGATGACGTGATCATGCCTGCCGAAACCCGCGCTCGGCTGATCAACGGCTTAAATATGCTCCAGAACAAACGTGATGAAAACCCGCCCAAAAAACATGGGAACATCCCCTTGTAGCCCGGATCAGGCGGGCACTGGCACGAGATTTCGCCGGGCAGCCCCGTGTGGCTGCCCCTACAAGGGATGTTGTGGGGGATTTTACTCCACCATGGTGATCCCAAACTCGATACTGTCGATGAGGGCGCGCCATGAGGCCTCAATGATATTGGGACCTGCGCCCACCGTCGTCCAGCGGCGATTTTCGCTCTGGGTGTCGATCATCACGCGGGTGATAGCCGCAGAACCATTATGTCCGTCGAGGATGCGCACCTTATAATCCGCGAGGGTAAATTCGTTGATACGTGGATACACCGGCGCAAGGGCCTTACGTAGGGCAATGTCGAGAGCGTTCACGGGGCCGTTGCCTTCAGCGGCCGTGTGCATAACCTGATCGGCTACGGCAAGTTTCACGGTTGCCTCCGCCAGCATCCCCCGTCCGCGCCGATTTTCAACCATGACCAGAAAATCGATCAGTTCAAAAGGCGCTTTGTAGTCTGGCTGAGCGCGCTTGAGCATCATGGCCACCGATTCCTCTGCGCCTTCAAAGACGTAGCCCTGATTTTCGAGACGTTTGATCTCTTCAAGCACCTGCCGGGCGGCCTCATTGGAGACATCCATCCCAAACTGCTCAGCTTTGCTCATCACGTTGCCGCGCCCGCTGAGGTCAGAGACCAGCACCCGCATTTCATTTCCGACCAGTTCTGGGTCGATATGCTGGTACGAGTTCACGTTGCGGCGGATCGCGGCCACATGGATACCACCCTTGTGAGCAAAGGCGCTTTTACCCACATAAGGCAGGTGGCTGTCTGGGGGCAGGTTGGCGATCTCCGCTACCGCCCGCGCAACATAGGTCAGGTGTTTGAGATTCTCGGCGTCAGGTAGGCATGGGACGTTCATCTTGAGCATCAAATCTGGGATGATACTCACCAGATTAGCATTGCCCACCCGTTCACCGTAACCGTTGATCGTGCCTTGTACCATCGTCGCGCCGCTGCGCACCGCCGCTAACGAATTGGCCACCCCCAATTCGCCATCATTGTGGGTATGAATCCCGATCTTTACCCCCGGCAGCGCCCGCGCCACCTCACAAGTGATCTGTTCCATCTCCCAGTACATGGTGCCGCCGTTGGTATCACAAATGGTAACCCAATCCGCACCGTTCTGGACCGCGGCCTTGAGGGTAGTCAGGGCATATTCGGAATCGGCTTTGAAGCCATCGAAGAAATGTTCAGCGTCGTAGACCACCTCCCGCCCTAAACTTTTGAGATAGGCGACGGACTCTCCGATCAGGCGCAGATTCTCCTCTGGGGTGGTGCGCAGCACTTCATACACATGCAGCAGCCACGATTTGCCCACCACTGTCACGACGGGCGTTTCCGAATCCACCAGCGCTTTGATATTGTCGTCTTCCTCAGGGCGCGCCCCTACCCGGCAGGTAGCTCCAAACGCACTGATTCGGGCGTGCTTCAGGGGCATTTCCTTGACCGCCTGAAAGTAGGCCGCATCCTTGGGGTTGGAGCCGGGCCAGCCGCCCTCGATGTAGGCGACGCCTAGATCGTCGAGGATACGGGTGATTTTGATCTTATCTTGGAGACTGAGCGAGATTCCTTCCCGCTGAGTCCCGTCCCGTAGGGTGGTGTCATAGATGCAAACGGGTTGACTCATCGCGCTTAATCTCCAGTCATTCGGATGGTCGCGGATTCACCTTCGGGGGTGACACCCGCGCCACCCGTTGCTACCAACAGGCGGTTTAAGGCAGAGAGATAGGCCTTGGCCGAAGCCACCACAATATCAGGGTCTGCCCCGTGACCGCCGTAGGTCTGGTATTCACCATCCAGCGAGCAAATGCGGACGGTCACTTCGCCCAAGGCATCGATTCCCTCGGTGATCGCCCGTACTGAAAATTCGAGCAGGCGGCTGGGCGCTTTGATGATCTTGTCGATGGCGCTGTAGCAGGCGTCCACGGGCCCCGTGCCGATAGCTGCCTCAATATACTCCTTACCATCTGGGCCTTCGAGTTTGATGGTGGCCGTAGGCATCCCGATCTGCCCACAGGTGACCTGCATTCCCCGGAGCTTAAAGACCTCCACTGGGCCCTGAAGCTGATCAGAGAGGATGGCCTGCAAGTCGGCGTCGGTGATGTGCTTCTTTTTGTCGGCCACTTCCTTAAAGCGCTCAAAGGCTCTGCGCAGTTCGTCTTCGCTCAGTTCAAAGCCCAGATCACGCAGGCGCACCTTGAAGGCGTGCCGTCCGCTGTGTTTACCCAACACCAACCGGCTCTCGGAGACACCCACACTCTCTGGGCGCATGATCTCGTAGGTGGACTGATGTTTTAACTGTCCGTCTTGATGGATGCCTGCTTCGTGTGAGAAGGCGTTTGCACCCACGATGGCTTTGTTGGGCTGTACCACCATCCCGGTGTAGTTGGCCACCATGCGGCTGATACGGGTCAGTTGTTTGGTGTCGATGGCAGTCTCCAGCCCGTAAAACCCACTGCGGGTGTTCAGGGCCATGACCACCTCTTCGAGAGAAGTATTGCCAGCCCGCTCACCGATGCCGTTGATGGTCACCTCCGCCTGACGGGCCCCAGCGTGCAGCCCGGCGAGGGTGTTGGCAGTGGCCATGCCCAGATCATCATGGCAGTGGCATGACCAGAAGATAGCCGGGTCTTTGCCGCCGGGGGTGTTTTCGATCAGGTAGGCGATCAGCTTGCCGTACTCATCTGGGGTCATATAGCCCACTGTATCCGGGATATTGAGGGTGGTTGCGCCTTCCTCAATGGCGATAGCGCACATCTGAGAGACATAGGCCCAGTCGCTGCGTCCTGCATCCATGGGGCTGAACTCAATATCAGGGCACAGGCTTCGGGCGAAACGTACCATCTCGCGAGCGCGTTCGAGCGCTTCCTCGCGGGTCATGTTCATCTGGTATTTCAGATGAATATCCGACGAGGAAAGGAAGGTATGGATGCGCGGTTTGGCCGCGTACTGCACCGCTTCCCATGCTTTTTCGATGTCGCCGCGGACACAGCGGGCTAAGCCGCAAATGATGGGCCCATCAGGTTTGCCCACCTCCTGCGCAATACGCTTCACTGCGGCCAGATCGTCAGGGGAAGCGGCCGGGAATCCGGCTTCGATCACGTCCACCCCCAAGGCAGCCAGCGCAACGGCGATCTCCATCTTCTCAGCGCTGTTTAAGGACGCGCCCGGTGACTGCTCCCCATCGCGCAGGGTGGTGTCAAAAATACGAACATGAGTGGAAACGGAAACTGCGGACATGACTCCCCCTTACCCCTTCGGATCGTAGTCTTGCAGGCGCTTGGGCTTTACAAAGGGCATCATATCACGCAACCGTGCCCCGATTTCCTCAACCTGATGGGAACGTTCATCCTTGCGCATCTGGAGGAAGTGCTTTAGCCCGGTCACATTCTCCTCGATCCACGTCTCCGCAAAGGAACCGTTTTGAATCTCGGTCAGGACTTCCTTCATCACCTTGCGGGTTTCGTCGGTGACAATACGTTTGCCAGTCACATAACCGCCGTATTCAGCAGTATCGGAGACTGAATACCACATATAGTTCATGCCACCCTGATACAGCAGATCAACGATCAGCTTCAGTTCGTGGAGACATTCAAAATAGGCCACTTCGGGCTGATAACCGGCCTGTACCAGCGTCTCAAAAGCAGCTTTGACCAGCGCCGTCACCCCGCCGCACAGGATCGTTTGTT
Source organism: Anaerolinea sp. (assembly GCA_014879835.1). Lineage (GTDB taxonomy): Bacteria > Chloroflexota > Anaerolineae > Aggregatilineales > UBA2796 > UBA2796. The sequence goes on from JACSRJ010000228.1 coordinate 15,577, forward strand.
CACCAAAGAGGTCGGTCTCCGTCTCCTCCGCAAAGGTGGTTTCCAAGACACCTGCCCGTGTGCCCCCAATGCCTTTTGCATAAGCGAGGGTGAGCGCTTTGGTATTGCCCGATGGGTCTTGATGCACCGCGATCAAACAGGGCACACCACCCCCTTCGGAGTAGGTCTCACGCACCCGGTGACCGGGTCCCTTAGGCGCAACCATCCCTACATTCACGTTGGCGGGTGGTTGAATCTGGCCAAAACGAATGTTAAAGCCATGCGCAAAGAGCAGGGTATCCCCGGCTTCGAGGTAGGGAGCGACCTGATCACGGTAGACTGCCGCCTGTTTGGTATCGGGGATGAGCATCATGATCACCTGCGCGGCTTTGGCGGCTTCGGGCACACTCATCACCGTGACCCCATCCGCTTCGGCCTTTGCCCGCGACTTGCTGCCTTCATGCAGACCCACAACGACCTTTACGCCGCTGTCGCGTAGATTCAGGGCATGAGCATGACCCTGACTGCCGTACCCGATCACGGCAACGGTTTTATCCTTCAGCAGGGCGAGATCGGCGTCCTTGTCGTAGTAGAGCGTAGCCATTGATAAATCAGACTCCTTGATGTTGTGACTCTTAGAAATGAAATGAAAAGCAAAAGGCGGGAGGATTCTGCCCCCCGCCTATGGTTCATGCTTATGCGGTCGCCCAATCGGGTTCCACCCGAGTGACGACGCCACCCTGTCCCATCGCTACAACGCCAGTGCGTACCAATTCGACAATCTCAAAGGGACGCAGAGCTTCGACCAACTCCTCCACCCGGGACTCTTCGGCGGCAAACTCGATCACGCACATGCCGTCGGTTTGATCCAGTACTCGTGCCCCAAAGCGCTCCGCAGTTGCGGTCACTTCAGGGGCGCATACCACCTTGATCAGGGCCAGATCACGACTGATGAAGGGGCGCTGGGTGACTTCCTGAACACTGATCACGTTGACCAGTTTGTACAGGTTTTTCTCCACCTGATAGACGCGGGTTACATTGCTGTCAAGGACAATGGTCATGCGCGAGATATTCGGGTTCTCGGTGCGCCCGACGGTCAAACTGTCGATGTTGAAATTCCGGCGGCGGAACAGGCTGGCGACGCGGTTCAGCACGCCGGGTTCATTTTCCACGAGGGCAACCAGTGTATGTTTCATCCTTCTTCGTTCCTTTTAGCAGCGGCGCGCTGATTAGTGACTCTCGGTAAAATCGGGAATATTGTTGGGACGGCGGATCATATTGTGCAGATCTGCCCCTGCGGGAACCATCGGGTACACAATGTCGGCCTCTTCGACCCGGAACTCCACCACCGTAGGTCCATTGATGCTCTGGGCTTTGGCCACAGCCTCCGGAATTTGGGCGCGGTTGGTCACCCGGATCGCGGCGATCCCGTATGCCTCCGCCAGCTTGCAGAAGTCAGGGTTGTGCATGGGGGTGGCGTTGTAGCGTTCCTCATAGAAAAACTCTTGCCACTGTCGCACCATGCCCAGATAACTGTTGTTGATGATGGCCACGTTGATATTAATGTTCTCTTGGGCTGCTGTCCCCAGTTCGGTCAAGGTCATCTGGAAACCACCATCACCCACAATGGCCCACACATGATCGTTGGGACAGCCCATCTTGGCCCCGATTGCGGCGGGCAGCCCAAAACCCATCGTGCCCAAACCGCCAGAAGTGATCAAGGTGCGGGGACGTTCGTGCAGGTAATATTGGGCTTCCCACATCTGATGCTGACCGACATCCGTCACCACAAGGGCATTCCCGCCAGTAGCTTTCCACAGATCACGGATGGCGTGGGCCGCAAAGAGTTTATCTGTTGGGGGCGTCTGGTTCACGATGTCACGATGATCCACATCGCGCTGCCACTCCCGAATTTCGGACATCCATTCGTCATGCTGCATGACGGGCACATGAGGCAGAAGCTGTTCCAAGACCGTCCGCAAATCACCCGCGATGCCCACATCTACCTTGACGTTTTTGTTGATCTCGGAGGCGTCGATGTCGATGTGAATCTTTTTGGAGTTGGGCGAATAGGTTTTGAGGTTGCCCGTCACTCGGTCATCAAAGCGCATTCCGCAGGCGATCAGCAGGTCCGCACCCTGAATCGCCTGATTCACTGAAGCGCCACCGTGCATCCCCATCATGCCGAGGCACAGAGGATGGCTTTCGGGCACGGCCCCTTTGCCCAACAAGGTGAGTGCGACGGGGATATGCCCCCGCTCGGCGAGGGTGAGCAGCGCACGCTCCGCCCCAGACATGTTCACCCCATGCCCCGCGAGGATCAGGGGGCGTTTGGCTTTGAGCAGCATCTCTACAGCGCGCTCAATCTGCTGAACGGAAGCAGACTGCGCTGGGCGATAACCGGGGAGTCGGATGGCGTCGGTAGGGTACTCAAACTCAATGCTGGCGTTTTGCACGTCCTTAGCCACATCGACCAGAACGGGACCCGGTCGTCCGCTGCGGGCGATGAAAAAGGCTTTGCGCAAAGTTGTGACCAACTCACGCAGGTCAGTTACCAGAAAATTGTGCTTGGTAATAGGCAGGGTGATGCCGGTGATGTCGATTTCTTGAAAGGCGTCCGAACCGATCACCCCCGAAGCCACCTGTCCGGTAATGCACACAATGGGTGAAGAGTCCATCATGGCTGTGGCGATCCCGGTGACCATGTTGGTTGCACCGGGGCCAGAAGTGGCCATTGCCACCCCAACCTTGCCAGTGGCGCGGGCATAACCGTCCGCCATGTGAGTAGCACCCTGCTCGTGGCGTACCAGCACGTGTTTGATCTTGTTTTGGTACTTGCTTAAGGCGTCATATGTGGGCAGGATCGCCCCGCCGGGATAACCCCAAACATACTCCACGCCTTCGCGCACCAGACATTCCCAGATGATTTCAGCCCCGGTTAACTTCATGTTGTCGTCCCTTTCCAATCGTGCACACCTGAATGATTGCCATGTCCCTTCCCCTGCTGGCTGAGACCAGAACACAGGGGATCGAACCTAAATCCCTGCATTAGTCACCGCTGGCGACTTCGCCCAGTTTTACCGGGGTAAGCCACCCATGACGATCTGGCATTTTGCCAGTCACGATACCAAAAAACTCATCCTGAAGGGCTTTGGTGATTGGGCCCCGTTTGCCCGCCCCGATCTGAATCCGGTCAACCGAACGGATCGGGGAAATTTCAGCGGCAGTGCCTGTCATGAACAGTTCATCAGCCACATAGAGCGAGTCCCGGCTGAGAGTTTGTTCGCGCACTTCATAACCTAGATCGCGGGCAAGCTGAAGCACACTGAGGCGGGTCACCCCCGCTAGAATGGAAGAACCCACGGGCGCGGTATAGATGGTATTGCCAAAGATCGCAAAAAGATTCTCACCAGAGCCTTCGCTCATCATGCCATTGGAGTCGAGCAGCAGCCCTTCGTCAAAGCCGAATTCATGCGCTTCCATACGCACAAAACTGTTGCTCACATACTGTCCGCCGATCTTTCCCAGCGGCGATCCCGTTTCCGGGCTAATGCGCCGCCACGAACTGATCATCACTTCCGCGCCTTTTTCGAGGGCTTCCTCACCTAGATATGCACCCCACGCAAAAGAGAAGATGACCACATGATTCGGGTTGGAGCGCCCATCGAGATCAAGGCTGCCCATGCCCCGAAAGATCAAAGGGCGGATGTAACAGGCCGGCTGCCCGTTGAGGGCGACCGTCTCTTGAATGGCCGTAGACAGTTCCGCCCCACTGTAGGGGATTGCCATACGCATCAGTTTGCAGCTGTTCACCATCCGCTGGACGTGCGGTTCAAGTTGAAAAATCGCCGTTCCCTGCTGGGTTTCGTAAGCACGAATGCCCTCAAATACGCTGGAACCGTAGTGGAGGGCATGGATGCCCACATGAACGGTGGCGTCTTCCCACTTTACGAACTTGCCGTCAAACCACACGTAAGGACCGTTATTAAGCGCCATAGGTTGCTTTGCCTTTCAAAAAAAACAGGACGCCCCATTACCAGTTAAATGCTTTGGTGAGGGCGTCCTGCGTAGACTCGTCCGATTCAGCAGGTGAAGATTGATGCATTTGGGCAGCATCAGGGTTACTGTGAGCAGTCTCACGCGGAGACTCAGACGACATGCCGGCGTCGCCTGATTCATCTTGGTACAGTTCTGTCCACGGGCTGGAATCGCGCTCCATCTTTGCGACTTCCAGTGGGGTCGCCAGAGGTGTATTGGTGGGGGTGGATTGATCCGACATGACGTGACCTTTCCTCAAAAGCACAAAAAACGGCTGCTGTTAAAGTATCTAGACGAATGATTCTGCACAAAAAAACCGCCCCGATGCTGGGGCGGTTTTTTTATCTCGTACTGGTGTGCTTTCGGCTTTTAGTGACCGTTAGCATCCGACGCAGCACCGTTCCACCCCAAGTTCTCGCTCCCAATTAGGGATACGAGGCTGGATAGTAGGACTACGATGACGCCAAGAATAAGGATGCCGTTCAAGGTCATACCTGCAACTAAAAACCTGTGTGAACCAACTTTCCAGAGTGTACGGTTTGTGTGAGGATCATCACAAGTGGCACCTTGCACAAAAACCGAGGGTTCTTTTTGGTTAGTTTGCCCAAAATGCAGTTTGTTGATCAACGCTGGACAACGCTTAGTGAGCAGCCCGCGGTGGTTTGATCAAACACAGAACCAAGGCGTCCCTGGGGCGTTCCTCAACTGCTGCCCTTGCTGCCACTGCGTGGGTCTCGAATGCCGATTGCGTGTTCCACATCTAGCACAAACACCAGACCAGTATGCGGTTCAAGCAGATCGCCTAAGATCGTCTCCGTGGCCTCGATCAGGCGTTTGACAATGGCGTTATCATCCACCACCGAAAGCACAATCAGGCTCATCTCCTCGTTTTGACGCAAAATCTGAAATATCGAAAGCACCCCCGGAAGCACCTCCGACGACTTGTTCGCCTGTTGAAGGCTTCGGATGCCGTAGCTCTCTACAAAGGTTACACCGGGTGCACCCGCTGCATACCAAGCCTCCCCGATCTGATGCCCTTCATCAACCCGTGAGGTAATCAGGATAACGAGTTTAGACATGACTTTTTCAACCTTTTTGGCGTTTGGGAGCCACCTTTGCTTCAACGATGGTGCTGGCGAAAGTGCGCCGCACGAGGGGCGGAGTCAGGACTGTGGTGATCAGAATTATCAAAAAGAGAGCTGCAAACAAGGGTTCGCCGGTGCGAAAGACCCCCGCAGATAAGCCTAGGGTCGCCACGATCAGCCCCACTTCGCCCCGGGCGATCATACAAATGCCTAACTGCAAGGACTCTGCCTCAGTAAATCCCCCTTGGCGCGCCCCCCAAAGACCACCGATGACTTTTGAGGCAATAGCGATGACCAGCAGGACAGCAGCCAGCGGGATCGCGTTCAGAGGAAAGGTGTGCAGATCAATCTGGAGCCCGATATGAACAAAAAACACAGGGACTAAAAAGGCGTAACAAAGATTGGTGACAGCGATGCTGATCTGCCGTTTGATGGTTTCATGGCTGCGGCTTAAGCCTACCCCCGCAATAAATGCCCCCGTGATCGCTGCGACCCCGCCAAAATGTTCCGCCGTCCAACCGAACAGGAAAGCGCACACAATGGCCACCGCTGGCACCCCAAAAGAGTGGGCAAAGTCAGGGTGAGTATGAATCCAATTCATGAGCGGTGGCAGGGCATACCAAGCGATCAAAAACGCGATCAGGAGGTAGGCAATCATGCGTACCAATACAGCCAGAAGCCCGATCTGTTGGTCAGCGCCCGGTGGCTGAATCAGAGCCACCGCCAGCGACACTAAAAGGATGGCGATCACATCATCCACCAGTGCAGAGGCTAAGAGCGCATTGCCCACTTTTGTCCGAAGGATGCCTAACTCCAACAGCACCTGAGCAGAGATACTCACAGAAGTCGCGGCGAAGGTTACCCCTGCAAACAGGGCAACGGGCCAGCCATAACCAAACAGCAAAAGGGTTGGAAAGGTGAGGATTACTGGCAGCAGCGCCCCCGCGACCCCGGCGAACCCAGCCACTTTTCCCACCATTCTGAGTTCGGCAAGGTGTAGTTCTAAGCCAATGCTGAACATCAGCAGCAAAACCCCAAAATCTGCCAGATGCTGGATGGTTTCCTCAATGGGAGCCACACTAAGCCCAAACGAGGGGGTATGCAAAAAATCAAGGAGGGAAGGGCCGAGAATCACCCCGACAATCAACTCACCGAGGACACGGGGCTGATTAAGACTGCGGGCGACACTGCCAGCGACTCTCGCAGCTAAGATCAGAACTGCCATCGCCAGCAAAAGTCCGGTCGCTGCGCCGTTGTCCATGAATCGCCCCCACAGGGTCTCTAAGAAGCTAATATTCCGTTGAACTATATCCAAAAGGGGGGAGCGGTGCAATTACAGCGACTGGCGAATCTCCCCTCACAATCGCTGGATACACGCTGCTCACCTGTGGCAAACTGAACCTCAACAGCCCTTGGATGGGCCGCTTTTGGGGAAAGCGACCCCTAATCCACTCGCCATTTTCACCCGTTCAAATCGGAATCCGAATTGTTTGCCTCTTTTTGAGGTGTATTGGTTACGGTGATGACCACATGTCCTTTTTTATGCCCCTGATCCACATAGCGGTGCGCCTCAACAATTTGCTCCAACGAATAACACCGGTCGATGACTGGTCGGATCACGCCCGACTCAAGCAGTCCTTTGATGAAAAGGAGTTCTTCAAGCTTTTCACCACGCCCTGAATCCGTGAGGACATTCAGATAAGTCCCCGGTTGTTTCAGTGCCTTTTTACCTTTTGCTGTGGGGAATTTGCCCACTGCGTCAAAAATCACATCATAGGTTTGTCCACGCTCGGTAAAATCCTCACGGGTGTAGTCAATGACCGCATCAGCCCCCAACGATTTCACCAACGTTAAGTTGGCGCTGCTGCATACCCCGGTCACTTCTGCTCCAAAGTGACACTTAGCAAGCTGTACCGCGTAAGTCCCGACGGAACCCGATGCGCCGTAGACAAGCACCTTTTGTCCCGGCTGGATATTTGCTTTTCGAAGACAGCGTAAGGCGGTGATCCCTCCGGTGGGAGCGGCGGCGGCTTCTTCATAGCTGATCGTGTTCGGTTTGATGGCCACCATCCCATCTTCGGGCAGGCATTTGTACTCAGCGTATGCGCCGAAATTGACCGAGGCAGTGGAGGCAAACACTGCGTCACCCGGCTTGAAACGTGTGACTGCCTTGCCAACAGCTTCAATGTCCCCGGCCAGCTCCATTCCTAAAACAGCCCTTTTGGGTTTGAAGACACCCAGATACAAACGGGCAAACAGCCAAAATGCAGGGGGGACAGTGAAGCTGCGCATCCGCGTATCGCCGACATGCGCTGTGGTCGCATAGACTCTGACCAACACTTCGTTGTCCTTTGGTGTGGGTTTGGTTATCTCCGTTAGCTGAAGCACTTCTGGGGGGCCGTATTTTTTGTAGACTACTGCTTTCATGAGGTTACTCCTATCCGAGCGTTCTGCGTTTTGTCAGGCTTAGCGATGTAAGGTCAGTGTGATGATGCGGTTGGCTTATCTTATGTTCTTTAGAGACCGTTTGAAAAGTAGCCCTGCACGCTTCGACCTCATCCCCCCTTCCCCCCTTCTCCAATCTGGAGAAGGGGGGGAAAACGAGGTTTTTGAGGAGGCTTCCCCCTCAACTGCCCCTTTCGACAAATGCGGGGGAAACAACCTCAACTGCGTAAGCCCTATTCTTATGTCCCTGATCAATGCGGTGATAAATCTCGATGATTCCTGCCAGTCGGTAATGTTGATCACCGGTTTCAAAAAGCTGCGGGCGGCTACTTCACGGCGAAACCAGCAATATGAGGCCCAAGAAACCCTAACTTGAGGCGAAAATGCTCGATCTTCACTTGACTGAAACCAGCATTTTCAATCAGGGCCCACGTCTCTCGGTTGGGACAGCATCCGTCCGCGTATAACCGCCAGACAAAGTGAACGAGATTCTGCTGCCGTCGGAGCCAAGTGCGGCGTGGTGCAGCCACATGTTCAATGAACACAAAACGCCCGCCCGGTTTGAGTACCCGCAGCACCTCTTGAAGGGATTGGCGCGGATCGCGGACGGTGCACAGCACAGTGGTGCAAACGACAGCATCAACACTGTCCGACTCAACGGGCAGCGATTCCGCTTTGCCTTCGTGGATTTCGACCGCCATACCCAGTCGCTGGGCTTCTTGTTCGACATAAGGAAACATTGCTGGGTTGGGATCAACACCCAACCACTGAACATCCGGCGCAAAAAAGGACAGATTAGCACCCGCCCCCATACCGAATTCGACGATCTTGCCGTGCAATCCACTGATCAGTGCCTGTTTGCGATCCCTGACCATGGCGTTGTAGTTGGCAACATCGGTCGCTATCACATGGGCCACCACCCGTTGATACCAACTGCCCTGTCGCATCTTTTTTTTGGCTTCAACACCCATCCCCGATGTCTCCCGTATGGTACTCGCATCTTTGCGCAGAAATGGTTCACCTGACCAGCGGCGCGTTCGCACGCACCATCTTTTGGGGGTGAACCACCAACACCTCTTCACTATACGTGAATCAGAGGGGGTACGTTGTGAAAGGCATCACAAGAAGGGCTTCAAAAAGGGCTTCAAACTGGTAGAAGTGACGCCCTTGCCCTTTGCCCCAAACCCTTAACCCAATTTCATGCAATCGCCCTATACGCCTGATGGATAGGATACCCTCTGCACATTTGCTCAGTTCGGGTACAATAGACCTTTGAGGCATTGAAACTCCAAAGAAGATGTTCAATCTTGGGGTTAACTGCCTTAATGGGCAGAAGCCTGAAGGAACCTACCTCTACAGAGTTTTCTGACTCGCTTATAAGCCTTAATGAACAATTTAGACATTTTGTGCTAATCTATTGATGTAGCAACGATCCCGGGGCACAGAATATGACACGACAACCCAACATTTTAGTCTTGGAAGATCAGGCCAGTCTGCTCAAAGGAATCCGGGACATCCTTGAAATTCAAGGGTACGCCGTCGAAACCGCACTGAATGGACGTGAAGGGCTTGAAAAGCTCCAGAATGCGCCTATTCCCCCTGATCTAATCGTCTCAGACATTATGATGCCAGAACTGAACGGGCTGGAATTCCTGCGCGAAGTCCGGCGCGTGCCCAAGTGGATGCATATCCCCTTTGTATTCCTCACCGCCAAAGGCGAAAAATCTGATATGCGCTATGGTTTTCAGGCGGGGGCCGATCACTACATCACCAAACCCTTTGATCCCGAAGACCTGCTGGTGATTGTGGCCGCCAAATTAAAGCGCCATCAACAGTTAGTTGAAGCCCAGCAGCAGCAGATCGCGGAGATCAAAAAACGCATCCTGATCATGCTCCATCATGAGTTCCGTACCCCACTCACTACCATGGTGGGCTACTCCGACATGCTCAATACCGATGTGGGGCTGCTTTCTGTGAACGAACTGCGCGAGTACCTCAAAGAGGTCAACTCTGGCGCGGATCGCCTGCGGCGGTTGGTGGAGAACTTCATCCTGTTGGTGGAACTGGAGACCGGCCACGCCCTTCAGAGTTACGAATCTCGCAAACGCTCTATGAACGGATTGTTCACGATCCTCGAAAGCGCGGTCAGTTCTACCGAGAACTTCGCCAACCAAAAAGGGGTCAAGGTCAGTCTCAAAAATGAAGCTGGCACCTGTGCGGTTATCACCGATGGCGACTATTTGCGGGCGGCCTTGGTACGCCTGATCGATAACGCGATCAAGTTCAGCGATAAAGAGCCGCGTGAAGTCGAAGCCAAAGTAAGCACTACCGAAAATACGGTCATTTTTTCCATCACCGATTATGGGCGTGGTATCCCTGCGGATGAGGTCGAAAAAATCTTTGAGCCTTTTTACCAGATCGACCGACATGTTTACGAAGATCAGGGCGCAGGTGCAGGACTAGCCATTGTGCGCCGGATCATTGAGATTCACGGGGGGACGATCACGGTCCAAAGCAAACTGGGATCAGGCTCCACTTTTAACGTGATCCTGCCTCGATCCGGTTGACCGGAAGCGCGCCTGCATCTCACCTCATTTTAGGGTGTGAGATGCGTCAAGTCATGTTACAATCGGCCGGGATATTGTATGATCACTCGTCAGGTCTACGCTACACAGGAAAGGGGCAAAACCTGTGGCACAGTCAATTCTTGAAAAAATTCAGATCGCTATCTCCGCGAGTTTGCACAGCATCGTTGATAAGGCGCTGGAATCAAACTCAGTCAAAGTGATGGATGAGTATATCCGCCGCGCTGAGCGCGATCTGGATCAACTTGAAACCGCTATCGTCACCGTTGGCGGCAGCGTGCGCACCCTCAAACGCAAACACGAGGAAATCGCGGCGCAGGCCGAAAAACTGGATCGGGATATTGATACCTTACTCACGCGGGGGCAGGCGGATCTCGCGGCCAAGATGCAGGCCAAACTGAATACTCAGCAGCAGCTTGCTCAAAGCTACTATGAACAGTGGCAGAGCCAAGAATCCGAATATAAAAAGATGCTTGACGCCAAACTCAAGATGGAATCCAAGCTCAATACCGCCCGTCAGGAGCGGGAACATCTGGCGGAACTGATGAAGCTGGCCGAAGCCAAAGCCCAGACCACCAAGACCATCAAGAGTCTGGCCGATATTCAGGGCATTGGGGATCAGGACATCCGCCGTATCGGGGATGCCATCCGCGAGCGCCTTGATCGGGAAGACGCCAAACTGGAACTGGCGGGGACTCGGCTGCAAGAGCAGGTCGAAGATACCCTCGAAACCTCAGTGGTCGATTCGCAGCTAGAGGAACGTAAGAAGCGCCTCGGACTGTCTTGATCGTTTGTCTTGAATTGCAGCTTAAAAGCAGCCGGAGGCGTACCGACGTTCTCCGGCTGTTGTGTGTGTTGAGAGAGTGGGGATCATGATACAACCGAGGATTGTTGCGCTGGATGGGCCCGCTGGTGCGGGTAAAACCACTGTAGGTTCGGAGGTAGCCCGGCGTCTAGGATATTTGTTTGTGGATACCGGGCAGTTTTACCGCGCTGTGACATGGTTGGCGATCCATACAGGCATGATCAACGCCGATGAGGAAAGCCTAACCGCCCTTGCCCGGAATGCGAATTTTGAACTGCGGCCCACCGGTGATGGCAGTGTCTATCGGGTGCTGTACCAGACTCAGGATATTACCGACGCGCTCCGCGAGAAGGGCTTGGAACGTAAAGTCAGCAAGATCGCGGCTGTGGCCGGGGTACGTGCGGCACTTACCCCCAAGTACCGGGAACTGGCGACGGCACACCCCAAGATCATCATGGCGGGGCGCGATATTGGCACGGTTGTCCTGCCTGATGCCGATCTGAAGATCTATCTGGATGCGACCCTTGATATACGCGCCGAACGCCGCCACCAACAGTCGCAGTCGGAAGGGCGTTTGACCAATATTGAGGACACCCGAAACGCGGTTGCTGATCGGGATAAACAAGACAGCGAGCGGGCGGTTGCCCCACTGCGTCCCGCCGATGATGCTGTCCACATCAACACCGATCACCTAAGTAAGGAAGCGGTGATCGATCAGGTGATGGCCGTCATCCGAGCGTGGAAGCCCGCTTCTGCGACCATCGGAGAAGTGCATTGACTCTCGCCGGGATCGCGCTCATGATCGGTGGAGCGCTGATCGCCCGCCTCATCCCGCGCTGGCGTCTTGAACTGTTGTGGGTGGGCAGCCTTATCGCTCTCTTTGGTCTCCAACAGGAAAACGGTTTGTGGGGCGCGGCTTTGCCCGCGTTTACCCTGCTGTTGGTGATCGGGGTGTGGGTCATCATTCAAAAACGGCCCACCCCTGAAGATCGACTTCATCTGGGGCTGATCATCGGGATCGGCGGAGCACTCACTGTCTTGAGTCTGATCCTCAGTGGGCAGCCGCCAGCAGAAACATTGATGGTGCTGCCTGCTGCGGGCTTGGTCGTACTGGGGGGGCTGAATGTGGGAGCGTTGATCCGCGATCTGCCTCATCCTGAAGCCGATTCTGCCCGAAAGCGGTTTGCCTTGTTAGGGATCGTTGGGATCATCGGTCTGTTGGCGATCCTCAAACTTCCCACCCTGCAAGGAGCAGTGAACAGTCTTGTTCAGGCGGACGGCGCGGATCGGCTGATCGGGTGGGTGGGTTTTTCCTATATCGCCTTTCGGCTCATGCATGTCCTCTTGGATTACCGGATCGGACGGGTGACGGCAGTCTCACTGCGCGACTTCACCCTGTACAGCCTCTTTTTCCCGGCGATTCCGGCGGGGCCCATCACCCGCTTGGAGCAGTTTCATAAAGAACTTCAGCGGGAACTGCCCACAAAACCCCTTGCCTCCGATGAGGTCTTACAAGGACTGGTGCGGATCGGCATCGGGCTGTTGAAGAAGTTTGTGCTGGCTGATACCCTTGCGCTGATCGCACTCACCCCCAACACTGCGGCGCATTCCTCCAGCACTGCGATCCTGTGGCTGATGGTCTATGCTTATGCGCTGCAATTGTTTTTTGATTTTTCGGGCTATGTCGATATTGCCATCGGGATCGGGCGGATTGCGGGCATTACCCTGCCCGAGAACTTTAAAGCCCCCTATTTTCAGCGCAACCTGACCCAATTCTGGAATCAGTGGCATATCACCCTCTCCACATGGTTCCGCCTGTATTTTTTTATGCCCTTCAGCCGGGTGCTGATGTCCACACCGCTGAAGTCACAGCGGGCATTGGTGATCTTGTTGGCACAGGTGGCCACCATGATCTTGATTGGTCTGTGGCACGGTGCAGCCCTCAATTTTGTGCTGTGGGGCACATGGCATGGGGTGGGGTTGTGGGCCCATAAACAGATTTCGGATCGGCTGCGGGGATGGGATGGATTTGTGTCCAATCGTCCCCGTCTGGGACAGTTGATCACGGTGGGCAGCGTGATCGCCACCTTCCATTTTGTGGCTGTGGGATGGGTCTTTTTCGCCCTACCCAACCTCGATTTGATTGGGCACACCCTCGCGGGCTTGATCGGCAGGTGAGACCCATATGAAAAACCTTTCCCCACTGGCCCGGATCGGGATCAAAGCGGCGCTTCTGTTTGCGCTCTTTAACTTCCTTTATGTGCTGATTCAGCCTCTCGATCTGCTCAACCAAATCAGCATCTATAACTGGCTGGTTCCGGGGCGGGCACGGCTGCCTTTTGCAGACTACCCAGAATCATCCTTCAACCTCACATTAAACAGCCTTGATCAAATGATCGTCTCGCATCAGATCGCCCGCCCCAAAGCCCCAGACGAATATCGGGTGGCCCATCTGGGGGATTCGGGAGTGTGGGGTTACCTGCTCAAGCCCGATCAGACTCAGGCAGCGTGCCTCTCAGACCTCAAGGTGCATACACCCGATGGGCGGGTGGTGCGCGCTTACAATCTGGGTTACCCCAAATTGACGGTGGTCAAAGACCTGCTGATCCTGCGCCGGGCGCTGCGGTATCAGCCCGATCTGATCATTTGGTCAGTGTCGCTGGCCTCACTTTATCCCGGCGATCAGCTTGATTTCACGGTGATCCGGGCGCACTATGACGAGGTCAAGGCGCTCATTGATCAGTACGGTTTCAACTTTCCGGAATGGGTCCAGATCAGCCCGCCAACACTGTGGGATCGTTCGTTTTTGGGGCAGCGTCGGGCCGCGGCTGATTGGCTACGTCACCAAATGGTGGGCATCACATGGGCTGCCACTGGGATCGACCATGTGATGCCCGTATTTGTGCCGCCGCACCCAACCAACCTGCTGCCAGACGATAATGTACTTTCGGTGAATCCGATCCAACTGCGGGAGACGAGACGCTTCACCCCGGATGATCTGGCTTTGGGGGTAATTGCGGCAGGGGTGGCGGAGGCGAAGGCCCTGAATGTGCCCATTGTGATCATCAATGAGCCGATCTACCGCAGCCCGAACCACGATCTGCGTTACAACACCTACTATCCCAAGTGGGCCTTTGACACCTACCGCGAAGCGATGGTGGAGGCAGCAAGGGTAGAGGGTTGGTTCTACCGCGATCTATGGGATGCAGTTGGGTCTGATCAGTTCACAGATACTGATTTTCATCTGCGGGCCGAAGCAAATTGTGCCTTTGCCCAACAGTTGCGGACGGCCCTTCAGGAATTTTGGGTCTCGCCGTAGGGCTGCTGCAAAAGATCGCCCCTTCAGCGCAGCGCATCTGAAGGGGCGAGTGGGCGCGGATCAAATATCCGGCAGGTGCGGGTTCTTTTAGATCAGGTAGTCGCGCAGGATGTGCGCCAAGCGCGGGTGACGCAGCCGACGCAAGGCCTCTTTTTCAAGCTGGCGAATGCGTTCACGGCTTAACCCAAATTTGTTGGCGATCTCCTCAAGGGTGTGCGGATCACCACCACCTAAACCAAAGCGCAGTCGTAAAATATGGCTCTGGCGCGGGGTCAGTTCGCTCAGAACTTCCTCAATAGTCTCCTGAAGCAGGTGCTGGGTTGCGGATTCAACCGGGCTGGGTGAATCCTGATCTTCAATAAAATCGCCAAATTCACTATCCCCATCATCGCCCACAGGTCGTTCCAAAGCAATCGCATGCTGGCTGGCATCCATCATGCCCCGCACACTGTCGGCGGGAATTTCCATTTCAGAGGCGATTTCTTCAGGGGTAGGTCGGCGGCCGAGACTTTGTTCAAGAAGCTGAGCGGTGCGGTACATCTGGCGGATACGTTCGGTCATATGGAGGGGGATGCGGATGGTGCGCGTTTTTTGGGCCAGTGCACGGGTGATCGCCTGTCGAATCCACCAAGTTGCATAGGTGCTAAAGCGATTGCCGCGCTGATAGTCGTACTTGTCAACAGCGCGCATCAAACCCACGTTGCCTTCTTGGATCAAATCGGGAAAAGGCAGCCCCTGACCCATATAACGTTTAGCGATACTAACCACGAGGCGGGTATTGGCCCGGCCAAGGTGTTCGCGGGCCGCCTGACCGTCACGGATCAGTTCTTCATGGCGACAGCGTTCATGAAGATCAAGGCGCTTTTTGAGCAGCATTTGATCAGCGGAGAGTTTGCCCTGTTCGATACGTTTGGCCAGTTCGATTTCTTCCTGCGCAGTCAGAAGCGGTTCTTGAGCCATCTGGCGGAAATACAAACCAACGGGGTCATCTGCGGAAACGGCGTTTATGTCGCCGATGGGGTCGTGCATCTCTTCGCTGTCGAGTTCAAACTCATCCTCGACTTCTTCTAGCTCATCACGTCCAGCGTCATCTTGCCGGAACTCGATCCCTAGTTCATCAAGCTCATCCAGTACCGCTTCGAGCGATACTGCCTCGTCTCCATCATCCTCGATAATTTCCATAACGTCTTCGATGGTGACGAACCCGCGCTTATCAGCCCGGTTCAAGAGTTCCTGTATCACGATTACATCCTCCTCGACGAACACAGATGTGTGTCGTTCGGTGCTTGAGCTGGCAGCAAAACCAACATAAAGCCGCTCTGGATCAATAAAAAAGCGACCCGAACAAGCACTGTTGATCCGATTGCTGTGTAAAATGCATGTGAAGCATTACACCATAAAGTAGTATATGGAAAAAGGAATTGGATTCAAGTGGGGAATTTTTGAGAGGCAACTAAATGATTGTAACCTGCCTTGAGATCAGTTTCTACAAAAAAGCCATAAAAAAACTGTTTTCGTAAATAATCGATTGGGGAGACCCAAAATCAATTTCCTTTAAAGAGGTTTTAGCAGAAAGTGGAGGAATATTCAACTTACGTTCGTTTTCTAGCGACGGAGCGCATCAATCACTGCTGAGCGCTAGGCTCTCAACCTTGCCAGCGCTGATTGCCTCTGGTGGCAAGAACGCTCATCTAAAGCGGCTGTCACACTGGTTTAGGAGGTGCGCATTTGCCCTCACACTACCTCTGTCGATAAATACGGGGTAAACAAACTCAACTGTGTAAGTCCTACCTGATAATGGGAGGTAGACATTGCAGACCTCAGATTCACCGCGTTTTGCCAGCCCTGTTACCCTGCTGAAGAAACTGGCCTTCACTGGCGACGGTGCAGTACTGCTTCACGCCACAAAGCAGCAGGTGTTTGTTTGGGATGTTAAAAATACCCGTCTGTGTGGAACCGTCGATGGTGAGTTATTGGGGATTGCTGAGGATGGTCAAACATTTATCACCCGCTTGAGTGATCAGAATTGGGTTAAGCGCGATATTCAAGCGCGTTCGGGCATTGGGCGACAGTCTTTTTTAGCAGACCCTATCCCCGTATCGCGTTTTGCGCTGTGGCATACCATGTCGTGCGCTCAGTTGCAATTTGCCAGCATATCCCCGGAAACATACTCTCTGCATCAGCGGTTTCATGTGTTGGCCGACCGTTACAGACATCTCGTTCGATTGGATGACATCTTTGGAGTCATTCCTTCAAGGACACTTGATCTTGAGCCTGCGACCCATGAACATGCCATTCTGGAAAACTGGCTGATCACACCTGATGATCAGTATCTTGCGGTCATCTATTATGTGAGTGGTGGTGGATTTGATTGGAATGGCGGAGTCTGCGTGCGGCTGGACAATGGCCAAAAAGTATATAGTTTTGACGGGGGTCGGGATGACTTCCCACCCTACCTCTACTTCTCGCCCGAACATCGTTGGCTCATGAGTCCATCGAGTTCGACACTGAGTCTTTACGACCTCGCCACAGGGCATCGATTAAGCAGGCTCCGATCCAGCCTCAGCGTCATTTGTGCTCACCCCATAGAACCCTTTTGGGTGGATGTCAACGCCACCAGATCAAAGATCAGTTTGCGGAATTTAGCGCAGCCAAACACCTCCGTGTGGGAAATCGAACCGGATTCGGAAGCGCTTGACGTTGAATTTCACCCAGAGGGTCGGAGTTTGGCAATTGCCTTAAGCAGCGGCAGCGTTGAACTGCGGGATGTGAAAACGGGTAGGCTCAACGGGGTGCTGAACAGCCATACTTCAACGAACATCCCATGAGACGGGAAGGTCATGCCATCTGATACCCTGAATCGGAAGCTGTGCCCTGACCTTCCCCCTCAATTTCATCGTGAAACGATCAGTCTATACCCCCGGCTGATCGATCACCCCTTGCACAGTTTCGGTGATGATTCGATCCACCACCAGATGAAGGGCTTCTTCGTTGGTACAGCCATCGTCGAGCGCTTGATAGTAGGTGGCCAACTGGCGATCCGCACTGGTGCCGTTTTTGAGGATAGTACGCACATATTCACATTCGGCGCGGGTGCCCAGCTCATCAACTACATCATCGATCAGTTCGAGGATTTCTTCCCACAACTGGGTGAGAGGCACAGCTTTTTCGATCCCAAAATCAACCAGTTCGCCTTCGATCCCATAACGGGAGGCACGCCACTTGTTTTCACGGATGAACTCGGTGCGATACAAACGCCATGACTGGTTGTTGGCGCGCAATTTGAGCAGTTTGGCTGTGAGTGCCTGAACCACCGAGGCTACACAGATCGCCTCATCAACGGTGGTGCAGACGTCCGCCGCCCGAACCTCAAGGGTGCCAAAGCGTGGGCTGGGGCGAACATCCCACCACAAGCGCGAAGGGTCTTTGCCCCCACCTTTTGCCAAAGAGCCAACTTTGGCAAAGACTTCGACCATATGGTCATATTCTTGATAGCTGGAAAAGACAGGAGGGATACCGGTGCGGGGCAAATTCTCAAAGATCACGGCCCGATAACTTTTCAGCCCCGTATTGCGCCCATGCCAAAAAGGAGAACTGGTTGAGATCGAGAGCACATGGGGCAAAAAATAGCGAAGTTGATTCATGATGTCGATGGTCAGTTCGTGGGCCGCATCATCGGTGCCAAAACCCATATGAATATGCATC
>JACSRJ010000232.1 GCA_014879835.1 Anaerolinea sp.
AGGCATGGTTACGCCGGCGTTGAAGCAGTACTTCGCGCAGCACAAGATCAAGGTGATCCCCATCGAGACAGGGGCCGAAATGCTGATCGAAGCGCTGGACGAAGGGCAGATCGCAGAACCTCAGATTGTGATCGGGGATGGGCTTGCCTTCCCCCCACCCGCACCCATCGAAGGTGGTTTGCGCAGCCATCAGGTACGGCGGGCGATCCGTTTGGAAGCCAATCCCTTTTTGGGCGATCATGTGGTCAACGGGAACGCCGTGCTGCCGATGGTATGCGCGATTTCGTGGATCGCCAATACCTGTGAAGGGCTTTACCCCGGTTATAGGTTCTACGGCTACAAGAGCTACAAAGTCCTCAAAGGGATCGTCTTTGACGAGACCCTCGCCCCGGAGTACACCCTTGATCTGGTGGAAAAGGAAAAAAGCGAGGATCGGATTCACTTTGAGGCAAAGGTGCGCAGCCAAACCCCGGACGGCAAAACCCGCTATCACTATCAGGTAGACCCGATCTTGGTGCGGGAGCGCCCCGAAGCGCCGATCTTTGCCCACATGGACTTGACCAATTCGGCCAACATCGAAGGGCTGCCCCTCTATGAGACCAAAGTGGTCTTTCATGGTTGGAGCTTCCGGGGGGTGAAGAAGGTGCTCAACATGAACACCGAACGCACCACCATGCAGTGTTATCTGGAGCCAGTGCCCCTGCCCTATCAGGGACAGTTTCCAGTGAGCGCCTTTAACCACTTTGCGGTGGATGTAGGCTTGCAGAGTTTGGGGATTTTCGCTCGACTCACTTACGAAATGGGGAGTTTGCCTCTGGCCACGGGTGAAGCGCGGGTGTATCGGGATATTCCCTTTGGAACCCAGTTTTACTGCACTCTAGAACCGCGTAAGATCACCGAATCCAATGTGACCTGCGATCTCAACATTCACGATGGGGACGGCAAAACCTATATCGCCGTGGACAGTTCCGAGATCACCCTGAACAAGCGTCTGATCGAAATGTTCTTTAAGAACACTCTGTCCGCGCCCATTCAGCCCTTCCCATTCAGTGACAAGCCATTTTGACCGTACCCGATGGGATGAAATAAGCGAATATGCTCAACCTTGCCCTTGTGGGAATGGCGATCCGCTGCGGCGGATTTGCCGATCTAGACAACTTTACCAATGCTCTTTATGAAGGGCTGGCCCCCGCACCCGAACCCTTTGCCCCGGTGGACTTGGGCGCGCTGGTTGCAGAGGCATTGGCAGATGCGGCCAAACGCGGCGATTCCGATACTGCCCTTGCCATAAGCGCGGAATCTTTGCCCGAAGCGATCCTTCAGGCAAGGGCAATCCTGAACGAAGGGGGCACCGGGATCGTGGTGATCGCGGCGCAGGGCGAATATGGCACGGGGGCAGTGGCCCTCCGTCGTGCAGATCAGGCACATTCCCCCTATGCTCGACTCACCGGGCTGGCAACCATGCCCACAGAGGCCCTGCGCGAGGCAGGTCTTGCCCCATCGCAGATTGGTTATCTGGAACTGTCCAGACTCATACCTGAAAGCCGCGTGGAACTCGGGGCACTGGCCCCAGCTTATCAGCATTCTGATCTGAGCTGCGGTATGGGCGGCGGCTTTGGCGGTATTGTGGGGTTGATCCGGGCTGCATTATGCCTGTATCAGCGCTTCATCCCCGCGATCCCCGGTTGGAAAGCGCCTGCCTACCCCGAACTGTGGAGCGGCACGCCTTTTTATACCACCGCCGATTCCAAAGCGTGGTTTGCCGAAGCAGCGCAGGGTGGGGTACGCCATGCCGGGGTGAGTCTCGAAGGCAGTCACTTGATCCTGAGCGAAACCCCGCACAAAGTTGCACCCGCCAATATCGCCCTCCAGCGCGGATCGCCATACTTGTTTCTGCTGAACGGCGGTGATGCTTCTACAATGCTCATGGCATTGGATCAGCTTGAGCGAGCGCTCCATGAATCCACCGAGCTGGCGCCACTGGCAAAGCAGTATTTTGATCACTACCGCGTCACCCTGAACAGCACCCCCTTCACCCTTGCGATCATCGGACGGCATATTGATGAGCTGCGCAAAGAAATCAACCTCGCCCGCGCTGGTATTCCGGAGGCATTTCAGCGCCGTACCGCGTGGTCTACTCCCGGCGGAAGCGCCTTCACCGCCACGCCTCTGCGTGGTGAGGTCGCTTTTGTGTATCCGGGGGCGTTCAGCGCTTATCCCCGCATGGGACAGGATTTGTTTCACCTCTTCCCCCGTTTGTGGGATGATCTGGGTGAAGCCACCAGTGATCTGGGGCGTTCCGTGGGAGATCGCAGCCTGTATGCCAGAGGGCTGGAAAAACAGTCCACCCGCCAATGGCGTGAATTCCGTGAGAAGCTCGAAGCCAGCCCTGCAAACATGATGGAAGCGGGCATGACCTTTGCGGCGTTGGTCACCCGGATCGTGAAGGATACCTTCAAAATCGCTCCGCAGCGGGCATTTGGGTACAGTCTAGGCGAAGCCTGTATGATGTGGGGTATGGGGGTGTGGAAGGATGGCGATGCGGGCAGTCTTGATCTCCATACTTCGCCCCTGTGGGATCGGCTCTACCGCACCAAACAAACCGTGCGCGAAGTCTGGGGTGTACCTGCTTCTGCGCCCGATGATTTTTGGAGTGTGTATTTCATCGCGGCTTCGGCGGAAGAAGTGCTGCCCCTGATTGCCAAGGAATCGCGGGTGTACTTGACTCACATCAACACCCCTCGTGAGGTGACCATTGCAGGGGACACCGCTGCCTGCAAACGCATCGTGACCGCTTTGGGGCGAGAACACTTGCACGCGCCTTTTGGCATGGTCATGCACTGTGAACCCGCTGTGCCGGATTACCCGCACTTTCTCAAGCTCCATGATCGCCCCCTCTATGACCGTCCCGAAGGGGTGACTTTTTATGCCTCCGCTGATTATGCGCCCACGGTTCTGGATCGAAGCGTGCTGGGGCACAATATCTCTCGCGCCGCGGTCAAGATGCTGGATTTCCCGCGCCTGATTCAACAGGTGTACCGTGATGGGGCACGCATCTTCATCGAATTGGGGGCCCGGAATGCTTGCGCCCGCTGGGTCACCGAGACCCTCGGTGAGCGCGAACACCTCTCGGTTTCGATCAATCAACCTAGTGTGGATGATCGCACCGGAATCGTGCGGATGCTGGCGAAGTTGGCGGTTCAGCGTGTGCCGATGGATCTGAGCCTGCTTTTTGAATCCGCTCAGGCACAACCCAGCGCCATCCCAGTGGTTCAGAGCGAAGCCCATCAAGCCCACCAGAATTATCTGGAATCGCGTTTGGCGGGTCTGCGCGAACTGAGCAGCACCATTCAGACGCAGATTAATACCTTGCGCAGCGGCGGTAGTGTGCCCGCGCCAGTGGTGTCCGCGTCCCCCCTGCCGCCACCTCCTGCCCCGGTGATCGCCGGCCCGCCGGCCCGCCCTGCGCTCTTTGATGAGGCTGCGATCCACGAGTTCGCCCTCGGATCCGTGGTCAAGTGTTTTGGGGAGGAATACCGCATCTATGAAAACCGCCGCGCCCCACGCATCCCCAACGGGGATCTGCTGCTGGTGAGCCGGGTCACCGAGATGCACGGTAAGCGCCATGAACTGGCGGGTGGCTCACGCACCGTCTCTGAATATGATATGCCCGCGGCGCCATGGTTCTTCCGCGACAATGCCCAACCGGGCATCCCCTATTCGGTGTATATGGAGATGGCCCTGCAATTGTGCGGTTTTCTCTCCGCTTATCTGGGGTCTACCCTGACCTTCCCTGATCTGGATTTCTACTTCCGCAATCTGGATGGTGATGGGCGGCTCACCCGCGATCTTGATCTGCGGGGCAAAACCATCACCAACCATGTGGAGATGCTCTCCTCGATCACCATGAAGGGCATCATCCTCCAGAAGTTCACCTTTGACCTCTCCGCCGATGGGCAGTCGTTCTACAAGGGCGGGGCATCCTTTGGCTGCTTCACCGCAGAGGCGATGGCCAATCAGGTAGGCTTGGATAAGGGTAAACCCGTGCCCACATGGTTGGAGAACTCCGGGCGCAGGGTTGCGCCTCTTGATCTGAACGCGCTTAAACAGGCCCGTCCGGGCAAACCCCATTACCGCCTCTCCTCCAATCAGCTCGATTTTATTGATGAGGCTCGTTTTGTGCCCGACGGGGGCAAGTACGGTAAGGGTTACATTTACGCGCTGGAAAACGTTGATCCGGCTGACTGGTTCTTCACCAACCACTTTCACCAAGACCCGGTCATGCCCGGTTCGTTGGGGGTGGAGGCGATCCTTCAGTCGATGCAGGCGCTGGCGCTCACCCTCGATCTGGGGGCGCAGTTCCGCTCACCGCGCTTTCGACAGGCGGAGAATCATCACACCATCTGGCGCTACCGGGGACAGGTGATCCGCAAAAACAAAACCATCTGGATGGAAGTCCACGTCAAAGACATTATGCGCACCCCGGATCGGGTCACCGTCATCGGGGACGCCAGCCTGTGGCGTGATGATGGGCTGCGCATTTACGAGGTTCAGGACGCGGCCATCAGCTTGGTTGAAGGCTGATAAGGGCAAATGGTGAAGGAATGAGTCGAATCCTTCTCCTCACCTCCTCCCCGCCTGCTGTGGAAGGTCACGGCGGGCAGCACCGTACCTATCAGATTCTCCACGATCTGCGCCAGACGCCCGGCGTGAGCGAGGTCGAAGTATTCTCCAGTGAACGATACTATCATCAGTATCGCCATGATCGGGGCCTGCGGGCCCGCTTTTTTCGGGCGGCAGCGGCGCTGCACATGCGGATCGCCCTGCTCCGGGATAATCCGCTGAGGTTGCTGCGGCGTAATAACTACGCCCGCCGAATCTACGGAGGATGGCGCGTCGTGGGCGATTATCGCCGCTTGATCGCCCATAAACGCCCTGACCTGTGCGTTTTTGACCATACGCGCTTTTACCCCATACTGCGCCTCAACAAACGGTTGGGAATCCCCACTATCGCGGCCTGCCACAACCTAGATGCACTGCATGGACGTTTGTCGCCCCACGATCCCCTTCAAATACGGAGTATGCTCCTTGACTTTGGGCTTGAACTGGACGCCCTTCGACAGACGGAAGCGCGCTTGTGCATCTCCAGAGTGGAGACCGCAGTCCTGAATGGGTTGGGGTATCCAGCACGTTATTATCCCTACTGGCCAGTGGGGCAGATCGCTGAAGTCCTTGCCCGTACCCGTGCGCGCCGCCAGCCCCAAAAGGGCTTGTTCCTGATCCTCGGCAGCCTTTACAATGACATCTCGCGGGAAGGGGTTGAGAACTTTCTGGGTGAGACCTTCCGGCGCGGTCTACCCGAAGGGGTGCAGATCAAAGGCATTGGGCGGGGGTGGGAGCGCTTCAGCCAGCAGACGCAGAACCTGCCTCAACTCGAAGCGCACGGGTTTGTGCCCCAAGAAACTCTTGAGGACTACCTGAGTCGCGCTCAGGGGGTGTTGATCCTGACTCAGTCGGGTTTTGGGGTGCTGACCCGGCTGGCGGAGATGTCCGCTTCAGGCGTGCCCGTGATCTGTTTTCCCCATCCCATGTATGCCATTGATCCCTTACCGGGGATCACCACCGTAGAAAACTGGGATAAACTATGGGACGCCCTTCAGCGCCCTGTGCCAGAGCCGATCCCCGCTTTAGAAGTCAATCAGGGTGAGAGCATCCTCAGTCAAACGGTGCGATGGATATTGGGCACAGGACAGTCCTAGGGGTCTGTGCCCTGATCCCCAAAACCTGACCGGGACAGCCGCAAAGATTCCCGATAAAATAAGCCCTTATGCAAATCTTGGTAATGGCGCTGCTGTATGCCCCGGATGGGGGGCCAAGCGCTCCCCTGTATCAAATGCTGTGCGAACAGCTTACCCAACTGGGGCATGAGGTGACCATGATCGCCGCGGTGCCGCATTACCCCAGCGGCACTGTCCCCCCTGCCTTTCGGCGCGGTTGGATCACCACGACCCATGAAAATGGGGTGCAGGTGATCCGGGTGCGGGTGCCTTCGGTGAATCGATCCCGGTTGGGATGGCGCTTGCTCCAGTTTGGGGTGTATCAGTTGGGGGCCGCCGCCGCCGCTTGGGGCTGCCGTTTTGAGGTGGCCATCATCGGCAACCCGGCGCTGGAGGTGTTCCTGCCCTTTTTGATCCACATCTTCTTACGGCGCAAACCCGCGCTCTATTCGATTCATGATGTGTATCCAGAGGTGGGCGTGCAGCTTGGGGTCTTCCGAAAGCGGTGGACCATCGGCCTTGTGGCCATGTTGGAGCGTTTCTGTTACCGCCACTCGCGTCTCATCCGACTTTCCTCGCCGGATTTTGAGAAAGCGCTCTCGAAGGTGGCACTCCCACCCCAAAAGTTGACGCTGATCTACGATTGGGTGGATACTGATCATATCCAACCCATGCCCCGCCGTAACGCTTTTTCCGCTGAACATGGCTTGGATGATTCATGGGTGATGTTGTACGCAGGAAACATGGGGTTGTCGCAAGGGTTGGAGACTTTATTGGAGGCGGCAGCGCTACTCCAGAACGAGCCAGGGTTTCGTTTGGTGCTGGTGGGTGAAGGCACAGGACGCGAGTCGCTTCAAGCCCGTGCCGCCGAATTGAACCTCTCCAATGTGACCTTTTTACCCTTTCAACCCCGTGCCCGTCTGCCCGAAGTGTTGGCCAGCGGGGATGCGCTTGTGGTCAGTCTAAAGCCGGGGGTAGAGATGGCTTCGATCCCCTCAAAAACATGGTCGATTCTGGCAGCCGGACGCCCTATTGTAGCGATCATGGATAGGGGCGTATTGGCATCCCTGATCACCAAGGCGGGTGCGGGTCTGCAAGTGCCTCCCGGCGATCCAATGGCACTGGTTAAAGCTGCACGGGCACTCAGAGCCGATCCCGAGTCCGCAGCCCGACAGGGCGCGCAGGGACGTGCTTATGTGGAGACCCATCACACCCCCCAAGGGGCTGCACGCGCCTTTGAGCGCTGCTTGCTCCGGATCAGGGAGGACAACCGTTGACCGTCCCTTCCTGCCCTGTTTGTGTCCACCCCGAATCGGTTTTTGTGACGGTCTCTCTATTGGGAGGGGAAATGCGCCGCTGTGTTCAGTGTGGGCTGATCTTCCGAGTCCCCCTGTGGACAGTGGAGTCATCCCGACAGATTGGGGCAGTGAGCGCACAAGACGGGGATCGCCGCCCGACCATGCAGCGGGTTGCGGGGCTGTTGGAGCAGTTCAAACCTGCGGGTGGGGACCTCCTCGATGTAGGCTGCGCCGGGGGGATGCTCTTTGCAGCAGTACGGGATCTGCCTACACGCTGGCATCTGCACGGGGTAGAGCCAGACCAAACGTGGCAGGATCATCTCTATCCCGATGCGCGGGTGATGATCGCCCCGATTCCCCCTTGCCCTTTTGAGGGGGGCACATTTGAGGCCGCAACAGTGCTGGACGCGATCTACCTGCTGCCTGATCCCGCGGCTGTGTTTGCGGAACTGCGCCGAGTTCTCAAACCCGGTGGGATTCTGATCCTCGATTTACCGCCTCAAAGTTATCTGCGTTTGCGTGGTTTTTGGGGACGTCTGCTGGGGTTATCCCGTACTCAGACCTTCAATGCTTACCCGTTCTACTTCAGTCGTGACAGCCTGAATCGACTGCTGATCCAAAACGGGTTCAAACTCCGTGCGCTTTTGCCCGATTCGGGGATTGTCCATCCCACCCGCTTCTTACGCTGGTTCTTGCGGGCCTACCTCGGTATGATCCGCCCCCTCAACAAACTGATCCAGCCGACGGTGTGGCTTGCGCCCAAAGTGATCCTCGTAGGTGAAGCCCAGTGAACGCGGAGATTTTTGGTGAATGGTTGCGCCGCCGTGGGCATCGCGTGATTGAAGCCTGTGGCAGCTTCTGGTTTGAGCAGGCGCATCGGGTCTTTCAGGCCTTCCCCTACCACTGGCTCATTCACCCTGAAGAGCACGCCCTTCAGGAGATGCTGCGCCATTATGGCATGATCACAGCCCGGTACTCTACTCCCCTTGATGCACCCTATGGATTGCGTAGTTATCACGCCATTTATGAAGCACCTGAATATAACCTCGAAATGCTCTCAAAGTGGACCCGTAAAAATGTGCGCCGCGGGCTGAGCCAGTGCCGGATTGAACCGATCACCTTTGAGCGTTTAGCCACCGAGGGCTGGCTGCTCCAGTGCGACACCCTTGCTCGGCAAGGGCGCTACGGCGCGATCACCCGTCCTATCTGGGAAAGATTGGCGCGTTCGGCGGCCAATCTGCCCGGCTTTGAAGCATGGGGGGCATTGGTCGGGCAAGAATTGGCCGCGGCGGTGATTGTCTTTCCGATGGTGGACGCTTATTACCTGTTGTACCAATCCTCACGCACCGATCTGCTCAGCGCTCGTCCCAACAATGCTCTGTGTTATGTACTCACACACGATCTGTTGAGTCGGCCGGGGACACGGATGATCCTCTATGGGCTGCATTCTTTGGACGCGCCTACAAGCGTAGATGAGTTTAAATTTCGCATGGGTTACAGCCCTAAGCCGGTGCGACAGCGAGCGGTCTTTCATCCGGCGGCAGCTCCTCTGATCAATCGGTTCAGTCATACTTTGCTGCGCGCTGTGAGCGGAATTCTGCCCTACTCACCGCTTCTGGCCAAGGCCGAGGGCATGATGCGCTTTTATATTCAGGGTAAACTAACGCTGGCGCAGCAACCGATACCGGGAATCCGCGTAGAAGGACACGAAAGGACGGATTAAATGTGTCGTCGAACCTTTGCCCTGATTCTGGTTATCCTTTTCATCCCACTGGCGGTGGTTTCGCTGGGGGGCGCATCGATCAGCACATGGGTGCTTGATCGAAACTTTTACACGGGTCTTTTAGACAACGAAGCGCTTTATGATGCCCTCCTCAATTCCGACATTCAGGCGGAGATACAACGCAGCCTAACGCAGGGACGAACAGGCGATTATTCGGCTGCGGCCTTCACCGCTGGGATCGGCACTATCCTTACCCCCGCCTATATGCGTGAGCAGGTTACCCAGAACGTGAATGCGATTTTTGATCTGGTTGAAGGTAAATCCAAGACTCTGAATCTGATGATCGATCTGCGCCCGATCAAAAACAACCTGAGCGACAACCAACAGATCGCATTTGCCACTGCCTACGTGGGCGCGTTGAGCGCCTGCACTGGCTCTGAACCAGCCAACCCTGCCCTGCCTGTGTGCATCCCTTCCGACAAAAGCGCCGATCAACTGATCTCCGATATTCGGGAGTCGATTCCCGGCTTTGTGCGCACTATCCCGGATACCATCCCACTCACCCAAGGGCTGAGCGAAAAAGACCTTGCAGGGCTTTCGGTGCTTAGCTCTGGCCCGTTCCAAACAGCGATCTCCTCGATATTAGTGGCCTGTCTGCTGCCTATGGTGATCCTGTGGTTGATGATCGGTTTTGTAGGGGGGACAACTTTCCGGGGCGTCCTGCTCTGGTTGGGTGGCTCGCTTCTGGTTCCGGCCCTTTTTGTGCTTCTTATCGGCACGGGCGTTCGCGGTGGGGTCTCTCAGATCACGGGTGAAGCGGTTGAAATCACCCTCAACAGCGGCGGGCAGAACGTTGAACTCTCACCTGAGACTCGGGCGGCCTTGGTGCAGATCGGGCAGTCTACTGGGGTGAAGGTGGCCGATGGCCTGACCAACTACGGGGCCATTGCCACGGGCGCAGCGGTGGTTTTGCTCTTTATGGGAGTCATTCTGCGTCCTCGTGAGAATCAGATCACGGAGCTGGATATGGATGGAGTTCCTGACAAACCTAAACGGATGTAAAACGGGGACTTGACCCTATGTTCAAACACACCCTTCGGCTGTTCTGGGTTGTCCTGCTCATCGGGATTCCCGTTTCGGCGGCGGCCCAGCCCCCGACGGTGTATGGGCTTTTCTTTTTTGCCTATCGCTGTCCTCACTGCCAATACTTGATCCGCGAACACCTACCCCTTTGGGAGCAGGAATTTGGGGAGCAGTTTCAACTGGTTATGGTTGATATTGACGGGGACAGCGGGCTTGACTTGTTCCGAGCCGCCTCTGAAACGCCCGGAATCGCCTTTGAAGCCTTTGGGGTGCCCTTGATGATCATTGGGGATCGAGTTCTTTTGGGGCATCTCGACATCGCTGAAGAAGCACCCCCGATCATTCGGGCGGGGCTGGCCGGAAGCGGGATCGATCTGCCCCCTATCCCCGGCCTTGAGGCTTACCTGTCGCGGGTGGGGATGCGCTCCCCACACCGCGAAAGCTCCCCATCTGCGGGGCGTGATCCGGTAGCTAAAGCCGCTGCTATCGGCGTTCTTGGGGACCTTGGGATCAGTCTGCTTCTGGGACTCAGCCCTTCCCTGCGCCGACGCCTGTCGCCCCGTGAGGGGCTGGTGTGGGTCGCAGCCCTGATCAGCGCCCTGAGCGCCTTGATCGTGACTCTGACTCTGCTGGCACCCTCCATCGGCGGCAGACTAGTTCTGATCGGCGGTGTTCTGCTGTCTCTGCTCACGGTGATTATGGGCCTTAGGCAGCGCTGGCAGTTGGCCCGGATGGGCGCGATCCCTGCGGGTTGGCTCAACCTGCTGATCCCGATCACAGCTGTGGCAGGATTACTTGTTGCAGGGCATCTGACCGCGGCGGAACTCAATGCCACAGGGACTTACTGTGGGCTGCTGGGTGATTGTGAGGTCGTCCAACAAAGTGCCTATGCGCGACTCTTTGGGGTGATCCCAATAGGTGCATTAGGGGTGGTTGGCTATGGCGCGATCATAGTGGCCGCGATGGTGGCAAGAAGATCAACAGGGCATGTCGCGGAATGGGCATACCGGGCGCTGTGGTTTATGATCACTTTAGGAATGATCTTTTCCACCTACTTGACCTTTCTTGAGCCGTTTGTGATCGATGCAGTGTGCGCTTGGTGCTTGATCTCGGCACTGATCATGCTCCTCTTGTGGTGGTTGTTAAGACTCGAAGCCCTGCCCCTAAAATCTCAACAGCAATCGTCTGAGGCTCTGGCACATTAGCAGATCGGGAAAATCTCGCTCCCCTCATCTGTTTCACGCTGATCTTCGTGTAGGATGAGGGACGTGAAAGCGAGGCTTTTTCGGGTATGAAGATTAAGAAGATCAGACTTCGCATCGTCGGGGTGTGCGCCCTTCTCCTTGGGGCAGCCCTTTTGACCTTTCCGGGGGGAAGCAGCGGCGCTCAGTCAGCTCCCACCTTCACCCCTTTTGTGGCTACCTTTGGACCAGCAGTAAACGTGGGCGGTATCGGGCAGGCCTCAGCCACCCCGATGCCCGTCCTGCCCACCTCGGAACCAAGCCCCGTGCCAACCGCCACGCCTTTGCCTATGCTCCGTGCTGACCTCATGGGCATTCAGATACATCCTATTCTGGAAATCAGCGCATGGTGGGCTATGGTGGATCGTTCTCAGTTTATGGGGTTTAAGTGGATCAAAGTTCAGGTGAACTGGAAGGAAATGGAGCCGGAACCGGGAGTTTTTACCCAAGAATTTCAGGTTGTGGGTGATAACCTCTTTTACTCTGGCCAGCGGGGCTTCAAGACTTTGATCAGTGTGGTTAATGCCCCTGACTGGGCCCGTGCCCCCGAAGCGCGAGGACAGGAGAACGGCCCGCCCGTGGACCCTCAAGCCTATGTAAATTTCCTCAACGCCATTTTTGACCGCTGGGGCACAGCCTATATTCAGGCGGTGGAAATTTGGAACGAGCCGAACCTCGTCCGGGAGTGGACAGGTGCGCCTAAAACCGGGGCCGCTTACAAACAGTATTTCGATGCCGCCTATAAGGCTATTCGGTCCCGTTCTGCCGATATTGTGGTGGTCACGGCTGGGCCCGCCCCGGCAGGAGATACGGCCGACGGTTCTGTGAATGATCGCCGATGGCTGCGAGAACTGTATGCAGCAGGGCTGCCCATCACTGATCCCAATCTGGCAATCGGAATTCACCCTTACGGATGGGCCAACCCACCTGATGCACGCTGCTGTGCGTCTCAGCCTAAGGGGTGGGATGATCAGTCGTTCTTTTTCTTCTTGGATAACATTTACGAGTATCGCCAGATCATGCTTGAAAATGGGCATGGGGCGGGCAAACTGTGGGCCACCGAGTTCGGTTGGGCGACCTTCCAAGGGCTGCGCTATCGTGACCACATTAATGGCCCTGCCGCGATCCCTCCAACAGATCCGGGTTTGGGCTGGATGAATCTGATCACGGAGCAGCAGCAGGCCGAATATGTGATCCGGGCTTTTGAACTGGCCCAAAACGGTGATCTGGCCTCGTTTATGGGGCCCATGTTCCTGTGGAATCTGAACTTTGCGTCACTCACGGGTTATATCCCCGAAAATGCCCCCAGTCGCTCTGAGGCGGGCTTTTCGATCTTAAACAGCGATTGGGGTACTCGCCCTCTGTACGACTATCTCCAAAACAGCCCCAAACAATAAATCTCATTCCCTAATTTCTCCCTTCTCCACTGGAGAAGGGAGCGGGATTTAAGAGTGAAATCCCCCAAATGCTCAGCGCTGATCTGTGCCGGTATCTTATCCCTCTGGTGGCGTAGGGGTAAAAGTCTCCGGAACAAGCGTTGCCTCTGGGGTTGGGGTAAGGGTGGGTATGGACGTCGGTGAAGGCGTCAAAGAGGCGCATGGTGTAGGCGTCGGGGATGGGGTGATGGTACCTTCGGGCGGGCTGCCACCTTCAACAGGCGGTGTCTGGAAGGGATCACAGGGCGGCAGGGTGGGGGTATGGGTTGGCGTCCCCACCGTTGGGGTCATCGTTGGGCTTTCTGTCGGCGTTGTGGTCGGAGTCTCCGTTGCGGTCGCCGTAGGAGTCTCCGTGGGCGTCAGACTTGGCGTATGGGTGGGTGCAGGTGTATCCGTTGGCAGTGGTGAGGGCAAAGATGGCGGAGTCGCAGTGACCCCAATCGCTGTGCCCACAATGGGTGCACCCGTGGAGGTGGGCAGCGGGCTGGGAATCCACGTATGAGTCCCTGTGAGTGTCCAAACCGGTGTTAACGAGGCCGGGGGGACAGTGGTCACAGGCATGGTCAGGCTCGGACTCAAGGTGGGGGTGGCGCTTGCTGGCTGTATCACCAGCAAAGTTGGGTTGTACGTTGTGGTTGGGCTGCTCACCACAGGGGTGAAGCTTGCACCTGTTGTAGGTGAAGGCGTCGCCGTTGCCGTTGAGGTGAGCGTATGGGTGGCGGTATTTGTGGCAGAGGCCGTTTGGGTAAAGGTCGGGGTAGCCGTCGTTATGAGCGTCATCGCTTCTGGAGTAGACTCCGCCGGTACGATCAAGACGCGCATGGTTTCATTTAGTGCCGATTCCTGCGTGGGAAACTGCTTTAGGGCAAACTGAAGGGCAGATTGAGCCTCAGCATAAAGGACTGCACTCTCCAGTGGATCAGCGGATTCCAACAGCGCGGCATTGACCGAAGCGGCAAATTCACCTAAAAAAGTTGAGGATAGTGGGCGCTGCTCCACTGCCAATAGTTTTAACTCATCGATTCGGGCACGGGCAATAGCCGCCAATTGTTGAGGGCGGGATGCACCCGCAAAAGCCAGTTCAACCCGCTCCACCGCACGTTTGTAACCGTAAAGGGTAGCCCCGGGAAAGCTGTTTCGAGCCACCCGCGCAGTCAGTGTTGCTGCACCTAAAACCATCACCAAGACCGCGGCCAAACCCGCAAAAGCGCGCATCCAGCGTGCAGGGATAATCTGAGGATGCCCCCCCTGTCGATCCATAATTTTGAGCAGCCGTCGCTCTAGCGCCTGTTTGTGAGCGTCGGGGAGTTCCGTAACCGATTCCTGACGTAGGGACAGAGAAAGACGAATCAAATGCTCAAGCGCTGCCACTTCTGGGCTGCGCCGCAGGAGTTCTTCAAGGGTTGCTTCGCCGGATTCAAGCTGCTTCAACGTTTCGGCAAGCAGGTTAATCTGTTCTGGGTTCGTAGTCATCCTCAGAAACTTACATGGTCTGTCTACTCACCCTGATTAACCGAACAGGGAACAAAAAAGTGTTGAGGTTTTGGCGCTGGCTTCTCACCCGGCTTTAGGAATGCCCCAAATACGTACCGTCAGATCACTGCCCCCGGAGATCAGACGCGCTCCATCAGGGCTAAAGGTGACGCTGTTTACGGCTGCGGTGTGTCCTACGATGGTATTCAGCCGCTCGCCGGTGTAGGGATTCCACAAAATAATTAGAGTGTCATTGCCCCCTGAGGCCAAAAAACTGCCATCTTGACTGAAAGCGAGAGTCACAATCTCTGCCTGATGCCCGGTAAGGGTGGACTGAAGAATGCGCGCACTGAGGTTCCAAACCTTGATTACAGCCCCATTCCCCGCAGAAGCAAGCAGATTGCCATCAGGGCTAAAAACCAGTGCCCGAAGGCTTTGATCATCCTGAATGGTGCCCAACTCTACCCCACTTACCGTCTCCCATAGGATGATCAAACCATCCACGCGGGCTGCTGCAACCCGGGAACCATCAGGGCTGAAAGTGACACTGGTCACCGCCGGGAGAGGCACAGCGGTGGCACGGGGAAGTGATGGGTTATCTTTACTCGTTCCATTTAGCACAAGAAGGCTTGCCCCAGAACGAATATCCCAAATTCGCACGGTGCCATCAGCGCCTCCAGAGATCAACATACGACTGTCAGGGCTGAAGCCTATGCTGTAAACAGCTCCTGTATGCCCCCGCAGCACCCGAATCTCACGTTGGGTGATGCTGCTCCACAAGCGAATGGTGCTGTCACTACTGGATGCCGCGATCCAAGCCCCATCAGGGCTGATCGCCAATCCTAGACGATCCGTCAACCCGGTGAGCGTGGCTATAGGAATCCCATTGAGGGTATCCCATAAGCGGACGGTATTATCAAGCGAAGTAGAGGCGATAAAGTCCCCTAACGGTGCCACGCTTACTGAGACGATGGGTGCACCATGCCCCAAAAGTACTTGAAGCGGCTGAATCTGAAGTAAGTTGATCAGGTTTAGCGGCTCTAGTTTGGCGGCAATGGTAGCCCGTGCAGCAGCGCTGGTTGCAGTCAAGTCCCGATTGCCGATAGCGTTGATCGTCCCTTGAATGATCGCTGTTGCTGACTGTGCGGTAGCGGCTTGTAAGGTTTGGATCAGGATCGAATCGATGATCGCCTGAAGGGTGGTTTGGGAATCGACCTCACTCAGGGTTGGGGTGAGGGTGGGTGTGATCAACACTGTTGGGGTATAGGTAGGGGTAAACCCCAGAGTCTGGGCGATGATCGAATCGACCGTCTTTTGAAAATCTAAGGTGGACTGAATGAAGGCTGTTTGGGTCAGACGCTCATTCACATTGGCAATCAAGGTTTGGTAGAGATCGGTCGCATCAATGGTCAAATCAAGGGTAGCGGTAGGCATAAGCGGGGTTCCACTGGCAGCAGCAGCAGTGAGTGTCGCTTGATTATTCTCGATCAGCCGTGAGAGTGCGGTCGCAGTGCGGGCGAAAACACTTCGGGCAGTAAGCGTTCGGCGCGGATTCACAATGGCATCAAGAGTCTGCCGCTGACTGGTCGGATCGGTCTGGGCCTGAGAAGTTGGGCTGAAGGGCAGGAGAGTAATCAATGCGAACATCACACCCATCACCACAGCCGCACTCAGATAAATAGGGGTTCGTCGAGACATCCGCCGTATCAAGCCCTTCGCTGCTGAAAGATAAACGGGATTCTACCCGAAAATTAAAAGGGGTGCTGAGGGGACACTTGCCGTGTCGGGTACATTTCCCGCAGCACCAGCGACTCACCATCGATTTGCCACTCGCCGATCCGCACCACCTTGACTCCCGGCTGCGGGCTGCGCACCCGCTGAAGCATCACCACAAAAGGTAAACGGTCGATTAGTCCGCTGTGAATGTATTCTTGCTCGATACCCTGCTGCGCCTTCCGCACCGCCATACTGAACGATGTTCGCAGTCGTAACGGTTCGGTGGAGCCGCGAAAGGCAAACAGAAGCTGCGGCTTCAGATCACTGGTGATGGCAGACCACATCGCGGCTGATTCATCGGAACGGATCTCGTCCACTGCAAGCCCCCGGATCGGACGTTGCAGCGCAGCGCTGATCTGATCAGGGAACTCCACCGGCGGTCGCTCTGAGGTTGGAGGGATGACAGCCAACCCTTGAACCCCATCTGGCAAGGTGATCTCATGGGCCCGTTCCACACAGATGGTTGGAGCAGGCATCAGGGGCAAAAGAGCTTGGATCAGGGTCGTTTTGCCTGACCCTACTTCGCCGGCAAGCATTAATCCATGTCCTGCACGTATGATCCCGGTGAGCGTGTCCGTGGCCGCAGCATCCAGCATTCCCGTAGGCAAGAGGTCGCTCAGGCTGAGCGCCTGAGGCGGATGCAGCCGCAAATCAACATGAAGCATCACACTGATGGGTGCCCCAGTAAGGGTTAGGCGAGCGGGACGATCCGCCACCCGCAACCCAATCTCGCAAAAGGGTAGGGACTGATCCAGCGATGTACCCACCCCTACAAGAAGGCGCTCTATGAGGCGTTCCAAATGGGCAGCATTATCAAACGTTAAACTGTCCCCCAGCAGGTCACCAGCACCTCGGCGTACATAGATTTGGTCATGCCCTTTGAGTTTGATCTCGGTCACCTCGGGGTCATTCACCAACGGCTCAAGGGCGCTTAGGGTGAATAAGTCTCGGTAGACCATTTCCAATACTGCAAGACGATCCTCGCGGGAAAGTTTGATCCCGCCAGCAGTGGTCACATAATCGGTCACATCACGGATCAATTCCCGACGGCTGATCTCATCAACGAGCAAATCAGGGCGTCCCTGAGTCTCAGCGTTAAACTGCTCTTCGATCCGTTCGAGCAGTCCACCCAGAGAAGCATTTCGGCCCGCGCTGAGCATGGCGGGATCGTCGTGATCGGACATTCACCCTTCTCCTTTGGTGCGTGCAAAACGCGGCTTATACGCCTCTAGACAGATGGTATGGAATGGAAAATGACACCAGCGGGTAACCATGCCGTCCAGCAGAGGCGGAATCAGACGTAAAGGCAAAACCGCGGACCATCCGCCTAAGTGGTGAATCTTGGCGAGTACCCGAAACAGCCCTGTGATCTTCTGACTTAAGGCACCACTGCACATGCTGATATGTTCGACTTGAAGCCCGGCATGATCACAGAGTTCTTGGAGCATGGCAGGGGAATAACCCCGACGCACGTGCCCACCATCTTCCACCACTGGATAAGGTCCCGAATCAGAGCGGCTGATATGACGAAAGAGCAGGTTAGGGGTGGTCAGAAGCAGCCTTCCACCGGGTTTTAGGCAAGCGGACATACTGCGCATTAAGGCCTGATCATCTAGCAAATGTTCTATCGTCTCCAAACACAAGGCGACTTCAAACTGCCCGATCCAGTCTTTTCGCTCTCCCAAACGGCGCAGATCAAAGACCTCAAAATGGGTCTCCGGCTGGCGACACAACCGCGCTCGCTCCGCGGCTACCTGCTGATTGCGTTCATCCCAACTGATACCTAATGCTTGATAACCGCGTTTTGCTGCACCAATGGTGAAGGCCCCGCTGCCACAGCCAAAGTCGATAAGACGCTCACCATTGCGGGTGTAAGGCAGACGCTGCCGCAGCCACAACCAGCGATCCAATACCAGCGTATCACCATGAATGAGAGTCGGCGGGAAGCCGAACCAACGCACCAGCAGGGAAGTATTCATAGTCAAGGATTATAATCCCGAAAGGTGAGGAAGTCAGGTACAATAGTGAACCTGAAGCCAACATTCCCGGCGAATGGAAAGTTAATGAATGAACATTGCAGCGATTCACGCTTTCAAACAAGGTTACGACTTACGCCGTTGAGTGTGTTCACCCTAAACTTATCGAAAGGGGCAGTTTGAGGGGGAAGCCCCCTCAAAAACTTCCTTTCCCCCTTCTCCAGTGGAGAAGAGGGTAGGGGGATGAGGGTAAGTGCGTAACTCCTAATTTATATGCTCGCTCTGATTTTCAACTTCGCGCTGCTCCTCGGCGCGCACCTAACCGCTGTGCAGATTCGTCTGCGCATCCCATGGGGTAATCCATTAGGGACGGAGTATCAAGGCGCACCGGTAGAATTTGCCCTGATTATTCTTGCTGCGAGCCTGATCAGCTATGGCATTGGGATGCTGCCACTGGCTTCAAAACTCCGCGGACGGCGCGCTTGGCTCTTTGGACTCTCCCTGCTCATGACCATCGGGGGTGTCCTGATCCTAATCCCGGATGTCTCCCAACTTCAGATGATCTACTTTGGAGTATCGGCGGTGACTCTTGGCCTGATCGCGATTGTCTACCCCGACCGCCTTTTGCGCCGTTCCCCACAGGACACTCTATGGTACAACCTCTCACAGTTGTGGAAGGCGCGCACACTGCTTCAATTATGGTTGGGTTACAACATCCAATCCCGTTACAGCCAGACAATCTTGGGCATCCTATGGATCATCCTGCTGCCCCTTGCGACGGCCGGTGTTTTGTCGATTGCCTTCTCGCAGATTCTACAGGTGCAGTATGATGTGCCTTTTGTGTCTTTTTTCCTTTCCGGACTTGTGTGGTACACCCTTTTTAATCAGGGAACCCTGAACAGCATCAATGCCCTGATCAGCCGCATGGGGATCATGAATCAAGTGCCCTTCCCGCGGGAAGTGGTGGTACTGCTTTCTTTGGGGGAGACCCTTGTTGATCTCATTTTTGCCTTTGGGGTCATGGTGATCATCAATTGGGTGAATGGTATTGTGCCCAACGGACAGTATATCTATCTGATTCCCCTGTTGGCGATCCTCGTCTGTTTTACTTTAGGCATCATGTTTTTTGTGAGCTGCCTCACTGTTTTTGTGCGGGATGTGCCTCAGTTGGTCTCAGTGGTGCTTCAGCTCCTTTTTTATTTGACACCACTCCTTTACCCTGTAAGCCAGATTCCCGACCGACTGCGGGTGCTGATATTGATCAACCCGCTTGCAGGCGTGATTCAAGGCTTTCGTGAAGTGATCCTGTATGCCCGCCCACCCGACATTGTGACCCTCTATTACCCAACAGCGTTTGCACTGACCCTGCTGTATGTTGGGTACATCTATTTCATCACCAACAAGGATCGAGTCACAGACTACGCATGAGCCACGCACACGCGCCTATCATCAGCGTTGAGAAACTTTATAAACAGTATGTGCGAGCGGAGCAGCGCCCAAGTTTTCGCCATGAGGCCGTCAATGCCCTCCGCCAAATCCTGAATCGGCGTCCCACGCTTCAGTCAAAGCAGTTCTGGGCACTCGAAGATGTATCCTTCACGATCAATCGAGGCGAATCCGTGGCTATTGTGGGCCGTAACGGGTCCGGCAAGACAACTTTACTGCGCTTGATCAGCGGAATCATGCCGCCCACCAAAGGGAAGGTGATGGTGCAGGGCAAGTTTGCGGCTCTTCTGTCGCTTGGGGCGGGCTTTCTGCCTGATCTCACCGGGCGCAAGAACATTTACCTCAACGCCGCGATTCATGGGGTCCCCCCCCGTGAAACCGATAAGATCATCGATGAGATCATCGATTTTGCAGAGATACGACCATTTATCGATTCGCCCTTGAAGCATTACTCCAGCGGTATGAGCGCACGTTTGGGATTCAGTGTTGCGGTTCACATCTTGCCCGATATTGTCCTGATCGATGAGGTACTGTCAGTTGGCGATGCGGCTTTTCAAGAGAAGTGCAACCGCCGTGTCCTTGATCTCAAAACGCAGGGTCGAACCTTACTGCTGGTATCCCATGCGGGCGAAACGATCCGAACCCTATGTGAGCGGAGTTTGTGGCTGCACAAGGGCAAACTAATGCAAGATGGGCAGACTCATTTGGTGATGGATGCATACGAAGAATTTTTGACCCAAGAGGAGTCCTGATCGATGACTCTGCATCCAATATGGGATCTGATACTTCGCCTGCTCATCTTAATCGTTGCTGGGTACATCATTGTTCGGGGTATATCTTCGGCTGTGCGCACTTTTGTGCTGCCCCGAAGCGCTTATGATCCGATCTCCAGCACCACCTTTCGGGCAACTTCTGCGCTTTTTCGCTTGATCATGCGCCTTCGCAGGATTGACAGCTACGAGGGACGCGACAAATTGATGGCTTTGTTTGCGCCCATTGCACTGCTGCTGCTCCCTACAGTGTGGATCACCACCGTCTTGATTGGTTTTGCCCTGATCTATTGGTCTCTTGGATCGGCGGATTTGGTGACGGCATTTTCCCTAAGTGGCTCCTCGATCACAACCTTGGGGTTTGCCACCTCGGAATTCCCTGCGATTCGCGCTCTAGAGTTTTTAGAAGCAGTGATCGGGTTGGTCTTAACGGCCCTGCTGATCTCTTACCTCCCCACCATTTACAGCGCCTTCTCCCGTCGTGAAACTGCGGTGGCAATGCTCGAAGTACGCGCTGGAACGCCGCCTTTTGTGGCGACTATGGTGGAGCGCTTTCATCGTTTGGGCCGGCTTGATCGAATGGGCGAAATCTGGAGCACATGGGAACAGTGGTTTGCGGAGATTGACGAAACCCATACTTCTCTGGTTGCACTGGTCTTTTTTCGCTCACCTCGCGGGGATCGTTCATGGATAACGGCTGCCGGGGCAGTCCTTGACAGCGCCTCATTTACTGTCTCGGTGCTGAACATTCCGAGAGATGTCGAGGCTCAAATCTGCATTCGTGCGGGATTCTTGGCTCTGCGACATATTGCCGATTACTTCAGCATCCCTTATAACCCTGATCCGCAGCCAGATGACCCGATCAGCGTCAGCCGATCTGAGTTTGATGAGGTCTGCGCTGAACTAGAGGCATTGGGGGTCGAATTAAAGCCTGACCGCGATCAAGCATGGCGGGATTTTGCGGGTTGGCGGGTGAACTATGATACGGTGCTGTTAGCCCTAGCCCGGCTTACGATGGCACCCTACGCGCCGTGGTCGTCTGATCGTTCGATCCTCGCCACAAGCGCGGCCAGCCCCAAACGCCTTAAGAAGTGAGTGCGGGCAGGATCACCCGAAAAGTACTGCCTTTTCCCGCAGCGCTTTCCACCTCGATCTTGCCCCCATGCACATCGACGATCTTCTTAACGATGGCCAGCCCTAGACCGCTTCCACCGGTATGAGAAGCACGCGCTTTATCCGCTCGAAAGAATCGGTCAAAAATATAGGGCAGGTCTTCTTCGCTGATCCCTAAGCCTGTGTCGGAGACCTCAAACACCACGTGATCCTCTCGGAGGAAGGTGCGGAGGGTGATTTTTCCGTTGGGCAGTGAATAACGCACCGCATTTTCCACCAAATTCTGTGCGACTCGCCCAAATTCGTGACTGTCCACAGAAGCAACCACTGGCTGCGGTGAGGGTATAAAGATGAGATCACATCCCTTGCGCCGGCTTTCTTCTTCAAATTTGATGAACATATCATGCCCAAACAGATTCAAATCAGTTGGCTGAAATTTGTAGGATGCGTGTTGATCAAGCCTCACCATATCAAGCATCACATTGAGCAATTGGGTGAGCCGATCCGCATTACCCCGCAGCCCCTCGATCCGATCTTTCAGCACCTCGGTCAGGGATTCAACCCCTTCTGGTGCGGGTGAGAGTCCGCTGAGTCGTTCTAACAATTGAATCAGGTACTGCTGGATCACATAGGCAGAGGTGGTGAGAGCCGTGATCGGCGTGCGCAGATCGTGAGAGGTATCACTGATGAACATCTCCAACATTCGCATTCGGGCCCGTTCAACCGCCAGTTCAAGGGTCTGCTGCTCTGCCACCAACCGCTCCCGAATGTCACGTAGGACGGTCTGCCGCATCACTTTACCACCGACCCTGACAGGTGCGCCTAAAGCCTCCACTTCAATGATCGTCTTGTTGGGCAGCACCAGACGCTCCCGCATGGGCACTTGTTCGCGGATATTGTTGCGGATGATGTTATGGGCAACTTCGCGGTCCTCAGGGTGAACCAGATCGGCCGGCCGGATGCCCTGTGCGTCTGCGACATTTAACCCCAGCATCTTTTCAGCGGCAGGGTTCAAATAGATCAAACGATCCTCATGGGCAAGAACGATTGCATCTGGCGACATTTCCACGAGGGTTCGGTAGCGACTCTCGCTTTCAAGCAGTTCAGCGCTGCGCATGGCTTCAATTTGATTGCGTTGATCGATCACAATGAGGATCAGGATCGAGATAATCAGAGTAAAACCAAAA
The DNA here is from genome assembly GCA_014879835.1 of Anaerolinea sp. Lineage (GTDB taxonomy): Bacteria > Chloroflexota > Anaerolineae > Aggregatilineales > UBA2796 > UBA2796. The sequence continues at coordinate 22,300 of JACSRJ010000232.1, forward strand.
GGGCTGGCAGGGCTGAAGAACTGACTGAGCGGTTCCCCAGAGAGTTGAAGGGTATACCATGTAAGGACTGCGGCGATTATCTCTTGAATGATCACCAAAATCACCACATATCTCAAGGGCAGGAGAGATGCTCCTAGAAGAACAGTCAAAACAAAGAAGTTGGCGGTGGTGAGGTAGCCGGGTTCGTCATAGGGTAGGCTGGCAATGGTGATCAAAAGTGAGATCATCAAGATGGTGCAGACAGCAGCGATCTGATAGTGCCCAGTCCGATTGAGGATATACAACCCAACAAGGATTCCGATGGCCGCCAACACAAAGACCGAAAAAGCATCCAGTGCCTTATCCGCACTCGTTAAATAGCTGGCAATGCTGAGTCCCAACGAAATGACGATGATGGTCAGAAGAAATACCGACAAGAACCGAGACTGTTCTCGCTTACTGCTGTCAGTAAGGGCACGGGCAGGCTCCACAAGCTGATTCAAGATCGCCTGCAAGCGCTGCAAAAGGGAATGGGAGGCAGTGCCGCCCTTGGTTGTGGTATCGGTCATCCTATGCGGCCCTTGTACAGGTCGTGGATTAGGGTACAGTCCAAATTGTAACCTAAAGTTAACCGAGGATCACTTTAAGGTTAGGGCAGCGCCGGGTATTTTGGATCGGGTAAGTCCACGCAATCGCGCATCAATTCTTCCTTATGCGCATTTTTTATGGATGGTAGGTTTGCTCCTAAACGGAAATGATGAACTTCTTGATAAAAGTTTAGACAATTCCTGATCTTGACCGTCTTACGCTCCGTGTGCTATCCTGTAGCTACATTGTATATACCTCAACAGCGACGACGGAAACGAGTAATCGGCGCGCAGCGTACAGAGAATCCGGGTATGGTGAAAGCCGGGTCGGGAGCGCCTTTGAACATCCTTCCTGATGCTGCACGCTGAACGCGGGTTCGACTCGCCACTAAGCGCTGCCGGCCCCGCCCGTTATGCGGACAAAGCGCCTCCGATGGGCACATCGATGAACATCGGCAGGAAGCGGGGTGGAACCACGGGAGACTGATGATCAAATGCTCTCGTCCTTGCCGGACGAGGGCATTTTTATTTTGGACACCAATACACATTAACCACGCGGAGTGTAGGATTTTGAGCGGAGCAAATGATTTGGTGGTGAGACCCGCCAAACCAGCAGATTTAGGACGAATGCGCGCTATGTGGAGTGAAGCCGCGATCCAGTTGGTCAAACTTGATCCTCGGCAGCGCCTTGCCCCTGACGCTGAGCAGGTCTGGGAGAAGGCTGCTGAGGCATGGCTTCAACGATCAGAAGTCGCGGTCTTTGTAGCAGTAATTGACCAAAACCCGATTGCCTACATCGTAGGGCAGATCGAAGCTGCACGCCCCGGTTTTGTACCTGAGCGAATTGGGGTGGTGAGTGAGTTAGCGGTGGATTTTCACGCCAAACGGGGCGGCTTGGGGCGCATCCTGCTAGATACCCTTCAAAAGTGGTTTAAGGCACAAGGTGTGACGAGTCTTGAAGCCCGTGTCCCCTTAGCGCACCCGGTTGCACAAGCCTTCTGGCGCGCTGTGGGCGCAGGCAAGATCAGTGAACAGATGTGGCTAAGGTTGGACTGAAGATGTTCAAACGTATGTGGAGCGGCATCAACCAGTTTATAACGTGGTTAGGAGTGGGGCGCACCCGTTTCCTGTTTTTCCTGCTGGCGGTAACTGGACTGGGCAGCCTAATGCTGAATGCAGTGCACCCTGCCCCGGAGTGGGTGGCAGCAGTGCAGTCCGTCCTCGCAGCAGGATTCCTGATCGGTGCAGCTATCACGGTGATTACCCGATTTGCACCCCAAGATCGCCGTCAAGTGATGTACCTTATGGTGCCCGCAGTAGCTGCCTTGGTGATCGGGCTGCTGTTTCCTTCGATCACCGTCCTGATGTTTTTTGTGGCTGGCGGTTGGATGGTGATCGGTTCAATCACCTTGCGCTCACGGGTGCGGCGCGAGTATCAGAGCGCCATCAAACACCTGCGCAAAGGTGAGTATGATCAGGCCATTGAAGTGATGACCGATTTGATCAAGGCGGAATCCGATCAGGCTGATCATTACCGCTTTCGGGCGGAGTTGTTCCGGCTTTCAGGCAAAGTCAAACGGGCCAAGAGTGATTACGAACGGGTGATCGCCCTCTCACCCCAATCTGGGGTAGGGTACAACGGCTTAGCAGAGGTGCTGCTTCAAACCGGGGATTTTGAAGGTGCGATGCAGTATGCCCATAAAGCCCTAGAGATGGAGCCTAATCAGTGGGTTCCGGCCTACAATTTAGGCATGATTGAGGATCGTTTAGGGCACTGGTCGGAAGTGGTGGTTCACCTTAAGCAGGCGTTGGAAGCGGGTATCCCGGACAGTCGCCATCGGATGTTGGCCTACCTATGGACAGCGCGGGCGTGCCATCACCTCAACGATACGGCAGGCGCCGATGAAGCGCTGGAACGGCTTAAACATGAGAAAGGCGGTCTGCGCGAATGGCGCCAAATCTTCGAGAGCGAAGAAGCGGCCGTCCTGCGCGAAGTATTAACCGCCGATGTAGAACTGGCAGAAGGTTTAGCAGAGGGTAAACTCACCCTAGACTCGTTAAAAGTTGGGTAAAGGAGGGTCAACCGATGACCGACGCCGCACAGAATGTGCCGGAAGCTGCTGAAGTCAAACCGACGCCCGGCAAACCCGCATCCCGTTCGTGGATGCTCCGCCTGTTGATTGTGGCAGTGGTAGGGGCAGTGCTGATAGGGGTGATTGCCTCTGCATGGCTTGGGGCGATGCGTTCTTCACGCAATTCACCCATCGCTTTTGACGAGTTTCCCGGCGCGGCGCGGCTGGAAGAAGCCCGCTACCCGAACTCCGATTCGTACATGTTTGAGACGACCGCAGGGGTACAGAACGTTTATGACTTTTACCGCCTGCGTTTGGGTGCGGATGAGAGCAGCGGTTGCAAAAAAATCTACACATCCGATCCGCCTTCTGAAGAACCGGGAAAGTTTTTTGCGCGCTGCATCGTGGATAACTCACAGGATGACATCGCCCAAACCTTAAAAATCTCGATTAGCTACGATTCTGCCACCCAAAGTACCCGTATTCTCGTGGAGCGCGAGTGGGGGAATCGCGTTGAGTGAGCCATCACCCGCTGCACCCCTTGAAGATCGAAAGGGTCTCCCAGTTTGGTTACCACTGGTGACCTTGGGGGTGGTATTCCTCGTCGCAGTGCTGGTGGGGGCGCGGGTATGCCCGGTGCTGAGTGCCCTCGTTTTTCCGCCGGATCCGCCGCTCCCCGTAGAAGATGCGGTGCTGCTGAAGCCGGCTGAATCGGCGGGGGCCGGGCATGATGAATGGCTTTATGGGATGAGTCTGCCCGCTTGTCAGGCCGTGACCTTCTATCAGGAGCGGGTTGGGGGCTGCGAATATGATCTTGATTCAGCTTGCAAAATGAATCCTAACTGGGGTACCCAACCCCGCGATGGATCGTCTTATCCGGTTGCGGTGTGTCAAGGCACCACCAGCATTGGGCCTTTCTACCGGGTTACTTGGACGGTCCGTATTGGAGGAGGGTATACCCAAGGGGGTACAACACACGTCCGCATCACCCGTGAGGTGGCCAACTAGAACTGCGGAGGGATCAGCGATGGTCGATGCACTGAAGGTACAAACCGGGATGTCCCTAGCGGTATTCATCGAGGCCTATGATCAGCAGTCCTTCGAATTGATCAATGGGGCGGTTGGTGGCGTTGAGTCCGCTTGTAGCAGGGCACCAGTTCCAGCGAACTGTATGATCTGATGTAGGCATTTGTGAACGCCAATCAACTGGGACTTATCATATATGAGATGGCATTTGTCCTCGCATATGATGAGAACTGGATCAGAGGTTCATGCACGCCGGATGTTTTGTTTTTGAGTGCGGCCCGATGGGCAGCCTATCAAGCGGCACATGCGGACTGGCGCGAGAAACCGCTGCTGATTGTGCCCGAATTGGTGGTGGAGGTGATCTCACCCACAGATCGATATTCGGCCATTCAAACCAAAGTGGAAAGTTACCTCACCAATGGGGTGCGGGCAGTATGGATCGTTGACCCAGAACGCAAACGGGTGACAGTTCATACCAACCCACAGGAAGGGCGCACCCTCGGTCTGGAAGAAACCCTAAATGGGGCAGCATCCTGCCGGGTTTCAACGTAGAAGTCAAGAAGTTGTTCGAGTAGGGGCATTATCAAGCCATGAAGTTCAAACCCGTCTCGTCCCGTGTGGACATCCAAGCTCTAGAACAAGATCAGCTCACCTTCTGGCGCGAGAAGTCGATCTTCCAGCGCACCATGAAGGAACGTGAACAGGGCAAACGTTACGTGTTTTATGAAGGCCCCCCCACTGCCAACGGGCGACCGGGGATTCATCACGTGATGGCCCGTGCCTTCAAAGACCTATTCCCCCGCTACCATACCATGAACGGCGCTTACGTGCTGCGTAAAGGTGGTTGGGATACGCACGGTCTGCCCGTCGAAATCGAGGTCGAGAAAGAACTGGGGCTGAATCACAAACACGAGATCGAGGCATACGGGATTGCGGCATTTAATAAGAAGTGCCGTGAGAGTGTGCTGCGTTACCTTGAAGATTGGGAGGCGCTCACCGAACGGATGGGCTTTTGGGTCTCGCTTGAAGATGCCTACATCACCTTCAAAAACCACTACATCGAGTCGGTGTGGTGGATTCTGAAGCAGTTCTTCGACAAAGACCTGCTCTTTCAGGACTACAAGATCGTGCCCTACTGCGCCCGCTGCGGCACACCCTTGAGCAGTCACGAAATCTCAGATACCTACGAAGAAGTGGACGATCCCAGCGTCTTTGTGCGCTTCCCACTGGTGGATGAGCCTAACACCTCGTTTTTGGTGTGGACGACGACCCCTTGGACACTGCCGGGAAATGTGGCTCTTGCGGTGGGACGTGATCTTGACTATGTGATGGTGGAAGTCCCCGCCCAGTATGGCGCGGAGGGTGAGACGGAGCGCTTGATCCTTGCCGAAGCGCTGCTCTCCAAGGCCCTGCGCAAACCGGAAACCTACACCGTCGTGCGTAAAATGAAGGGCGCTGACCTGCTGGGCAAACATTATGAACCGTTGTTCCAGTTCTTGCCCGTAGAGGTTGATTACGCCTATGTGGTGGATGGCAGTCACTTTGTGAGTGTTGAGGATGGCTCTGGGATCGTACACATGGCCCCGGCCTTTGGCGCGGATGACATGGAGACGGGACGGGCGCATGGACTACCTACCCTGATGACGGTCAAACCGGATGGGAGGTTTATCCCTGAGGTAACTGACTGGGCGGGCATGTGGGTCAAGGACGCTGATCCGCTTATCACGCGGAATTTGCGGGATCGGAAACTGCTGTACCACAACACCCAGTACCGCCACACCTACCCGTTCTGCTGGCGCTGCAAGACGCCGCTGCTTTACTACGCCCGTGAGACGTGGTATGTCCGTACTACCCAATTCCGCCAACCAATGGTGGATCTGAACAACACCATCAAGTGGGTTCCCGATCACATCAAGGATGGGCGCTTTGGGATGTGGTTGGCGGGAAACCGTGACTGGGCCTTAGGGCGCGAACGCTACTGGGGTACGCCGCTCCCAGTCTGGAAGTGCGAAAACCCGGAATGTGGACATACGGAATGTGTGGGCAGTGCCAAAGAACTGAGTGAAAAGGCCGGACGCGATCTGAGCGACCTTGACCTACACCGTCCCTATGTGGACGAGGTTACTTGGCCTTGCCCGATGTGTGAACCACGGAATGGGGTTCAGCCCATGATGCGCCGTGTACCCGAACTGATCGACGTATGGTTCGACTCCGGGGCGATGCCCTATGCCCAGTGGGGGTATCCGCACCAGAGCGCCGAAAACAACAAACTCTTTGAGGATCAGTTCCCGGCCGATTACATCTGTGAAGCAATCGACCAGACCAGAGGTTGGTTTTACAGTCTACACGCGATCTCCAGTTTGCTCATGAACAGCGTGAGCTTCAAGAATGTGATCTGTTTGGGGCACATCCTTGATGAAAACGGCAAAAAGATGTCCAAGAGCAAAGGCAATGTGGTGGACCCATGGTCGATCATGAAAAAACAGGGCGCGGATGCGGCCCGCTGGTATATGTATACCTCTGCGCCGCCCGGTGACAGCCGCCGCTTCTCCGGCAAACTGGTGGAGGAAGTGATCAGCGGCTTTTATCTGACCCTGTGGAACACCTACAGCTTCTTCACCACCTACGCCAACCTTGATTTTGAGGATGTACGCGAAATCCTGCGTAACCCCGTACCAGTGTCCCAGCGCGATGAACTGGATCGGTGGGTGCTGGCCGAACTTCAGGTCTTGGTCAAAAATGTCACTGCTGCCTATGAAGACTATGATGTGACTGGCTGTACCCGCCCGGTTCAGGAATTTGTGGACGATCTGAGCAACTGGTACTTGCGCCGATCACGCCGCCGTTTCTGGGCATCGGAGAAGGATACCAGCAAGCTGGCTGCATATCAGACTCTGTATGAATGTTTGGTCACGGTCGCAAAACTGCTTGCCCCAGCCATGCCCTTCCTGAGCGAGTCCCTTTACCGCGATCTGGTGACTGCACTGGATCCCACTGCGCCGGACAGTGTTCACCTAACCTTCTGGGTGAAGCCCGACGAAGGCCTGATTGATCAGGCGCTGCTGGACGAGATGCGCTTGATCAAACGGCTGGTGAGCCTCGGTCATGCGGCCCGTAACAGTGTGAACCTCAAGGTGCGCCAACCGTTAGCAGGGGCATCCTTTGCGGTGCGCTCCAATACGGAAGCTGCCGCCCTACGCAAACTGGCTTATACCGTTGGTGAGGAATTGAACGTCAAGTCCGTGACGGTGCTGGATGAAGCCTCTGCTGGCGCGATGATCAGCTATAACCTCAACCCCCTGCCGGCGAAGTTAGGCAAACGCTTGGGGAAACTGTTCCCAGTGGTGCAAAAGACCCTGCGCGAAAGCGATCAGGGTCAGGTGGCGACGTGGGCAAAGACTCTCCTTGCCGGCAAAAATCTGAACGTTGCTATCAATGGCGAGTCCGTTGAGGTCACGCCCGAAGAAGTTGAAGTGCTGCGCCGTGCCGCTGAAGGTTTCACGGTTGCAGAGGAAAACGGGTATGTAGCGGCACTCCAAACGGCACTCACGGAGCCGTTGATCCTTGAAGGGTTGGCGCGGGAAGTGGTGCGACGACTCAATACGATGCGCCGTGACGCCGATTACGCCCTGAGCGATCATATCAAGGTGAGTTACAAGGTGAGCGAACGACTGGGCTTAGCGATGCGCACCCATGGAGATTACATCCGGTCAGAGGTTCAGGCGGATGAATTTAGCGCTGTTGAAGCCCCTGCCGGAGATCGGGTTGAGACCTTTGAGTTTGACGGTGAGACGGTGACCTTCGGCATCCAGAAACACTAACCTCTCTCCCACCTCCTTATGCCCTGAAAACAGGGATAAAGAGGTGGTGATTCTGATCATAGGTGAGCCATGTCTAAAACCATCCTCCATCCCTCAGAATTTCATACGCAGTACCTTCAGGTTGGCGATCTCCAGATGCACCTTGCACTGGAAGGTGAGCCGGGCGCACCCTTGGTTGTGCTGCTGCATGGGTTTCCAGAGTTTTGGTACTCATGGCGTTACCAAATAAAGGCGTTGGCTGCCTCAGGCTACCGAGTGGCCGCGCCGGATCAGCGAGGGTATAACCTGACCGATAAAAAGCCGCCCTACAGCGTCTTTACCTTGACTGCGGACATCGCTGCGCTGATCAAGTCCCTTGGGTATGAAAAAGCCGTTGTGGTGGGTCACGATTGGGGTGGTAATGTCGCTTGGCTTACCGCCGCTTTTTACCCTGAAGTGGTGGAACGTCTTATCGTGTGCAACTGTCCGCATCCAGCCGCGATGGTTCGGGTGCTGCGTTCGCCTCATTTACCTCAGCTATTCAAAAGCTGGTATGTGTTCTTTTTTCAGCTTCCGGGAATACCAGAAGGCGCCCTCAGCCGAAACAACTACGCGACCCTCGCCAGTTCCCTGAAGTCCAGCACCACTAAAGAGGAGCGGGTTTACTTCCGAGAGGCATGGGCACAACCCGGCGCGCTCAGTGCAGGCATCAGTTGGTACCGAGCACTGGTGCGTGAAATCGGTAAGGTGACTGCCCGTGACACCCATATCCGCGTGCCAACTCGCTTGATCTGGGGTGCGCCCGATCCCTTTTTAGACAAAAAGACCGCTGAAGAATCCGTGAAAGTCTGCGATTCCTGTGATCTGGTGGAAGTGCCGGGTGCAGGTCACTTTGTCCAGCAAAGTATGCCGGAGGACGTAAACCGGCTCATACTGGGCTTTTTGAAAAAAGACAGTAGTGGGGCTCAGAGTTGAGACGCAGCCTTAAACACAGCAAGGGAAACATAGTTCGGTTAATTCCCCACAGCACCACAACCCACTCGATTCTGGCAGAGAATCGGGTTGATTGGTATCTCCAACAATTGCTCAAAAGATCGAACGATTACTGAGGCTCTAGGAAATATCCCTCCGGGTGTACGGAGGGTAAAGCCTCCAAAAACACTTCGATCTCTGAGAACAACCCTGTAAACTCTACTTGATAATCACCTCAATGATCGGGCTGCGAGTCGTGTTGCCCGCAGCATCATAAGCGATTACACTGAACTGCTGTGCCCCCAACTTGACGATCCGCCATGCGGCACTGTAGGGAGCCTCCTCAACGCTGCTGAGAAGCTGATCGTTCCAGTAAAACTCGACCCGCGCCACCTCAATATCATCGATCACATCGGCATTGATCGTGACCACACTGTTGGTGGCGTCAATCTCCGCATTGGGCAGAGGCGAGAGGATGTTCACCGTGGGCGCATGATTATCCACCGTAATTTGTAAGGTGCGGGGCTGGAAAGTCTGGTCTTTGAGGGTCACCCCCAGACGCAGGGTATAGAGTCCGGTTAAATTGGTGGTGTCCCATTTGCCCAAAAGCACATCTTCACCGCGCCCAATGGGATCGCCACCGCCGATGGGGAACCACTTTTGCGGGTTGATCCCTACACCGAACTCCAGTACATATCCGGCGACCAAGGCATCGACCAACACTCCCCGAATTTCCACCAAACCACGCACCCGGGCCAAGCCTGCCGGGGTGGTAATTTCCCCAGCGCCAGAATCCACCCGTGAACCGCCTGCGTCATACTCGGTGGGCGCGGTGGGCATCCCGTTCTCTTGTGCCCATTCGAGGGCCTCAGGGGGGTAATCAAAAAAGACCTGTTCGGTGACCAGTTCCGGCGGGGTGATGGCCGTTGCCAACAAGCCGTTTCGGACGTTGATTCGATAGCGCTTCCAATAAATATCCTGCTGAGTGGGCAGGGTGCTGCTGCCTGTGACCGGATCAGTGTAGAACAGTTCCTTCACTCGGGGGCAATCTGGGGTCGGCAAAAGGCCGCTGTCTTGACACACGGAGGCTTCAATAATGCTCTCCGGGCGCTGCCAGCCTACCGCCGGATGACTGTCCCGTGCGGCCGTGTATTCCATGATCGCGTGCCAGATGGGGGCGGCTGCAAGGGCCCCAGTGACATCATCACCCATCGGGCGATTGTCATTGTTGCCCACCCACACCCCTGCTACCAGCGACGGGGTGTAACCGACAGTCCAAGCGTCGCGGGCGTCGTTGGTTGTGCCTGTTTTCACCGCTGCTGGACGGGAGAGTTCGAGGGCATTACCGACCCCAAAAGCGGGCAAGCGGGCTTCATTGTCGGAAAGGATTGCGTTGATCAGGTAGGCAAGGGCATCGGAAAGCATGTTTTGACGGCCGAAGGTTTTATCGGCTTCACTGTACTGCCACAAGATGTTGCCGTCGCGGTCTTCAATACGCAGCACCGCCACCGGATCGAGGGTTCGGAATCCCGGACGGGGGTTGGTTACCGGCGTCCCAGTCATAAAGCCCAAATTGGCGAAGGTGGTATAGGCGTAAGTCAAGTCAACGAGAGTCACTTCACCGCTGCCCAAGGCCAATGCTAAGCCATATTGGTCAAGGGGGCGGGTGAGGGTGTTAAAACCCAACTGGCGCGCTCGACGCAGCACCTGTCCCACCGTTATATCGCGGATTACCTGAACCGCCGGGATATTGTAGGAATTGGCAAGAGCCTTACGGATGCTCATCACCCCATGAAAGGTGCCATCTTCGTTGCGCGGGGTGTAAGGGGTGCCCCCTTGATTGAAGGTGGTGGGTACATCCAGCACCATGGTGGCGGGGGTGTAGGTTTTGTCCTGCGCCGCAAAAGCGGTCACATACACAAAGGGCTTAAAAGCCGATCCGGGCTGGCGCAGCCCCAACGCGGCGTTGAAATTACCCTGAATGCCGGTGTTGTAGTAGTCGATGCTGCCTACCATCGCCCGTATCTGCCCAGTTACCGGGTCGATGATCACCGCTGCTGCATTGGTGATCTGACGGCTTACCCCCAACTGCAATTTGGGGGGCACCGGTAGATTTTGGGCCGCAAAACAGGGTTTGCCCTCACCGGTATTGGGCGCGGAAGCCGGGTTCCCGCCTGCAATTCGCTCTATATGAGCGCGGATCACACATTCAGTCTGATAAAACAAGTCCAGATCGAGGGTGGTATAGATTTTTAGGCCATTGCCCAAAACCAAGCGAGCCCCATCCAAGCCCTGCGCATTAAGCAGTTCTTCCGCCTGCCGCCGGGCATAGAGCGCAAAGTGGGGGGCGATGATGCCGTAACGTTCGGTAGGCGGGCGGATGATGATCACCTGCGATTTAGCGGCTTCGGCCTCATCAGTAGTCAGGTAGCCAGCGCTGACCATGCTGTCCAGCACCACCGCTTGCCGCTGTCGGGCGGCGATCCAGTCGTCAATGGGGTTCAGTTGGGGATTCTGGGGGATCGCGGCCAGCATCGCGGCCTCACCCAGATTTAAATCCTGCGCCCGCTTGCCGAAGTAAACCTGCGCTGCTGTGCCCACCCCATAAGCGAGATTGCCGTAGAAGTTGGTGTTGAGATACCACTCCAGG
>JACSRJ010000246.1 GCA_014879835.1 Anaerolinea sp.
TCCCAGCCAGGAATTAAACATGCGCTCTTTGACGCGCTATAGAGTAGGCAATTTGGCGGGTGTATGCGGCGATTCAGTCAGGGGTAACTTGCAATACGCCATTTTGCCTACTGGCTTACAAGCCGAAGAGCGATGTTCAAGCGAGACACAGAGCAGTATGCTGGAATCGAGATCAAATATTTGGAGCATAAGTCATGGAGATGTTGAAGAACACAGCAATGGGTCAGTGGGTCTCATCCCACATGGGTCTGACAATTTTCGGACTGATCGCCGCTACGCTCTTTGTGATGATAATCGCGGCCTCAGCGTCCCTTTCGGTTATCCTACCCTATTTCCTGCTGCTGCTGTGCCCACTCGCACACCTCTTTCTGCATAGTGGACATGGTGGACAGGCCGAACATGCTGCCAGACGAGAACAAGACAACACACAGTCCATGCAGCATCACACTGCATTTGATCCCAGTGTAACAAGTCGAGACGAAAAGTGATGAGGACAAAGCCATGCAGTCTGTCAACAGTGAGCATTGGCGGCGAAATACGCCTAATCCATTGAATTCATACTGGCTGAAAGGCAAAATCTCGTCCAGAGCAGGACGGCAAACGCGGCTGTCGGCGTCGGACAAACCTCGGTTCTTGACCGATACGCTCCCTCAGTACCTGACTCAGCCTGAATACGATGATGATTACCGGCACTGGTCGCCAACATCTCAACCATTCACATCTGCCGAGGTCTTGCTTCAACACCTACGAGATGGTTGGCAGCTTCAAGACCGGGTAACTGTGCGGACTTTCTCCTGCTTTAGCCGTCGCTGTGTACGGCTCTACTACTTCTTGGTTCTGCTTGATAACAGGCATTTCACCATTCCTGTCTTAGAAAATCCAGTAGTTCTACGTCTGATATACCAGCATGGCCTGAAACTAGTGAATTTCACTGTCGACTGCGACACCAACATCTTACCCTGAGAGGAAGTGCCATGAATCTGTTGACGGTCTTACGGCTCCTATCCACACTGCGCCTGCTGAGCGCCCACGAGCGCTGGACACACACACAACTTCAGTCTTATCAAAGACAGCAGATTGCTCAACTACGAGCGTTTGCCTATGAACATTCCTCTTTTTATCGGCAGTTTCATCAAGGTCTGTTCGATAAACCCTTGTCTGAGCTGCCTGTCCTGACAAAGCAAGTCATGATGGCAAGTTTCGATGAACTGGTGACTGACCCAAAGATTCACCTGGCGGACATTCGTAAACAACACGAAGAAGCACCAGAGGTGCGTTATCTCGGAAAGTACTGGGTCAATGCTACTTCCGGCAGCACAGGCAGTCCCGGAATTTTCTTGTTTAATGATCACGAATGGGCAACCGTGCTGGCATCCTTCACGCGCGGTTACGAATGGGCGGGTGTTCGCATTAACCTGACACGCCGTCGCAAGATTGCCATCGTTTCCTCGGTCACATCGTGGCATATGTCCTATCTGGTCGGCCAAACGCTCCGCAGCCCTTGGGCCACCACCTTGCGCCTAGCGGCGACAGAACCGATTGAACACATCGTTCAGCAGCTCAATTATTGGCAACCTGAAGTGCTCATCGCTTATGCTTCGGTGATGCGCATCCTGGCGGTGGAGCAGTTGGAAAACCGTCTTCACATCACTCCGCAGGTCGTGTTCACCAGTTCTGAGGTGCTGACTGATGAAACACGACGGTTAGTTGAAGCCGCGTGGGGCAAGCGTCTGTTCAACCAGTATGCCGCGACGGAAACCGCTGGGATTGCCGCCGAATGTGAGCATCACATGGGGCTGCATCTCTATGAAGATCTGGTTATCGTCGAGAATGTGGATGAACACAATCGCCCTGTGCCGGCAGGCGTTTACGGGGACAAAGTGTTGGTGACGGTGCTGTTCAACCACACGCAGCCGCTCATCCGCTACGAAATCGGTGATAGCATTCGTCTCTCCGATGCTTCGGATACCTGTGGTCGGCCCTTTCGCGTGGTAGACGGCATCCAGGGGCGGCAGGAGGACACACTGCATTTTTCGTCCACTGATGGGAAGGGGGTTGCCGTTCACCCCAACCTCTTCCACCAGGTGATGGACACTATCTCCGTCAGCGGCTGGCAGATTATTCATCGTAATGATGGCTTGCATGTGCTTCTAAGCGGCTCAAACTCAACGAACGACGAAGCAAAACTTGTCGAAGATATGAGTCGCTCGCTTGCCAAACAATGGGCAGTCGTCCCCAAGATACACGTCGAGCATGTTGACGCGATACCGCGCACCGCCAACGGCAAAGCGCCGCTGATCAAATCAGAGTTGCATAACCAGCAGCATTCTCTATGAAAATCGTAGTGGATCGCCATTTTGCGATCAAAATCTTCAATAGCAGGCCAAGGAGTCTATCATCGTAAAGTTGCATTATGAGAATGTTGCCGGATCCAATTACGGAGAGCATGATTCCCAAGACCGCACATGGCCGTTAGATCGAAGGCTATGTACGGTCTGCACGGTTATGTAGGGTTTTTCAGCGCATTCCGTTTTCAATTGGCGACACATCATAGCGGCGCATCATGTCGCGCACCTCAGCAGGCTGAACCCCATATGTCATGCCTTCAGGAGTACGCTTACGCCGGCCATCGTCCAGCAGATGCAGCCGCTTGAGGATGTGACCAATCCACTGCGCGTCGCCGAATTTTTCGCTGGGCTGTCCCAACAGTCGGGCAACTTCCTCACGAACAACCCTCGCTTTTAGCCAGACGGTTTCCGTCTGATTGCGGGTCATAACTTCCAACGCTTGCAGCACCGCTTCTTCTCGGTCACTCAGCGCTTTGCCTTCACTAGAGCGTGTTATGCACTTTTGAAAAGGGCGTGAATAAAATAGCGGGATGAACAGAAAACCGTACCCCACTGATGTGAGCGATGACGAATGGGTATTTGTCGCGCCCTACTTGACCTTGATGACGGAAGATGCGCCGCAGCGCGACCATCCGTTGCGTGAAGTATTCAATGGCTTGCGCTACGTGGCACGGGGCGGCATCTCGTGGCGGATGGTACCGAACGATTTGCCGCCCTGGTACACCGTCTACCAGCAAACCCAACGCTGGTTGAAAGCTGGTGTATTTGAGGCAATGGTGCATGATTTGCGGGTGCTGCTGCGGCTGGCAGCGGGGCGCAATCCACAACCCACCGGGGCGATTTTCGACAGCCGGATGCTGCAATCCAGCCCGGAAAGCGGTGAACGAGCGGGTTATGATGGTGCCAAACGCCACAAAGGCAGCAAAACGCACCTGGCGGTGGATACCCTGGGGCTGTTGTTGACACTGCATGTCACGCCTGCCGATGAGCAGGATCGCGCTCAGGTGGGACAATTGGCCCAGGATGTGCAGACGGTCACCGGCGAAATGGTCGAGGTCGCTTTTGTCGATCAAGGTTACACAGGCGAGACGGCGGAGCAGGCGGCAGCTGAACACGGTATTCGCCTGGAAGTCGTCAAACTACCCGAAGCCAAACGCGGCTTTGTGTTGTTGCCACGCCGGTGGGTGGTCGAGCGCAGTTTTGGCTGGCTGGCGCGGTTTCGGCGACTGGCACGCGATTATGAACGGCTGCCCGACACTCTCAAAGGCTTACATTTTCTGGCGTTTGCCATGTTGATGGCGCAGCGTTTCGTTCAAACTATCGCTCACTGTCTCTAGTGCATAACAGGCTCTAACCTGCTCATCCCATTCGGCAGCTTCAGAGATCGCCTGCAACAGTCCGGTCACTGCGCCGCGCTCTTCAAAGAAAGCCGCCAGTTCCACCAGCGGCGACCAGAGTTCCCCGGAGCGGTTGTGCCGCCCGAATGCGCCCCGGCACGACCCAAACGAGTTGAGCTGTGACCACGAGACGTTGACCTTTCCGGTAAGCAGCTTCTTGTTTTCGCTGCTCCATCCGCGACGATCTGCGCTCGACGTTCTGTGTGTGGTTTAGCAAAACACATCTTAAATCTCCTATGGAGATGATATGTCCCACATCATAGGATCGAGAGCGGTTGGTACTGCGGGACATCGCGATCAGCTGTACGAGTTCGTCGGGGCACAGTGGCTCCGGGATAACTTACAGCGCCCTTTCGAGCTAACGCGGCCTGGCTAACGATGCATCCGTCTGATCGATAACCCGCATGTACTTTTGTTAAGCTAGCTATAAGGGTGTCAAGTGCAACCCTATTGAAATCCAAAGAACAGAACTCCTCTATGATGCCCGGTTGCGGCCCAAACGTGACCAACTGGTAACCCCTCTGGCGGCGTTCCAGTCAATGTTCAGAGGTCTTTCCGACGCGGCTTCTTTTCTTCTCACCGCAGTTTGCGACCATCGGTCATACCCTGCCGGATTGCAGGGAGGAGGTTGCATCTTCCAACCATTGGTTGCTCGTTAGGGTTTCTGCTGCGTATATTCCGCAGCGCCATGGTGAGCTTTGCAATCCACCCGTAGCAGCCTCTGGTTCAGTCGATGTTTTGTTAAGGTGCGGAACGCCACCTCAACAGCACGACGCGATGAAGGCGCAGGTCGGCTTGTCCCTGCCGGATTTTGCGGTGAGCGCAGCGGCACAAGCCCGGAGCAAAATTCGAGCAGCAGCCGCTGGCGGCTGGACCTGCGTCCGCGTCGTGCTACGGTGGCAAGTTCGTCCGCACCGCAAACAGCGACCTGAGGCTGAAGGATGGAATGGGCAGGATCATGGTTGTTCTGCTGAGGCTCTACGCTGCCACAGAAGACGCAGCCACATTGAGTGGATAGTAAGGTTTGTTATCTCTCAAAACAGCATAAATAACATGCAGTAATTTGTTGGCAACTGCTCCAAGCGCCACATGATACGGTTTGCCTTCGGCGATCTTGCGCTTCAGTAATTCGCGGAAAGCCGAATCATTGCGCGTTGCGGCAGATGCTGCCAGCCACACCGCTCGACGCAGATGGGTCGAACCGCGCTTGGACAGATGGGCTTTTTTCGCTGTAAACTCCCCGCTTTGGATGACACTCGGATCCAGCCCAGCATAAGCCACCAGCGCCTTGGCGTTTCGGAACCGGCGAATATCGCCAATCTCACCCAGCAAAGCAGCGGCAAGAATATTGCCAATCCCACTAATGGTGGTTAGGCAGTTGGGGATCGCTTTCAGGCAGTTGGCAATGTCGCGGTCCAGCGCCTTCTGCTGCGCTTCCAGATAGATCACTTGTCCGGCGAGCAACCTGATCTGGATGCCGTTGGCGTGTTGTCCAAAAGGCACACCGAATGAGCGTTGAGCGGCGCACAGGATTTCTTCGGCTTTAGCGCGCCCATAATACTTGTAGCTGTATTGTTCCAATAGTTCCGTGAGCGCATCCAATCCGGCAGCGACCATATCAGCGGGAGTTGGATAGGTTTGCAGCAGCCCCAACGCTGATTTGCAGTATTTCTCGCCGAACAAGCCCTCGAATTCGGGGAAGGTTTGGTCGAGCAGGGTGAGTAACCGTCGTTTCTGGTCGGATACCATATCCACCAGTTCGACGCGCAGGCGGGTCAACTGTCGCAGTCCCAACAGGTCTTCGTCCGCCAGTCGGTAGTCACTCTTGACCTCGGTGCGGATCAGCTCGGCAATGCAGCGGGCATCGATCCGGTCATTCTTCGCTGGACGCAAGGAGCGAGCGCGGTAGGCGTGGGTTCGCAGCGGATTTAGAATGACAACTTCCTGTCTGCCAGATCGCAAATGACTATGAATTGCCAGCCAGTAATGTCCAGTGGCTTCCATACCAAAGCGCAGCGGTTCGCCGATCGGATTCACTTTCGCAATCCGTTCAAACAGGTGGGTTAAATCCTCATGCGAGTTGCCGATCTTGAAAGATTTTCCAAGCGGTTTTCCGCCGTCATCCAGAATGACGACCTCGTGGCTGCGTTTGTGGATGTCAATACCGATATACAACATGGCTGTCCCCTTTCGCGGTTGATGGTCACTGCTGAAACAGGGGTTCCCATCCCGGTCGCCAGGCACACTCATGCGAAATCGGTGGATATCGACGAACGCGACACCACATCTAGCTCAGCCGCCCAGATGACGAGAGGGACGGGGCAACACTCTTAACAACGTGGAGAGCCAAACCTCCCACACTGCATTTTGTCCATCCCCATCCAGCACTCCCGATTCTGATCGCTGGAGTCCATTTTCACTATCCTTGACTTCAGCCTCAGACTTTTCAGGGAACACCTGGACCCATTATATGAGGTGCATTTCTGCACAGGTCTTACCACGTCGGGGTTCGCCGCTGCTCACCCGAAGGGTGGCACGGGCTTGCTATGAGAGAAGCGGCGCAAGCCAGAAGCAAACCCGTAGCCGTACCTGCTTGCAGGTATGAGGCAGCGGGGTGGTGTGGTACTGTGCAATGAGAAATGCACCGAAAGTCATGCAGGAGAGATCAGATCGTGTGGTGAAGTAAGGACAAGGAAGAAATGAAAGAAGGGTGCCAAAGTATCCCTGACACCCTTGCTGGTATTACCTGTTGTCGCGTTTGAGATTACCGACCCCAGCCGCCATGATGCTGCCCATCATCCCACCCATCGTGCATTCCGTTCCATCCGTAGCCGCCCATCATCCCGCCGTGCATCCCGTTTCCCATCATGCCCGGCCCGTAGCTGTCCATCATTCCACCCATCGGGCAAGGACCAAAACCAGAAGCGGAGAACATGGGCATCTGGGCTATGTTATCGCGCATCCAGGTAAGCTGCGTGTCCGCCTGTGCCTGCGTAATGTAGCCCGCCTCGACCATCGCAGTCATGTGATCGGTCATCGCTGTCAACGTCGCATCGTAAACGGTCTGGACATCGACATCCCGTTCTTCGGCAATTTGAGCAAGTGTCCTGCCGGATTGCAGCTCCGTGAAGAGGGTGTTCACATCAATTCCCAGCGCGTCCGCAACCGCTGTCCAAGTCGTATCGCCCTGCCAGTTACCTCCCATCATGCCATGCATGTTCCAGCCATACCCTGGTGTGCCAGGTGGGTACGGGGTAGGGGACGTATTGCCGTCACTCTGCGCCAACGCGCCCGATGCGCCAATACCAATTGCAGCAATTACAATAAGGGTCAACGTCAGTCCGAGGAATTTCTCTCTGATTGTCATGAGATTTTCTCCTGTAGCCAGTTTCATTCATTACCTACAGGATGCAGCCGTTTCATGTACTGATTATGCTGCTCATGTGAGATTTTTGTGAAGTTGCGCACCACTTGCAGGGCAAAGTGAAATGGACTGCGAGGAGTTTGCTGGGGTTTCTCATGGATGAACATTTAAGCAACGGGAAGGCGAATCGTGAAGCGTGTGCCGCTCCCTGTCTGGCTTTCCACCTGCACTTCGCCATGATGGGCTTCAATCAGTTGTTTGACAATGGCAAGTCCCAATCCTGATCCACCTGTCGCCCGATTGCGAGACTTCTCCGCCCGCCAGAAACGCTCGAAGAGATGGGGAATATCTTCGGGTGGAATACCTGGTCCATTGTCACTCACCGAGAGTTCAATGCGTCCTTTCGCGGGGCGTACAGCGACGATCACCCGACTGCCATTCGTGTTGTAGCGAATCGCATTATCGACCAGGTTGGTCATCACCTGCATGAGTCGCTCCGGGTCGACTTGAACCGGTGGCAGGTCAGACGCAATATCTGTTTCGAGGATAATATTTTTCTCCTGAGCGCTCAGATGCATCCGGTCAGAGACCTGTTGGACCAATGACCCCAGCTCAACCGTCTGCTTTTGCAAATGAAGCTGCCCGGACTCCGCCAATGACAGGGTGCGCAGATCGGTGATGAGCCGGTTGAGGTGCAGGGTTTCCTGATGCAGTGAGGTCAGCTCTTCAGGGGTCGTAGGCAGCACACCATCCAGCATAGCTTCGAGGTTACTCTGGATGATGGACAATGGAGTACGCAGATCGTGCGCGATGTCACCGATCATATTGCGGCGTTCAGCAGCGAATCGTTGCAGGGTTTCTGCCATGTGGTTGAACGTCGCTGCGACCTGGCTGATTTCATCGTGACCGTTTAACTGAACGCGCTGACTCAAA
This sequence comes from Anaerolinea sp., assembly GCA_014879835.1. Lineage (GTDB taxonomy): Bacteria > Chloroflexota > Anaerolineae > Aggregatilineales > UBA2796 > UBA2796. Next base: position 8,043 of record JACSRJ010000246.1, read on the forward strand.
TCACCCGCCGCAATGCCCTGCGCCGCAGTGGACAACCTGCGGAGAGGACAAATGATCTGAACGAACAGCACCGACCCCAGGATGAGCGCAAGGCTGCCAGCCGCAATACCAGCTAACAAAGCAGAACGGTTCACCGCGCTGAGGAAATCGCCCGCCGGGGTAGCCGGTATATCCAGCGGCGTAATGATAAGCGTACCGATTTGTTGTCCACTAGCGATGATGGGCGCTCCTTTTGCCAGATCATCAGTTTGTAAGTAACTGCCGATTAATGTACCCGCAGTATCCACCACCACAGTTCCATTGGCTTGTACCAGAATGATGCGGTCGCTGAAGACCATCGCCATGTCATCCATCATGTGGGGTTCGTTCAT
>JACSRJ010000133.1 GCA_014879835.1 Anaerolinea sp.
TCGCGGTGCCCGTCTCCAGCTTGGAGAAGGGGGGGATAAGGTTCTTGAGGGGGCTTCCCCCTCAAACTGTCCCTTTCGATAAATAGAAGGTAAATAGGTTCAATCTGCATAAATCCCACCCTTTCAAACGGTCTCTAAGTGTTATGCACTTGCCCTCAACCCCCTTCGCCGTGATGCCCCCTTAGGGAGACCCGTCGTTTTTGGGGTGATCATGGTGCAGTTTCTTTTAGTGGTATGATGAGGGCACAAGCCTTCACAAGGAGGGACAGTCTTTAAGGAGGTTCCTGATGACTGAATACACAACCCGCATGGCAGCAGTGGCGGACATTCCCACGCTGGTCTGTCATCGGATTGGCATGTTTGCGGAAATGGGCTACTCAGATCAGGCCCAGTTGGAGGAAATGGGGCGACGCTTTGCGATCTGGGTGCGCCACAAGATGGAATCTGGGTTGTACTTTACGTGGTTAGCCCTTGATCCGGATGATCACATTGTGGCGGGCGCAGGGGTATGGCTGATGGAATGGGTGCCTCATGTGCTTGGGCAGAGCGAACAGCGCCCTTATGTGCTGAATGTATTCACAGAACCTGAACACCGGCGGCGGGGACTTGCACGCCGTTTGATGGAGGAGATTTTGGGGTGGTGTCGAGATCACAACTATGAACTGGTGAGCCTACATGCCAGCGATCACGGGCGACATCTGTACAATCAGCTTGGATTCACCGCCACCAACGAGATGCGTCTGCGCCTGATCGGGGAACAGCATCACGGAGACCCTCATCACTGAGGCAGCCCCTAAAATTCCCTGAAAACCCCCCTCAGCCGAACGGCCAAAGGGGGGAAGTGTGCTTGAAAGGGATTTATTCTTTCTGGCTGACAGCCCAATCTTTGGGCTGAGAGGTGTCCCGCACCGGGGGCGGATTCCAGCGCCCAAACTGGCGGGTCAGGGTAGCGTAACGCTCCCGCACTGGATGATCAAACCACTCCTCGCCAAAGCGCCATGTCCAATTGCCGCCCAGTTTGCCGGGGGTGTTCATGCGGGTATCAGCCCCAAAGCCCAACACGTCTTGCAGCGGGGCAATAAAAGTATGGGCCACGGAGGACATGCCTAAACGCATCAGATCAACATTGGCTTCTTTGACCGGATGCCCTAGATAGGCTTCAAGATGACGACGGGCGTCACCGCTGGCTTCATCACTTTGCCACCACCCCAAAGAGGTGTTGTTGTCGTGGGTGCCGCTGTATACCACACAGTTGTAAACGTAGTTGTGGGGCAAAAAGGCGTTTTCCCCGTGCGGATCGTAACCAAAAGCGAACTGCAAGACCTTCATGCCGGGCAGATGGAAACCATCACGCAGCGCTTCCACACCGGGGGTGATCACCCCTAGGTCTTCCGCGATGATGGGCAGATCTTTGAGGGCTTTTTTCATTGCCTCAAAAAATGCCTTGTTGGGGCCGGGAACCCACTTACCCACAACGGCGGTGGGTTCTGTGGCGGGGATTTCCCAGTAGGCTTCAAAACCCCGGAAGTGATCGATGCGGGCAATATCAACCACCTGATAGGTCATCTGGAAGCGCTTCACCCACCACGCATAGTTATCCTTGTCCATCACGTCCCAGCGGTAAAGGGGATTGCCCCAACGCTGCCCGGTGGCGCTGAAATAATCCGGGGGAACCCCTGCGACGACGGTGGGATTGCCATCCCTGTCTAGGTAAAACAGGTGTGGGTTAGCCCACACATCACTGCTGTCGTGGGCCACAAAGATGGGGATGTCCCCGATGAACCTGATCCCCTTGCTGGTGGCGTAGGCTTTAAGCTGTGCCCACTGCTCAAAAAAGAGCCACTGACGGAATTTGTGGCTTTCGATAGCGGTGGCATGTTTGGTGCGGGCCGCCGCAAGGGCCGCCGGATCACGCAGGGCTTCTTTTTTGTCCCACATCGTCCATGGACGCCCCTCATACGAATCTTTGAGGGCCACAAAGAGGGCAAAATCGTCAAGCCAATCGGTGTTGGCTTTGCACCATGCTTCAAAGCGCGTTCGGGCTGCGCTCTCCTTGTTTTGGGCAAAACGTTGATAAGCGGTGTTGAGCATCTTGTCGTGATAGATGATCACATTCCCATAATCCACCTGATACCGGGGGAAATTGGGCACACTCATCACATCCTGTGGGGTAAGCCACCCTGCCTCTACCAGCATGTCGAGGCTGACCAGATTAGGGTTACCGGCCATCGCGGAGAGGGTCTGATAGGGCGAATCACCAAAACTGGTGGGGCCAAGGGGGAGTATCTGCCAGTAGGTCTGCCCTAAACCAACTAAGTAATCCACAAAACGGTAGGCGTTTCTGCCCAGATCGCCTATTCCATAACGTCCCGGCAGTGAGGTCGGATGAAGCAAAATACCACTTGCACGATGGAATTCCATAGCGCCGTTCCTTAAAAGGTTGAATATTCTTCCCGAAAAGTATAACCAACAATAATGCTCTGGGATACCTGATAAGGCTTACATGCAGCCCTCATCTCCCTGAGCCTAGACAGGCGGGTAAAGGGCACTCGTGATACACCCCCGCGAATTTCACCTGAAGGGCCCCACCGGAGCGCCCTTCAGGGGCTGCGATCACGATGATCTGTGCCTTTGTGGCCTGTGGCAGAGTACCCTTCCATGCAATCTCCTGATCGAGGCGCAGTACACTCTCCCCATGTGGCCAAAAGTCAAGGCGGATCAGGTTCTCTTGCCCCGGCGGGCGAAGGTGAAAAAACGAGGTTGAGTCCGGCTGGAAGGGTGGCAGACGATAATAAGCATCGCCCGTGATCAGGAGCCGCCACAGTTCACGCCCATCCGAATCAAAAAAGACCAAACCCCAACTCACAAGGGGATCGGTCTCTGAACTCAGTACCGCGCCGATCTCAACTGTATAAGCCGAGGCAGGTAAAAAGATTCCTTGATCGGATAGATATTCACCCTTGAGCGGTAGGGAGAAGGCCGAAACCGGCTCCAGTGTCTGACGGAGGATGCCCACACGAGGGGGATCGGCCGCACCCGCTGAGAGGATCAGCGCCAGCACGCCCATACCTATCACCAGCCCTAACAGGGCAAAACGCAGCAGCCGAGAGAAGATCAGCACCTGAACCAGACTCCCCTGCCCTGATGATACCATCAGAGCAGGGGAAAGAGAACCTTAAGCTGCGCCTACGATGCAGACTCTAAGGCTTCGTGGGCGGTCTTGGGTTCCAGTGGGATGATCTGGGCTTCGGCCTTGGCCAGATGTTTGGCCCGGGTCACGATCCAGAAGACCACCCCTAACAGCAGGGCGCTGACCACAAAGACCACGATCTGGGCCACGCTCAGTTCACCCTGCTTCAGCGAGGCAAAGTAGGTCACGATGATGGGCGCAGCAAGCAGTGAGACCAGATTCACCACTTTGATCATGGGGTTGAGTGCCGGGCCTGCCGTATCCTTGAAGGGATCACCAACGGTATCACCCACCACAGTGGCTTTGTGGGCTTCGGATCGCTTGCCCCCGTAATGCCCCTGTTCCACGTGCTTTTTGGCATTATCCCATGCCCCACCCGCATTGGACATAAACACGGCCATCAACTGCCCCGTGAGGATGATCCCGGCAAGGAAGCCGCCCAAAGCAGGCGCGCCCAGCAAGAACCCAACCACCAGCGGGATGAAGATGGCCATCGCGCCCAGCGGCATCAGTTCACGCTGCGCGGCCATGGTGGAGACGCTCACACATTCGGCGTAGTCGGGCTTCTTGGTGCCTTCCATGATTCCGGGGATGCGCAGTTGGCGGCGCACCACGTTGATCATGTCAAAGGCGGCCCGGTTGACTGAGTTGATCAGCAGTGAACTGAACAGGAAGATCAGCCCACCACCGACCAGCATCCCAATGAACACCAGTGGTTCAGCGATATTGATACCCTTAGCAAAAAGGGTCTGATCAATGGCCACCCCACTGCCCAATTGGGCGATCCGGGTGTCGGTGAGGAAGGCCCCAAAAAGCGACACAGCCGCGATCACGGCGGAGCCAATGGCCACCCCTTTGGTGATCGCCTTGGTGGTGTTGCCCACTGCGTCAAGCTGTTCGAGAGTCTTGGCTCCTTCACCGGTAGCCTCGCCAGCCAGTTCGGCCACACCCTGCGCATTGTCAGAGATCGGGCCAAAAGCGTCCATGGAGACATTGTTGCCAGTGAGGGTGAGCATCCCGATCCCGGTCATGGCCACCCCGTAAAGGATTGCTGAGAAGGCGTCAACACCCGGCAGCGGGGCGATGGTGAATACCAGCAGTGATCCCAGAATGCTGCCCGCGATCACCAGAATCGACCATACGCTCGATTCCATACCCCACGACAGCCCCGACAGGATCACGGTTGCGGGGCCCGTTTGGGCGTTACGGGCAATATCGCGCACGGGCAGGCGCTCGGTTTCGGTGAAGAAACCCGTCACCCGCTCGATGATGATGGCCAGCGCCACCCCGATCACAGTGGCGGCCAGCGGCTGCCAGATCAGGTTGCCAGCGGGGTCACGCATGTAGGCGAGGGTGAGGATGATGAACATGACCACACTGATCGCAGCCGAAATGCGGAAGCCCCGGAAGATCGCGCCCAGTGCGTCTTTTTCTTCGTTGCTGGAACGGACAAAGTAAGTGCCGATGATCGAGGCCAAAACGCCGATGCCGCGGACCACCAAGGGGAAGATAATCCAGATCACAGTACCGGTCGCAAAGGACAGGGCCAAACCGAGGATCAGGGCGGAGACGATGGTCACTTCGTAACTTTCGAAGATGTCCGCGGCCATACCCGCGCAGTCACCCACGTTATCGCCCACCAAGTCGGCGATTACGGCTGCGTTGCGGGGATCATCTTCTGGCAGACCAGCTTCAACCTTGCCCACGAGGTCAGCGCCCACATCGGCGGCTTTGGTGTAGATGCCCCCACCGACGCGCATGAACAGCGCCAGCAGCGTGCCCCCAAAGCCAAAGCCAAGCAGAGTATCGGGCGAGGCCAGCCCAAAGAGCAAGAAAATAATGGTGCCCCCAAACAAGCCCAAACCGTCGGTAAGCATCCCGGTGATGGTGCCCGAACGGTAGGCGATACGGAGCGCGTCCTTGTAACCGCGTTTGGTATCGACCGCGGCAGCGGCCACACGCACATTACCCTGCACCGCCATGTTCATCCCGATGAAACCAACCATCGCAGAGAACAAGGCACCCATCAAAAAGCCGCCAGCACGTCCAAAAGCGACATTATTCCGAGCCGACTCGCACTGATCCGCGACCTTTGAGATCGACGCTTCAAGTTGTCCACGAACACCCGCAGCCTGAGTCTGAATCTCCGCAGAGGCACCGGCTTTGGCTGCTTCTTCCAAAATGCGAGCAGAATCAGGGTTTGCTTTTAAGTAATCTTCTTCAGCCGTTTTGGCCAGTTCTGGGCAGAACTGCTGCACAGAGTAGGGAGTCGGTTTGATCACAAACACGCTCAGGAATAACACCACCATCATCACCACGATCAGGATGGCGATGATCCGAAACTGGGAGCGCAGATAGGCATTCGCGCCAGTTTTGATGTCGTTCCAGACTTCCTGCATCTTGGCCGAGCCTTTGGGTTCGCGCAGAATCTGGAGCGCCAAAAACACCGCGTACAGAATGCCCGCGATGGCGATCCCAAGCACCCCATAAATCATGGTGCGCTCAAGATCAGAAATCTTAAGAATCTGAGGAGTCATGAGCCGTCGTTACCTCCACAATGGTTACCCACCACGGATGTGCGTAAAAAAACTATCTGGTTGGGTGGGTTTTTAAGAGCGCCGTGAATTTTATCTGGAAATGCCCAAACCGTGAAGGGCAAGGGCGGAATCGTTCAGGGCGATTGCATCAAAATTTGGCGCTGGCAGACGGACGCCGTGAACGGTGTCCCTACGAAAACGGGTCTTTTGTAGGGACGCACCGAGGTGCGTCCGTGCCCAGATAGGAAAAATTCATGCAATCGCCCGACAGAGTCGTTTGCGATAGGGGGCTGATTCAAGCGAGGGAGCGTTTGAGGAGAGATACACCCGCCCCAAGCAGCGCCCCTGCGAGCGCCCATGGGGACAGGCGTTCCAGCATCGCAAGCATCAGAAACAGGGGATAATCAGGGAACAGGTGACTGTGCAGGGCGGTCTTCAAGAACATCAACAAGATTGTGGTGAGGGTTGATCCGGCCCCGATCAGTGCCCCCCACAAGGGCAGCCCGAAGTGGCTGTGGCGCAGACTCTGGGGGAGCCGATGATAGGCCCCAATACCCATCAACAGGGACGCCCCCACCCCTAACAAACTAACACTGACCACCCCGTTTTCCTCCGGGGTAAGCCAGCCCAAAAGGATCGCACCATAGATCAGGGCCGCGGCTGGATACCAGCGCGGCGGGCGTGCGCTCACCATCCACAACCGCCCTTCATCTGCTTTTGCCTCGGATTCCGAGTGTACAATACGGGCCCTTTAAGGGAAAATGATGTCCCGATAAACACATTCTGCCAAACCCAAATCAGCACTAAAGGTGAACCATGACCCTGATAGCCTTTCTCACCTGTCAAAGATTCCCTCAGGGCTTTGAGGACGATCTCACGGCCCTTGAACCTCTACGTCGGCATGGAATTGAGGTTCAGGCCGCGGTGTGGGATGATCCTAAAGTCGATTGGGAGTCCTTTGAAGCGATTATCATCCGCTCCACATGGGACTACTACCAGCAGCCAGAGGCCTTTCGGGCATGGTTGGATCAGATTGAGGCAAGGGGGATGACCCTGCTTAACCCCGTTGATCTGATCCGATGGAACATGGATAAACGTTACCTGCGTGAACTTCAGGGGCGAGGCATCACTGTTATCCCTTCCGAATGGGTTGATCCGGGCGCGCCCGTTGATCTGCGGACAGTGCTGCAAACCCGAGGCTGGAGCGAAGCGGTCATCAAACCCGCCGTGAGCGCGGGCGCATGGCAGACGCAGCGAGTGAGTCTCTCCGATCTGGGTTCGGCGCAGGTGCAGGTGGATCAGATTCTTCAGGATCGGGCTGTGATCATCCAGCAGTTTCGCCCGGAAGTGATGCACGAAGGGGAGTGGTCGTTCCTGTTTTTTAATGGAGTCTTCAGTCACGCGGTGCTCAAACAACCGCCTGCCGGCGACTTTCGGGTTCAGGCGGGCACAATGCAGTTGATTTCAGCCGATCCGGCGGTGCTTAAACAAGCACAAGCGGTGGTTGGGGCGCTCGATATGCCCCCACTTTACGCCCGTGTGGATGGGGTGATCAGCAATGGTGAGTTTCAATTGATGGAACTTGAGGTTTTTGAACCGTGTTTATATCTTCGCACTGATCCGACCTCAGCGCAGCGTTTTGCAGATGCGGTCGCGGCCCGGGTTCAAGTACCCCCCAAGAAGTCCTGAGCTGGTTCTGTTCCCCCAGTCTTCCCGTATCCGAAAGATTTGGTGCGGGTTAATACTCTATAGAAACGCAGCAAGCAACAAAAAAGGCGGTCTATTCAACCGCCTTCTTGTGCCTTAGCCCTTGGCAATTGCTTTGAGGCATTTGGTGCAAAGGATTTTGCTGACCAGACGATCATTTTCGAACACTTTCACTTTCTGAAGGTTGGCCCGAAAGACACGTTTGGTTTTGCGTTGGGAGAAACTCACGTTTTGACCGGAGCGGGCGCGCTTCCCGCAGTTGCCACAGACTGCCATGATGATTAACCTTATTCATGAGCTAAACTGGTGAGCAATCGTACCATGAGAGACGCTTGAGTTCAAGGCTGAGAGCGAGGGGTCAGGTACAACAAAGATGTTACCCACTGTGAGATTGATGGATACCGCGATTTTTAACCTTGATGGACAAGCTTTTAAAAACTGGATTCGTGCAGGCATGACGTGGTTGGAGCGCCACCACGAAGCCGTCAACCGCCTGAATGTATTCCCCGTCCCTGATGGCGATACCGGCACCAATATGCTTCTTACGGTGCGGGCTGCCTACAGTGCGATCATCAATGAACCGTCTCAGTCGGCAGGGATAATCGCGGAGAAGTTGGCCAATGGGGCGTTGCACGGCTCACGGGGCAACTCAGGCACGGTGCTCTCGCAATTTTTCCGGGGTTTTGCGCGGGCTTTTGCGGGCCTGACCACTTTTGAGGCGGATCACTTAGCCTATGCCTTCAGGGAGGCCGCCCGGCTTGCGTATCAGACCTTCCAGAAGCCCACCGAAGGCACGATCCTTACTGTTGCCCGTGAGATCGCCGAAGAAGTGGAAACGTTGGTAGGGCAAAATGGCGATCTTCAGACCCTTCTCACCCGGGCCGTGGAGCGGGGACGTCAGGCCGTGGCCCGCACCCCTGAACTGCTGCCCATTTTGCGCAAGGCGGGTGTCGTAGATTCCGGAGGGCAGGGATTGGTCGTCCTTCTTGAAGGGATGCTGCGCGCCCTCAAGGGTACCGAATCCCTGCCATCAGAGGAAGAATCACAGGCTTTTAGTGCCCCCCTCGAACTTGATGAAGAGACTCTCCGCGCTGCCTTTGCCCTCAGCGAGGAGCATTCGCAAGGCGGCTTTGGTTACGACGTCCAGTATCTGGTGCGTGGTCAGGCACTGGACGTGGATCGGATTCGGGCGCATATTGCAGGGCTAGGGGAGTCGCCTATTGTGGTTGGCGATTCGACTGAGGTGAAGGTGCATGTCCACGTTCACGATCCCCAAACCGCGCTCGCATATGGGTACTCACTAGGGACAGTGAGCGATATTGTGATCGAAAACATGCAGGAACAGTCCGAAGATTACCTTCGGGGGCGCACGGTTCGGGTTGATGATACCCCCTTCCGGGTCAGCCCCGATCAAATCGCGGTGATCGCGGTTACGCCGGGTGAAGGGCTGCGCCGTCTCTTTTATGATCAGCGGGCGGCGGGGGTGGTCGCTGGTGGGCAAACCATGAACCCCAGCGCGGGCGAACTGCTTCGGGCAGTGCAAGAGACCGGCGCATCACGGGTGATCTTACTGCCCAACAACCCCAATGTGATCCTGACTGCCCAAGCCGCTGCTGCTCTTGCTCAGGAATCCGGGATCGCAGTTCAGGTGATTCCCACCCGCAGCATCCCGCAGGGGATTGCAGCCTTGATCGGCGCATATGACCCCGACGGTGACCTCGCTTCCATCAGCAGCGGGATGGCGGCGGCGGCTCAAGGGGTGCGTTCAGGGGAAATCACCCGCGCCACCCGCACCATAGAGATCGATCAGATTGAGGTTGAACAAGGGCAGTTCATCGGGCTAATCGACGATCAATTAACCCTTGCTGATAAATCCCTGCCTCTGATCGCGGAGCGTTTATTAGAGTCTATGATCGCGGATGATCATGAAGTGGTCACCTTTTATTACGGGGACTCAGTGAGTGAAACAGAAGCAGAGGAACTATACCAGCGCCTTTCGGAGCGCTTCCCGCACCTCGGAATCGAGATGGTCTATGGGGGCCAGCCTTTTTATCCTTACCTGATCGGGCTGGAGTAACGGTCTGTGCGGTCCAGCCCCTTCTGCGGACGCAAAAGCAGAAGGGGCAGTGTTGCGTGTCCGGCTAAAACCATCAGCTAACTGGCCGTGCCAATGAACAAGCCCCGCCCCAAACCTTCGGGGTCGTGCTGCGCCTGAAGCCCTGCCGCCGTGAGCGCCTCAAGGTACATCTCCGGGGGAAATAGGGACATTACATGCCGCTCCACAAAGTGTTTGCCGCCGTCACGGGTCAGCACCAGATGGTGCATGTCCATGATCGAGTGATCGCCCTCAACGAGACTCACGTTCATCCGGGCAATTTTGATGTCGGGCAGATCAACCATGAGCCGCCCATGCAGCGCCCCATGCTGAAACTGCCCCGGATGAAACCAAGGCTCAATGATCAACAGCCCACCGGGGGCTACATGGCGGGCCATGTTGGCCGTAGCGGTGCGTAACTCTTCGAGGTTCTGCATGTAACCGATGGCGCTGAATAGACAAGTGACCACATCAAAGCGCCGCTCCAAATTGAAGGTGCGCATATCGCCCTCATAAAAAGGGAGCGTGGGCAGTTTTTTGCGGGCCACTTCGAGCAGCCCCTCCGAGATATCCACCCCCACACACTCAAAGTGTTTCTGAAGGTGAACCAAATGGGCACCCGTACCGCAAGCCACATCAAGCAGGGTGCGGGCTGGCGTCGTGCGGAGTGACTCGATCAGTTCAAGGAGGGTTTCCGCTTCTTTGGGGTAATCCTTCCACTGGTAAATCAAGTCATAAAATTGGGCCGATTCTGTGTAGGCGCTCATGGTCTCTAAGCTCTCTGGCAAAAAGAATAAAAGGTGAAGTTAAGTGTACCCGATTCCTGATCTCTAGGGCTTACGCGGTTACGCCATTTGCCCTGTAATTGTCGAAAAGGGGCAGTCTGAGGGGGAAGCCCCTCAAAGTGTCTTCACCCCCGTCTCCCGCGTGCGGGACAAGGGGGGATCTAACAAGGGTAGGTATTTAACTAAAGGGGCAGTTTGAGGGGGAAGCCCCCTCAAAGAACCATTCCCCCCTTCTCTTCGCATAGCGAGGGAGAAGAGGGCTAGGGGGTTGAGGGGTTCTTGACACCCTACCCCTAGGGGGATGAGGGTAAGTGTGCAGAACCTACCCTGTAATGGCAGCCTCTAACCCGGCAAATATCCGTATGACTTAACCAGATCAACCCGGAGCCAGCCGACCCCAAATTCACCTCGGATTTGATACCACTTGCCCGTAGGATCAATGGCGAGGATGTCATACACCTCACCCAGACCGACCACCGTCACGATAGGGGCATCGGCGTTGGGGGCGGTGCGCACCCGCACCCGATAATTGTTGATACGGGCAAAAGGCAGGACTTCATCATCGGTCACTTCGAGGGTCTGATACGCACCCCGAATACGCACATTCTTGTAATAGGTCCAGCCAATCTCTCCCGCTGGGGTGATCACCTGAAACCACTCATTGCGGCGCTGCAAGCCGATCACGTCCATCACTTCGCCGTCGGTGGCGGTGTAGATGATCGGGTAGCTGATGAACGGCCCGGAGCGGATATATGCTGTCGCCTCCAGCACCACTGCAATCACGGGCGCACTTTCTTCAGTGACGGGTAGTTTGAGGATGCTCTTGTTGGTGGTCACATAACGGGCACTTACCCACCCCACCCCAAAGGGTGTCTCCACCTGAAGCCAACTGGAAATGTAATCCCGCCCCACAACGACCACTTTGTCGCCCCGACGCAGGATTCCCAGTATGACGCCCCCGGCATAGGGGGCACGGCGGACTCGGAGATATTGGGCGAGGATGGTTGCGGTTGTCCCTCCATCCTGTGCTTGAGTGGGCGCGGCGATCACAAGATTGAGGGCAAACAACCCTAAAATAGTGATGAGCAAGACGAACTTACGCATACCGACCCCTTTCATGCGCATCTGAGCCATCATCCCCTAGCATAGCCTATTTCGCACGGGGCGCAAAGAACAGGCGCGCTTTGTCAACGGTTTCGACCAGCTTGTCTACTTCCTCGAAGGTGTTATACAGATAAAAACTGGCGCGCACCGAGGCTGGTACGCCGTATTTATCATGGAGGGGCATGGCGCAGTGGTGCCCTGCCCGAACCGCAATTCCCTCATTGTCCAGCATCGCGGCCAGATCATGGGGGTGAACACCCTTCACGGTGAAGGATACCAACCCAGTCCGTTCTGCAGGGGGTGGCCCATACATGACCAGCCCCGGAATCGCCGCCAGCTTCTCCATCGCATAGGCGATCAGGGCATGTTCATGATTCTGAATGGACTCCAAGCCCACCCCATGCAGATAATCGAGGGCTGCACTCAACCCCACCGCGCCGCCCACATTGGGGGTTCCGGCCTCAAAACGCTGCGGTAAGCCGGCAAAGGTTGTGCCTTCCATGGTGACTCTATCGATCATGCTGCCCCCACCCAAAAAAGGCGGCATGACTTCAAGAAGCGCACGCTTGCCGTAAAGGACACCGATCCCGGTGGGGGCGAGCATCTTATGTCCCGACAAGGCCAGAAAGTCCGCGCCAAGGGACTTTACGTCAAGCTGTACATGTGGCGCGCTTTGGGCTGCGTCGATCAGGGTGAGTGCACCCGCCGCACGAGCGGCCGCGGTGATCTGGGACACGGGGTTGATCGTGCCCAACACGTTGGAGATGTGCCCCAAAGCGACCATGCGCACCCGTCCGCTCTCCAGAAGGCGGGGGTAAGTCTCCAGATCAAGCCGTCCTTCCGGGGTGATGGGGATGAACCTCACCTTCGCACCCTTCATCCCGGCCACGATCTGCCATGGCACGATATTGGCGTGATGTTCCATCTCGGTAAGGACGATCTCATCACCCTCATGGAGGTTCGCCAACCCCCATGCATAAGCCACCAAATTGATCGCCTCGGTTGCGTTGCGGGTGAAGATCACTTCGTTGACATGGGCCGCACCGATGAAGTCGCGCACTTTGCGGCGGGCCCCTTCATAGGCACTGGTAGCCTGTTCGCTGAAGGTATGCACCCCACGATGGACATTGGCATTAAACTGACGGTAATACTCAGATTCAGCGTCGATCACCATTGAGGGTTTCTGAGAAGTGGCGGCACTGTCCAGATAAACGAGCGGCACCCCCGGACGAATCTCACGGCTTAGGATGGGAAAATCGGCACGCAGCGCTGCCAGTTTATCACTCAGCGCTGAGACTCTGGTCACAGCAGTCATGGGTTAATTCTCCATTTAGAATGGATTCTAAACTAAATTGGATTGAGCTTCAATGCACCGGGCTGTAGGCACGGTTCTGATAGACTTTTTGACCCCCAATCCACACCGATTGAATATCCTCCGGGCACAGATCGATCAAGTTCCGGTAGGGATCAGTGGGCTGGCCGGCGATCAGCCAAAAGTCGGCTCGGTAACCGGGCAGCAGTGCGCCCCGATCAGGCACGCGAAGCATTCTGGCGGCATCCGTGGTGACGGTCTTAAACAAGGCGGCCGGGCTGATCTGCGCGGTGGCATGGGCGGCCCGCAGTTCGTCAAGCAGATCACCATCGGCGGTCAAGCGGCTGTCGGAGCCAAGCGCCAATGTGCCCGCCGCCGAAAAAGCCTCCACATGGGCCGTTTGCCCCAGCAAGAAGTGATTACTGGAAGGGCACCACACCAAGCCCGCACCTGTTTTCAGGGTCTGTACCTGATCGTCGCGGCTCAACCCCACACCATGAATCAGGATCGTGTTTGATCCCAAACAGCCCAACGCCTGCAAGCGGGATAATTCGCCCGCAGCGACTTCGTCTGTGCCTTCAGCAAGGTGGATCATAAAGGGTGCGTTGGGGGGCGTTTGCCTGAAGTGCGCCTGAACGGTCTCCGGCGGGGTGAAGTGAAGTGAGTGGGCCCAACCATAACGACCGATCACCTGCGGCGCAGTGCAGCGCTGGCGCAAGGGACGGTGCAGGGGGTTGTGCTGAGCCACTGTGGTCACCCCGGAACGGATATTTTTGAGCAGCCCAACACGGCAGCGTTCGCGCAGGGGGAGGGCACGCAGGGAACAAAACGGTTCTTCATTGAGCTTGGGCAGAAAGGCCTCACCCCATTGGTGAGCGTTGTCATAACGTTCTTGGAACTTCGTGCGGGGGAAATGATTCAATTCGAGGTGATCGTGGGCGTTGATCAATCCGGGATAAAGGGTGAAGCCCTGTAGATCGAGAATCTTCTCACCTCGGTGCGGCGATACCCCAAGGGCGATCACCCGCCCCCGAAACAAGCGCAGCGAGGTTATTTGAGGGCCGCCAGCGCTTTGGGGCAGCACTACCAGCGCACCGTCGAGGAACACACTCACCGGAAGGTGTCCCTCGATTCACCCCTCAAACAGCCTTGGTTGATGGTGATGAATGTCACAATTCCCCGAATTTCCCCTGAATAACTTCAAGAATATCCCAAACGAATGCTAAAATAGTAGCATATATAACGTAACGAAACAGGTTAGAAATACCCTTTATGCGATTGACCACCCGAAGTGAATATGCGCTGCTGGCACTGGCTTTTTTAGCGCGCCAAACCCCTGATACCTATGTTCCGGTTGAAACCATTGCGGAGCATCAGGGAATCCCGCCGAAGTTTTTAGAACAGATTCTGCTCACCCTGAAGCGTTCTCAGGTGTTGATCAGCCAAAAGGGACAGCACGGTGGTTACCGTCTGGCCAAAAAGCCGGAATTGATCACACTGGCCGAAGTGGTACGTTTATTGGATGGCCCGCTTGCCCCAAGCGAATCGGTGAGCAAATATTTCTACCGGGCAACCCCGATTCAAAAAGAGGAAAAGTTAGTTACCGTACTGGCTGAAATTCGAGATCGTATTTTGGAAATCATGGAAAAAACGACGGTTGCCGACATTTGTTGAAGTTGGGTCTGAGCGACAGCGGGTTCCTTGAAAATGAGCTGTTACGAAGGGAGCTTGAGAGGTCATCCTCAAAATAGCTTCCCCATTCTCCTACACGCGGGCTGAGGGTAAAGCTGCAAGTAGCAGATCAACCCTTTAGAAAACCGCACCAGAGCATAACAGTTCAGTCAAAAGTTGGCGTTTGAGGGAACCAATCGCTTGCATTCGGGGTTTCCCATGATAGTATTGGCGGCAAGAAATCTGAAGGATCGGTGTGCATGGCAAAAATATTGATCGTTGAAGACTCCGCCGATATGCGTCAACTGATGCACGATCTTCTGGATGCACTTGGGCATGATGTGATCGAAGCGGAGGATGGGCTTGAGGGCGTCAAAAACGCCCTGAGCAATCTGCCTGATCTGATCATCATGGATTTGATGATGCCCAATGCGGCTGGTGACACAACCTTGCGATTCATGCGGGGCACACCAGAACTCAAGAGCATCCCTGTTCTCGTGGTATCAGCTCATGCAGATGTCGCGCATATCGCCAAGAGCATGGGGGCCGATAGCTGGATGGCCAAACCCATCAGCATCGATGAACTGAGCAAACGGATCAGCGAAATTCTCTCTGGCCAGAGCAGTTCCCCAGTGCATTAGCGCTGCAAAAAGAGGGACTAGGAGACACCGTTAAGGTGCAGCACTGCCCGAAGACGGTGTTCTAACTCTGAGAGGATGATCGCAGTGGCACCCCAGACCTTGTTCCCGTTGATCAGATAGTAACGGATGTTCAAGGTCAGTTCTCCCCGCTGGGCAATCTCACTCCCTTTGATCTGCTCATCAAAAAGCAGTTCGAGCGGTGCTTCAACCACCTCCGCCACTTCCGTTGGTTGGGGGGTCCAAATGGGGCGGTAAGGCACATAACCCACAATCGGGTGAACCTCAAAATCACTGGGCAGGATGTACAGCGGGGCGAGTGCGCCCAGTATTTCCACTTGGCTCGCCCCAATTTCCTCTAGGGCCTCGCGGATTGCGGTTTGTTCAAAAGTTTCGCCCGGTTCTTGACGGCCGCCGGGGAAACTCATCTGTCCGCTGTGAACGCCATCGGTTTCGGCGCGGCGCATCAGCACCAGATGAAGCCTTTCGGAGTGAGAATCAACACAGAGCAGCACCAAGACCCCTGCCAATTTGGGCGCACCGGGCAAATCGGGACGGCGCATCGCCCGAGTGAGAGGGGCCATCCGCTGGCGGGCTGGGTCGGGGTCAAAATCCGGCAGACTGAGCGCCCGCCGGACTTGTTCAAGAGAAATACGCAGTTCAGACATACCAAGCGCGGCGTTTGCGCAGACTCACTCCGGGATTCTCTTCCGAGAGGCGATCCACCCGGACTCGTCCCCGCGAATCAATATCAATGGCTTCACCCCGACGCTGAAGGCGGGCGAACTCCTCCGGCGAAAGATCAGGCGCGGCCTCACCGCTGAGGCGGCTCACCCGGTCTTCATCGGTGGGCGGGGTAACGCCTTGATCTTCAGCCGGGGGCGTTGTATTTTTGGGATCGTCACTCATCAAATTCACCTTTCCATGTGTGGCTAGGCCTTGGCGCTGTGGCTGGTCTGCTCGTCTTCATTCGCTTCATCATCGATCAGATCGCCTGCCAGCGATTGAAGCGAAAGGGCTGCACTGGTTGGGGTGCCGCACACGAGACACTCTGAATCACGGGGGATATTCACCCATTGGGCACTGTAAGGCGCTACGGTTAAGCCCTCAAAAATTTCCATGGCCACATTGGCCATGATCACCGTGTTACCCGGGTACTGGCGGTGAATATCCTGACCGACCAGCAGTTCATTCAGGGCCATATCTGCTTGGGCGCTTGCCACCCGAACCACATGTAACCATAAGCCCGGTTCTGCCTCAATTGTACCATCGGGCCCGATCATGCCGTAGTCCAAATCCCCCTCGCCCGAATCGATGGTCTCACGGGCGTTGGCGGTGGCAATATCTTGTCGCAGTTGGCGGGCCCAACAAGCGTAACAAGGGCTGTCTGGGGTGGGGCGGATAATGGTGACGTCGCCACCTTCACCACGCTCATAAACGCCCGCGTACACCGCTGTGACTCCATTTTCACGGCACACATTGTTGATCGCGTATTTCACCAATTCGCCATCCACACCCACCACCACCAGATCCACTTCAGCGATCTTATGGGTGTGCTGCTCCAACCTGCCGATCACGGCTTCCACCTGCGCATGAGGGTTGCGTGCCCGGATCAGATCGGCCACGGCCTCAACCTTAGGACGGCCTACATCCCGCAGATCAGCCACATGGCGCACGACATTGGTTTGTTCTACCCGATCATCATCGATCAGGATGAAGCTGCCTACACCACTCATGGCTAAGGAGAGGGCCACAAACCCCCCGCCCGAACCAAGCCCCACCACTGCTACTTTTTTCTGGGCAAGCTGCTTGAGTGCTTCCTTGCCCAAGAGTTTCTCAACGCGATCCCAATCCGCCGCGCTGCTCATGGCACTTTCCCTTCTATCAATTTTGCTTCAACCGAGAGCGCAAGCTCCACAAGGGTGCGTTCTGGTGTCCACTGCCACTCTGGATAACCTGAAGGGGGCAACGGTGAGGAGGCCTCCCACAGGCGTGCAAACAAGTTTTCATCCTCCCCCAAGGCTTTGAGGACGCTTACTGGGGTGATCCGAACTTTGGGCATCACTGCCGGGTAATTGGCGCTGGTGACCAAAAACAGGATATAAGGAGATGGCGGCCGCCACATCCAGCCGCAGATCTCCATCGGCGGCACCCCATCAGAATCATATTGCTTAAAGTCAACGGGGAACTTCTCGCGGCGCAGCCCATCCCGTTCAGCCCGCATTCGTTCGGGGTTTGCCAGATGCCAGCCGATGGGGGGCATAACCGGGAGGGTTTCGTTGGGTACCACTTCGGGCAGAATGCGCACAAAACGGCGAATCCGCCGGCTGATGTACCAAAAATCGATCCGCACCGAGACCTGATCGCTTATGGGCACAACCACCCACGCCCCCGTGCCGGGATCGTCGTCTTCCTCCTCTAGGGCAGGCTCACGCCGTCCGCGCAGCCCCTGAACGGCATTGGCAAGGCGGCTGATGGCGCTAACCTGAGCGCCCGGTTTGTCCTCGTCCTCTTCTTCGGGTTCGGTCTCAGCCATGTCCTGAGGCGGAGGCATAGGGGGCAGTTTTTCCCAGACAGTGGCCAAAAAGACCAGCAGTTCAGGCATCCCTTGTTCAGGGTCAGCCAGATCATCAAGGGCAGTGTCGAGATCACCATCGGAAGGGATGGTGAAGGTTCCGGGATGTTTGTGCCAGTTCCCCAGATGGGCGATGTCCCGGCTGAAGCGGGGGGTGATGGGTTTTCCCACCGCGTCCATCCCACGCTCCACGTACTTACGCCAATTATCGACCCACCAGTTAAAGATCGCCTCTTGCCATTCGTCGCCCTGTTCAAACATGGCCCCCAAACGGATGGCGCTTTCATCAGGGGCGATAGTCTCTACCACGATCAGATCAGGTTCGACCCGATCCTCGTTTTCGAGGGTGAACCCCACAAGGGATTCACCCGTTTCAGTCTCATAAATGAGCGCATTGCTCACGATCTTGTCGATCACCCGCTGTGCAACGGTTACACGGGGCAGGCGTTCCGGGTTGACCCCGAACAGGTTACGAAACATGAAACTTCACCTCTCGGTTAACCTTTAACGCGCTCCTCAATGCCGGGCCAGTCACCTGTTGCCCGCCATGTGTAGTAAGCGTACAACCATTGTACGCCCCACGCCGCGACGGTCACAGCCGTTGAACGAGAGGGATTCCAGCCATAACCTTCACCATCCTTGGGATTAAACAGGCAGAGCTGTCCATCTTCAAATTGATGCTTCTCGCTGTAGATTTGCGGCTTAACCACATAGGCTTCCGGTGGACGATCCGGGTAGTTTGCGGGGTATACGATTTTCAGGCTGTGTTCACGCTGGGGTATACCTCTTAGGTTAATTTCCACCGTGCCAAGCCAGTATAAAAGCTGTCCGGGTTTCACCACCAATCGGAAAGTCTCGGCGAAGGCGGCACGCATTGCCTCCACTTCCATGCGCAAGCGCGCTGAGACATTTTCCCGCGATCCCCACCACGCACTCATAGATCAGTCCCTCTTTTCAATAGCCTTTGGGCATACAAACTGAGTTTTGGCTCAGCGCAAACTGGCAGCGCTGCTGGCGCTTTCAGCATCATCGTATTGATCGGCCAGCAGTTCATCCAAGGATAAAGTCTCACTCACCGATTGCTCGCTGACGGCGCGGGCAAGCCACGGATCGATCTCACCGTCAGTCCCCATAAATTCCTTGATCTGACCTTCATATGCAGGGCGCATCTCAAACTGGTGCACAGCCAGCGGCATATCCCCGATGAAGGCTTCGAGTGACCAACGCCCGCCACTGCGGGTCTCAGCAAGGGGCAGCCACGTTCGGGTGGTGATCAGATTTTGACCCTGAATGAGGGTATAGGTCTGTTTGGACTCAAACCGTTTTTCACCCGTCTCGTCAAGCAAACGTAAGGTGATGGTGCCCTTGCCTTGTTTATAAGGCAGATCGATCACCAAGTAGGGGCGGATATGAGTCACATCACTCGAGACCGGACGGGTACGTGCAATATCCGGGGTTTTATCGCCGTGATAAGCCAGCAGCCCAATATCATCAAGGCTGAGCTTCCACTGTGCAGGATCATTGCCTGCCCGCCGCACCGCTCGGAGCGCAAGCTGTTTTGGCGACAATGTGCTGGTGGTGTTCATCTGCCCGCTTTGGGGACGCCGCTGCGCTTCCGCGCTGTACCTTCGCTGTGGTGGCTGCTGCTGTAAGCGCGAACCACCCATCAAGACAAATATGAGTGCGATGACCACCGGAACCCAAAACATCATCAATGGTGCGAGGGTAAAGGAACGCATCGTGATAAACATCATGATGGTGAACAGCAAGGTGAGCATCACGATCAACCGCGTTGCAAAGCCAGACCGTCTGCGGTTCATGACTCAATCTACTCCCGCTTATCTTCGTCCAAAGGGGCATTAAAAAGTTTGGAACTGCGCAGCATAAAGACCACCCACGCGCCCCACCCCCCCACGAAAATAAACATCCCTAAGGTAAAAGGCTGCCCCTGAACTATGCTGATCACCAAGAGGATGATCATCGCTACGAGGGATAAAATGAGCGCGATCCGCCCGATTTGCCGAACTGTTCGATAATCCATAGGGTTTTATTCGGCGCTCTTGCTGCGACGCGCTTGTTCGCGCAGCAGGTCTTCCAAACTGACTGGCGTTTCCTCGTCCTCAATGCTCAGCACATTTCGGCTTCGGGCCATATTGGGGGCAGACGTGGCGGCGGTGCGGGTTTCCCCGGCAGCAGCCATGTTGAACTCGTGAATGCCCACCAGACTCGAATCGACCTTCACCCGCAAATCCCACGTTCCAGCACGACCCCGTTCGGTGCTGTCGCGGAGCGGCAGTTGGCGATCACACAAGATCAGGTTCTCACCGTCGCGTAGGTATTCTTCCATCCGCTGGGTAAACTGAAGTTTGCCCGAACGGTCGTAAAACTCAAATTCAATAAGCGCCACCCGTCCGGCCATTTCAGGGGCGACCCGAATCTTGATGTAAGGCTGGATGGCCCCGTCATCGTAGGAAATTCCCCCCTCTGCGATACGTCGATCCCAACGGCCATCCCGACGCTTTTCGTTCACCAGCATCCCAATATCCACCAGCGCATGATCGCTGCCCATTCCATATTCGGGGCGCAGTCGCGCTTTTTGGGTTGCCTGCCGTGCAGCGCTGGTCATCTTGACCGTCTGTGAGGTGGTCTGAACGGTGCGCCGAAAGGCATTCAGATCAACCCCGCGCACCATCACATATGCCGCGGCGAGGTAAGCCATCACCAGACCTAAGGCTACCACTGGGCTAATGCCCGCAGAGCCAGAAACACTCGCAAGGGAGAGGATCAGCACCAAAACGCCGACCAGCGCTAACCAGACAAACTTCGCCCGATCTCCAAGAGTACTCATGCGTATCTTATCGCCTTACATGCTGCGTAAATCATCGCGGTTCAGGTGCGTTCAATTCATCACACCCTCATCATTTTACTCTGAATTGATGCCTTCGTGAAGCATATCCCCCTCGAATTGGGGGATATGACCAGAAGAGCGGACGCTCAAATGGAGGGCGAGCGGAAGGGGCAGGTATCTCTGATCAGGGCTGCTCCGTACAGGTGATCTCGGTCAGGATGGCGCCCTCACTGAGGCTGATGATCTGGGCAGTGCGGCTGATCCCAATGAGCAAAGCGCGAGTACCTTCCGGGCTAAACACAAGATGTACCGGCGGATTGCGTAGTGTGGATCGGGTGAGGATGGTTTCACCTTCCCATGTGATGATCTCACCATCAAGGGAAGCACTGATCACCTGATCACCCCGCCAGCCCACAGCGATCACAGGGGTTTTATGGCCACGCAGCGTGTTTTGGGGCGCACCGTTGGGGCCAAAAACCCGCACCGTGGTATCACTGCTGCCCGTAAGGTAAAGAGTCCCATCCGGTTTGGGCGCAAAGGCATTGATCGGGCCCCCATGAGGTTGAGGATTTGCCCGCGATTCGCCAGTGGCCACGATCCAGAGCAGGGCTAGGTTGTCAACCCCGCCGCTGATCACCTGTGTGCCGTCGGGCTGGAAGGCGATGGCTTGAATGCGGGAGCGGTGTTTAGGTAAAGCGCCATTCAGGGCCCCTGTAGCTGCATCCCACAAACGCACCAACGAATCATCACCCCCACTGGCCAGCAGCGTGCCATCAGGGCTAAATGCAACCCCGTTCACAGAGCCAATGTGCCCACGCATGACGGCAATTCTGCGCTGCGTCTGGAGATCCCAAACGCTGATCACCCCATCATAACGGGCCACCGCCAACCGGGTGCCATCGCTGCTCCATGCAAGGGCGCTGATCCCCCCGGAATCAAAGGGGGTCTCTTGAAGGTAGGCGCTTTGCTGAGGCGGATTCTGGCTTAGATCAAAAAGACAAACCCCTTGTAAACTGCCAAGGGCGAGGGCGAGACTGTCGCCCCGCCATGCCCCGCTGCGCAAAGGTAAATTGCCCTGTGCTTGCAACGCCAGCAGGGGCATTAAAAACGCCGCTGCGAAGGCGGCGTACCCGATCCCGAAGCGGCGGGGGTTTAACCCCTTCACCGGGATTCACTCCCACCGAAGAATTCTGCAACCCGTTCAAAAAAGCCTTTGGCGGCTTTAGAGGGTTGTACCTCTGTGCCCAAAGTGCGTCCGAGTTCCTCAAAAATACGGCGCTGTTCTGGGGTGAGCCGACTGGGGATGATGACCTCCACCACCACGATCTGATCACCCCGGCCTGCCGAAGTGCCATCAGAGCGAATACGCGGCGCGCCATGCCCCCGCAGGGTATAGGTCTTGCCGGACTGAGTGCCCGCAGCGATGATCAGCTTTTCGGGCCCGTCTACGGTGGGGATGGATACTTCTGCACCTAAGGCCGCTTGGGCCACATTGATCTGAAGATCAAGGATGATGTCGTTCTCGCGGCGCTTAAAGAACTCGTGCTTTTGCACCCGGAAAAAGACCTGAACACTGCCTGAAGGACCGCCGTTTTCGCCCGCTTCACCTTCATTGGGCACCCGCAGTCGGGTAGAATCATCGACCCCGCCGGGTACTTTCACGGTGATCTTACGGGTTTTGCGTACCTTGCCCTCGCCCCGACAGGTTTTGCAGGGCGTCTCCACGATCTCCCCATCACCGCCACAGCGGGGGCAGGTGGTGACACTGACCATGCTTCCCAAAAAGGTCTGGCGCACCTGACGCACCTCACCAGAGCCGCTGCATTCGGGGCAGCGTTTGGCGCTTGTACCCGGTTCTGCGCCTACCCCATTGCACGAATCGCAGGTTTCGAGGCGGGCGATCTCGATCTCTTTTTCGACCCCAAAGATCGATTCTTCAAAAGTGAGGGTCATGTCATAACGCAGATCGCGGCCCGGTCGGGGTTGACGGCGCGATCCACCAGCGCTGCTTCGACGCCCTCCCCCTGTGAAGGCCCCAAAAAGCTCCTCAAACATCTCACTCAGATCGGTGAAGCCTCCAAAGCCGCCGTTAAAGCCGCCCTGTTGAGGATCAATCCCCGCCAGCCCATAGCGGTCATAACGTGCCCGTTTATCGGGATCGCTCAGAACTGCATAGGCTGCACTCACTTCTTTAAACTTCTCATCATCCCCTGCTTCCGGGTTGGTATCGGGATGATACTGCTTGGCCAGTTTGCGGTAAGCGCGCTTAATCTCATCAGCGGAGGCTTCGCGTTGAACCCCCAGAATTTCGTACAGGTCTTTGGGCATGGTTCGATTTGCCATTTTTCAGTGACTCATGGACAGGTTTGATTGATCACAGATTGTAGGGCCAGAATTTCATTTTACCCATAGGGAAAGGATTACATTCCCGATGGAGGGTCATCCGCCCTCACAACTTTGAGTAAGCCTTTAAGCAAGCACTCGATGATCGTTACTGATTGTATCCAGAAAGTTCACAAGACAACGATTATCGGGATGCGCTCTTCTGATATTTTCTGCGCACCACGCAAGAAACATATCAGAATTTTCGGGCGATCCATCTTGCCGATGCTAAAATTTGAGCTATGTTGATGCTACCTGATTTCCGCGTTCGACAGCGCGATTATTTATTGGAGATCACTCGTGCCATCACGGCCCAGCTTGATCTGGACGAGGTGCTGCGGGTGGTTCTGACGGCCTCATTGGCGATGCTTGCTGGCGAGGTGGGGTTGATCGCGCTTCGAGAACCTGACCGCCGCTTCCGGGCGCGGGCTACCATTGGGGTAGAGCCGGATAAGTTTGCCCTCTTTGATCCCCTTTTGGAAAACCTGACCGACGAAACCGACGCTGGACTGAATCTGACCGAACTTGATCTCAAGATGCGGTTGGTAGCCCGCAAGCTGGATATTCGGCTGCGGCAGGTGGTAGCCTTACCGATGATGATCCGTCGGGAAATCTTGGGGGTGATCTTCGTCTTTCGCACTTATGCAGGGCAGGCCAGTGCCAATGATCAGGTGATCCTTCAGAGTTTTGCCGATCAAGCCGCCATTGCGGTGGTGAATGCTCGCCTTTACCAGACCGTGAGTGAGGAGCGGGGACGGTTGGCCGCGATCCTCGATCACAGCGCTGATGGGGTGATGATCCTCGCCCCGGATCAGCGCATCACCCGCTTTAACCGGGCGCTGGGGCGCTTCACTGGTTGGACTCCGGCGGAGACCATCGGGCGGATGCATGATACGGTGATCGTGTGGGATCGGATCGATCAAGGGCAGTCCTTAGGGGCAGCGCTGCGGACTGGTTGGGGGCGTGATCGCCAGTTGAATCCGCTCTATGTGGAGGGCGATATTGTGCGCCCGGACGGTTCTCGAATCAGCTTAGGAATCACCTACGCCCCTCTGATCAACGAGGAAGGGCACCTGATCAATATCATCGCCAATGTGCGTGACATTACCCATTGGCGGCGCGCTCAGGAAGCCAAAAACACCTTCATCTCGGTGATCTCGCACGAACTGAAGACCCCTGTAGCGCTCATCAAAGGTTATGCCAGCACCCTGCGCCGTGAGGATGCCGACTGGGATCGACAGACCCTCAACAATGGCTTAAAGATCATTGAGGAGGAGACAGATCGCCTCAGTGAGCTGATCGATAACCTGCTGGCAGCCTCCAAACTTCAAGCGGAGGGGATGCGTCTGGCGCACATTGAGGCCGTTGATCTGACCCAACTTGCGGCCCGCAGTGTGGAGCGTTTTCGGACTCAGACCAAAAAGCATACGTTGATCGTGGATTTCCCCCCAGATTTCCCAGAGATTCAAGGTGATGAAGCCCGTCTTCGTCAGGTGATCGATAATTTGATCAACAATGCCATCAAATACTCACCCAGTGGGGGCAAAATCCGCCTCAGTGGGAGCATTGAGCCGACCTCCGTAAGTCTCTCCATCAGCGATCAAGGGGTGGGCATTCCCCGTGATGAACAGGATCATATTTTTGATCCCTTTTATCGGGTGGAAGATTCGCTCAGCCGACAGACTCAGGGCACAGGTTTAGGGCTGTACCTGAGCAAAGCCGTGATCGAAGCGCATGGAGGCAGTATCACTGTGGAAAGCCAACCCAACAAAGGCTCCACCTTCCGAATTACCCTTCCCCGGTAGATAATAGCTGAGGGAGCGACACTAGATTTTGGGTAGAATGATAGCCCTCACCCCCCGACCGCCGCTTCGCGGCTAGGAGAGGGGGGTAATCTTTTGTGGGGGACACCCCCACAACCCCCAACCGGGGAGTTTGAGGGGTCTACCCCTCAAGAATCCGACGCCCCCCTTCTACCGCGTGCGGGAGAAGGGGGGCGCAGGGGGGATAAGGGTAAACCTACTGTTGCCCCCTCAGCCAGTAGATAATAGGGAGCAGGTTGTTCACGGTTTAAATGAGTTTGTGAGGCTTGTCCGCCCCCATCTGCGCCATTCAGCGCACCCCCACAAACCCTCGGATTAAAAGGGGCAGTTTCCCGAATCGCACAGTTGAGGAGAATCTCAATCGCTATGTTTTCCCGCGCCATGCCCCAAATTCAGGTTAAATGCCCCAATTGTGGGCAGCCCTTCGCCACCTCTTTAGAGCAGATCATTGATGGAGGGCGCGATCCTCAGGCAAAGTCGCGTTTTCTTTCCGGGCGAACCAACGTCGCAAGCTGCCCGGCCTGTGGGGTCGATTTCCGACTCTCTACCCCCCTGCTCTATCACGATGGGCGTAAAGAACTGCTGATCACCTTCATCCCGATGGAATTAGGAATGCCCCGTGATGAGCAGGAGCGCTTGATCGGGCAGATGACACAGGCGATTATCCAGAGCCTGCCTCAGGAGGAACGGAAGGGGTACCTCTTTGTGCCCAAGAATGCGCTCACCCTTCAGGGCATGGTGGAGATGATCCTTGAAGGGGATGGCATCACCAAAGCGATGATTGAAGCGCGTCGGGAACGGTTGGGGTTGGTCGAGAAGTTCCTTGATTCCGACCCTGAAACATGGGCCGCATTGGCTCAGGCCGAAGACGCCAACCTTGATGAGGATTTTTTCGGGATGCTGCTGGCTTCCGCTGACGCAGCCATGAACAGCGGACGTCAAGATGTAGCCGATCAGGTGCTGCATCTGCGGGATCGGCTGCTGGAATTGACCACCACTGGCAAACATCTGGTGGAAGAAGCCGAAGCGCAGGAGAAGGTCTTTGAAGAGGTCTCAGAGGCGTTGAACGAGTTAGGCGATTCCCCCACCCGTGAAGATTTAGCCAAGGTCATAATTGAGCAGGCGCAGATCAGCATGGATCGAGTACCGATGCTGGTGAGTTTGCTTCGGGGAGCGATGGATTATCAGTTCTTCCTTGATTTGGGGCGCGAGATTGAGAGCGCAGAAGGGGAACAAAAAACCTTCCTGACCACCCTTCGGGATAATCTCACCACCTTGGTTCAGGAGACGGATCGCCAAGCCCACAACATCGCAGCCAAAGCCGTTGAGACCCTGCAAGAAATCGTCAACAGCGAAGACCTTGATGGGGCCATTCGGGCCAATCTGGAAGGGATTGACGATACCTTTTTGGCAGTGCTTTCGGCCAACCTTCAGAACGCCGAACAGCAGAAAAACAGCGAGTTGGTTCAACGTCTTCAGGAGGTGTTTGACCGGGTGATGAGCATTATGCAGGAGAGTGCTCCGCCCCCCCTCCGCTTGATCAATGAGTTGATCCGGGTACCTGACGTAGAGCAGGCGCGGGCAACGATCAAGGCACGGGCCCCGGAATTTGGGCCATCCCTGCTTCAGCTTTTTGATGTGCTCATGACCGAACTGGCCACACAGGGTGGCCCCGGCGGCTCCCCAGTGATGATCCGGCTTCAGGCCCTGCGTGAGGCGGCCGCGGAGGCCCTTGGCGAAAAATCCGACGGCGGATCGGGCACGCCCATCATCCGTCTTGGAGATCGAGAGATCAAACCACCCGCCCCTAAAGCTGATGGAGACGGTCGCGGCAGCTCGGAATCAGGGATCGTGCTGCCCTTCACCCGGAACCGCCCTAAGAAGAGCTAAACCCCTCACAGTACACACCACAAAAAACGCCCCCCTTCCTCATGTCCTCCCTTCTCCGGCTTGGGGAAGGGAGAATTATACGTTTACGGGTCATTCAGGACACAAAAGTAACTCCCTTGCCTTGTTGGAAGTCAGCCACAATCTGTAGACCGTTTGACCTCAGACAGCAGGAAGGGATAATAGAGATCATGAAACCTGATCCCTTGCCCACCCCTGACGAGGTCGATGCCGCCCTTAGGTAAAGGACTGCAAAAAAGTAGACAAGAGACAAGTGGAATAACATGACCCTAGCTGAACTAACCGAACTCATGCACCGCTTTGTCAACGAAAAAGGATGGTATGCGGGGGACTCGATTCACCCCCAAACGCCACGCAATTTATCAGCTTCGCTGGCGATAGAAAGTGCCGAAGTCCTCGAATTCTTTCAGTGGAGTGAAACCCTTCAGGAAGCTGACAAATCGGCGTTGGCAGCAGAACTAGCGGATGTTGGGCTGTATCTGTTGCAGTTGGCGAGCATCACCGGGATCGATCTTGAACGGGCAATTATCGAAAAACTGCACCTCAACCAGACCCGGACGTGGGACAAGTAGGATGCCCTATCGCTTTGCCATCGAGCACCAAGACTATTCTGATCTCGCCGCCGGAAAAGTTCTGCTGAGTTTGCCGAACCACCCCCCTTTTCCCATACGGCTTGCCAGTGAGATTTTTCAGCGCTGTCTTGATGCCCGTGCCCGCGACGGATTCACCGATCGTGTGCGGCTCTACGATCCGTGTTGTGGCGGCGCTTATCTGCTTGGGACCCTTGCCTATCTTCACTGGACACGGATAACTCACCTTTGGGGATCAGATATTGACAGCCACGCCATCACGCTTGCGGCACGAAATCTATCGCTGCTAACGCTTGAGGGCTTTGATCAACGAATCAGTGACCTTGAAGCGCTGTTGAAGCAATTTGGCAAAGACTCCCATGCGGAAGCGCTCAAAAGTGCGTATCGCCTGAAAGCTGGTCTTATTAGGCGGCAGGAATCGCATTTGATGGGCACAACCTTGTTCCAAGCTGACGCGCTCAATCCGATGGAAATCGCGCAGAAGATGAACGGTCATAAAGTCGATCTGGTGATTACGGATGTTCCCTATGGCAGACTTTCGGGCTGGCAAACTACGGGGGATGCTTTGGAAGCGCCAAATCCGGCAATCCCCCAATTACTCGAATCCCTACAGCCAATCCTTCAACCGCAGAGCATCGTTGCGATCTGTGCGGACAAACAACAAAAAGTAGTTCACCCCGAGTTCCGCCGGGTTGATCACTTTCAGATTGGTAAACGTCGCATCGTGCTGCTCAGACCGCTGCTGTAACCGTTCCCCCCCATCGGCATCGCCAACTGCGCGGGTATGCAACCATCACTTCCCTTTTTGTTGGCGTGTCGCGCAGCGGATGGTTTGTTAAACACGCTTGGGCTATCCTTGCTCTATCCTGTATGATTCTCGAAGAACAGAAGCCATAAGTACCCTTGCAGGTTACCACTGGGGCATTGAGTGGAAACGCAAGCTCCTAGAATTAGAAACAAAACAGCTCGCTCAAAGGTAAAGAAAACCCCCGCCTCTGAAACCAGAAGCGGGGGTTTGTTTTCACCCTTCTGTTTGAGGCAGAAGGGCATTGAAGGATCAAGCGGTACGCTTAGTTGCTCAGCGCCGACGGCGTGCGATCAGCACACCCGCGACGAGGAGCAGCCCGATCAGCGCGCCCACCACAAAGACTGCGGGGGCCGCGTTGGCAGGCAGTTCGTAACCAGTCGCAGGCAGGGTGATGGGGCCCGCGCCAGTGCCAGTGCCAGTTCCTGTACCTGTGCCCGTGCCCGTGCCGTACACGATCTCTACCGTTGCCGGGATGTCGGTGTTGTTGGTCGGGTCAAGGTCAAGGCTGCTGGTGGTGGCCGAAGCAAGGGCGGTCACCGTGTTGTTGCTGATGCCCTGCGCTTGGAAGGTGAAGGTCTGAGAACCACCGGGAGGCAGAGTGCCCACTGGGCAGGTGATCGTTTGCCCTGCAACCGAGCAGCTTACCGGGATCGACTGGATGGTCACATCACTGGCCGGGGGCAGAACATCGGTCAGAACCACGTTATCCGCGGTGTTTGTCAGGCTCTCATTGGTCACCGTGACGGTATAGGTGAAGTAACCCAACACATCCACCCGTGAAGGCGTGGCCGTATGGGTGACCTGAATACCCGTGCCGGTGCCGGTGACCCCAAAGCGCACGATCTCCGGGCGGGTGGCTGCGGTTCCATTGTGGTGGTGCAGCAGCAGGATCGCCGGGGTTTCGGTCGTAACTGTGGTCAGGTCATAGGTCACTGGGATGATCGTGGTCGGATCATCAAAGTACTGCGGGCCAAAGAGTGGGCTTGCGTCCAGTTCGGCGGCGCTGTTCAGGTTGAGGACGGGTTGATTGGGATTGTAGTCTATCCAGCCCGCATCGGGGAAGGAGTCCACTTCGGCAAAGCCCGCGTAACTCACGATGCGGAAGCGGAAGCTGGGGCTGGCATCGCTGCGGCCCATCGTGCCTGCACCGCCGCTCAGACGGACGGGGAAGACAGCCACATTGTTATAGTACACATAGGAGTCAAGGGTGCCAGCGTCCCAGTCGTTGGTGAACGCTTGAAGCGATCCGCTGTTGCCGCAAGTTGCTGGAGTTACACCGCTAGTCATGAGGGCAGTTACAAACACATCGTAACGGGTGGTGCCACTCGCTGGGGTGATGGTGTACATGCAGTGATCAACCACATCGTCATTGTTATAGTCAAAGTAGATCTCAAAGTACGAGGCAGTCGGCTGGAGAACTTCAAAGTCACTCGCCATGGCCACCCCGAAATATACCCAACGGGTTCCGGTGATGCTCCCGTTGGCGTCGTTGCTTATGCCTACATACTGAATATCCCCCATAGGCATGTTGACGAGGGTATCGCCCACCGGGTCTTCACCCATCAGGCGCAGGGCCGTGACCATGGAGAGGATGTCGCTCGGATAATTTGCCCCGGTATCAAGGCTGGTGCCCGTTAAGGGGATATTGACCGTTCCGGTCAAGCCAGTTGCGGTGACCGTATCGGGTGCAGACATGTTGGATGCTGCCCGTCCAGTGGCATAGACATTCAAACGCAGGGGTTGATTGACGCCTGCTGCTTGGCTGGTGGGGGTGAAACCCACATAGCCAGTGGTCTCTGAGAGCCAGTGGCGGGGAAGCCCTGCCTGAACATACGGCCCCGCGCCGCGGGTGGGATCGGTGTTGGCATGGGGCACAGCCACACCGGTGTAGTCCACATTGACGGTGATCGTCAGGGTCTGGGTACCGCCGGGCGCAACGTTCACGCTGTTGGGGGAGACGCTGACCGTGACCCCCGGCTGTGAGGACATACCTACCCAGCCAACATTGTAGCTGGCGGTATTGGCGCTGCGGTTTTCAATGGTGATCGAACGGGTGAAGCTCTGAGGCGCACCCGGAACGATCTGAAGGCTGCCAAAGTTTACGCTCACCACATCGGGGCGGGCAGTATTGTACACGATGACCTGATTCTGGACGGCGGCGAGGGTATTGGCCACGCCTGCCCCGTAGCGGATCATCGGATTCACATTGCCGAAGGGATCGTTCACCGACGCCGCAGTGGTGGCGGTGTTCATGATCAAGGCCTTCAACTGCCCTGCGGTCCAAGCGCTGTAAGCTGGATTGCTGCGGATGGTGGCGACCATCCCGGCCACTGCGGGTGAGGACATTGAGGTGCCGCTGTTAGAAGCGCTGTAGGGCGCACCCGTCTGACCAGAAGCTGCGGAGAGGATTGAGTCTCCGGTGGAGGCCAGATCAGGCTTGGCGCCAGCGCCGGCCCACGCCGGCCCACGTGAGGTAAAGCTGGAGTTCACACCCACCAGATTGTTGGCTGATGTCCGCAGTGAGGGATCCATGGTCACCTGTGCGGTGGCCAGATTGGTCTGAAGGAACGTCCCGGTGGCAGGTTGCAGGGAGACGCAGGGGATGTAAGGGGTCGTCCCCGCGCAGCCCAGATTCTGGAACTGCCCGGCCACGTTGCTCACCACCAGCAGTCCCCGCACCTGATTGGGCGATGCCTGTGCCGCGGTCATCAAACCTGCTGAGCCGCAGCCCGTGCTGAAAAATACCAGCGCGATCCGGTTGGCAGGGAAGGCGGCGTAGTTCGCCGCAGTACAGCCGTTACCCGCAGGCATGGCCAGCGGATACGGGCCAACAACGGCATTCATGGGGCTGCTCACCGACTGCTGTACCGGGTAGTTGCCGTCAGCGGTGGTACCGGAGACGGTGATCGCATTGTACTGACCATGCAGTACCGAGGCCACACTCACCCCAGCGGGGGAACTGCCCGGCGATCCGGTGGCGAAGTGGGTGTCGCTGTTGTTGCCCGCAGACATGACCACCACGGTGCCCGCGTTCATGGCGTTGGCGACCGCCGTCACATAGGGGTTGACGCTGCCATCACTACCACCATAGCCACCAAATGATCCCAAGGACATGTTGATCACAGTGGCCCGGGGGAAAGTGATGCTGGGGTTCGAAGCCACAAAACCGGCCACCGCGTCACTCATGGCAGCGGTGACCTGCACTGAGGTAGTGTTTCCGGAGCAGCTGAAAACTTTCATCGCCAGCAGGGCCGCACGGGGTGCAAAACCGGGCGCAGGGTTCAGGCTGGCAAAGGGTGTGGTGCTGTCCCATGGCCCGCCGTAAGTGGTGGAACCGTTCACCCCGTAACCTGCGGAGATACCAGCCACATGGGTTCCATGCCCGCCACCTTCAGCCGGTCGGCAGTCGATGGGGTTAGGATCAGGTGCGGGAGTTAGACCGGGTGACCAACTATCGCCCACATAGTCATAACCACCCACCACCTTCAGGGGGGTGCCTGCCCCTAAGGGGAAGGTGCCAAAGGTCGGCGCGGTGATACGGGGGGCGCTGTTGGGCCCACCAGCCGGATAAGCACCGTTACCCCCAAAGTCAGGGTTGGTGAAGTCCACACCACTGTCGATCACCGCGACCACCTGCCCCTGTCCGGCATAGTTGCCCGGCAGTGACCACGCCGCCGACGTTGAGGTGTAGCCAGTGGCATTGCCCAGATCAAGCTGATGCTCGATCACGGGGAAGATATTTTTCACCTCAGAGAGTTGGGCGATCTTGGCGAGGTCTGCCTCGGTGACGGCCAGTGAGACCGTATTGATCAAATAGG
The DNA here is from genome assembly GCA_014879835.1 of Anaerolinea sp. GTDB lineage: Bacteria > Chloroflexota > Anaerolineae > Aggregatilineales > UBA2796 > UBA2796. Next base: position 31,792 of record JACSRJ010000133.1, read on the forward strand.
TGGTGCGACCCAAAACGTCAAATTTGCCAGTGCTCATGCCAGCAGTCTGGCTTACAAAGGCATCCTGTGAACGCATGATCGCAGCGCTCCGACTGATCGCCGAAGCGGAGGCGGGCACGCTGGGATCAACGCTGCCACCCTCGGTCACGACCACTGGGGCTTCGGTGAGTTCGATCATCACCATCAACCGTCCATCGGCGGTGCGCAGGGTTTTTTCCGCCACCGCTTCGAGTCCAGCGGGCAGCCCGTGATCGTCTTGCGCGGTGGCCACAGGGGTGGCGACCGGGGCAAGGGTAAAAATGGCGAGTGCCGCAAGGATTACGGCGCTCAAGATTTTACGAAAATGGGCGATTTTCATACGACAATGTCCCCCTTTTGGGTGCACAGATATAAACGGCGTACCTTACGCTTCACAGCGGGAAGGTACCCCAACCTCTAAGTAAGGACGGACCCGATTTACTGGGTATCCGCCCCTCCCTGTTGATCCTGTGGGGAAGTGGTGTCTTTTGGCGCGTCGGGGTGGGCGATTCCCCCGTCTGGCTTTTGGACGTCAGGGGCGGTGATGACCACCATACTTACCCCTTTAACCCCCGGAATCTTACGGATCAGGTCGATTTTGGCGGCGTCCACTTGAACCCCAATGACATTCACCAAAGTGCCCATCCTGCCCAAAATCACGGCTTCGATAGGCGGTGCGGTTAATGCCTTCAGGACTGCGCTTTGGCGCTCCAAGATAAGCAGGGTGTGCATCTGAATCAGCACCTCAACCACTGCTGGAGAGGCGTTCTGCCCCAGAGAAGCCAATAGCGCTGCGGCTGGCGGTTCTGCCAGTTCCACTGCCACCTGAACCATTCCTGCGCGCATCGGGTTTTCGATAGTGATCGGGGGAAGTTCCAAACGCGACGGGAATTTAGGTGGCATGGGGGATGAAGGAGTCGCAGTTATCTGAAATAACATTGGAGACGATTCTGCCAATGGGATAGGCAGGGCATCGATTCCCCGAATGCCCAGACACAACGATATGAGGGAACATATCGCCACGAAGTACCGTGAATCCTTCCACCTCCAGCGCATGATCTGAATCTACTTAAACTCGTGTTCAGTGAATCATTTTAGAAGATTAACACCAGATGATAAAAAGCGCAAAAGATCATGAGCGGTAAATCCGGGGACGTCTGCCCCCCGGATAGCGGGGGGAGATTCTGCGCTACAATTAATCGCGTGCTATTGGGGAAGGAGTCGAGGTTGTTATGTCCGATCTGAGCAGCCGCCTGAATGACGCGATCAGCTTGATCAAAGCGCAGAGATTCTCTGAAGCGCGGACGCTGCTGCTGGAACTCAGCCGAGAGTATCCGACCGCGGAGGCGATCTGGATGTGGCTCTCTGCGGCCA
>JACSRJ010000215.1 GCA_014879835.1 Anaerolinea sp.
TCGAAGTTCGCCATTCGTGAAGGCGGTCTCACCGTCGGCGCGGGTGTCATCACCGAGATTTTGGAGTAATTAGAGCGCACCATGAGCAGGCGGTGGGTGCAGCTTACCTGCCGCTTGCTCTCTGAGACGCCTGAGAGAAAGCGATATGGCAAAACATAAAATCCGTATTCGTCTGAAGGCATATGATCACCGCGTCATTGATCAATCGGCGCGTCGTATTGTTGAGACGGCAGAGCGCACCGGTGCGCGGGTGGTGGGGCCTGTCCCTCTACCCACCCGGATCGAGCGGTTCACGGTTCGGCGTTCACCGTTCATCGACAAAGAATCACAGGAACATTTCGAGATTCGGACTCACAAGCGCCTGATCGACGTGCTGGACCCGGATAGCAAGACGATTGATGCGCTCACGCGCCTCAACCTGCCTGCTGGTGTGGATATTGAAATCAAAATTTAAGGACGCGGCTCTATTGCCTGCGGGCAGGTTAATACCCCGCGTCTCGCGGCTGCCCGTTGGAGTGCCTTGCGCAGTCCTTCGGAGGGTATGATGAAGGGAATCATCGGCAAGAAGATCGGCATGAGCCAGATCATTGATCCCGAAAGCGGTAAGGCTACGGGAGTCACGGTCATTCAGGCTGGCCCATGCTTCGTCACACAAATCCGCTCTGCTGAAACCGATGGGTATTCAGCGGTACAGCTTGGATATGAGGAAGTCTCACCAGAGCGTCTGCCTTCGGGTGAACGCCACCATCTGATCAAACGCAACCTGACCACGGTGCGCTACCTGCGCGAGTTTCGGGTGCGTGCGGTCGATGTGAAAGAAGGTGAGCGCCTCACTGTACAGATGTTTAACAAGGGTGATCGGGTAGACGTGATGGGCACCAGCAAGGGGCGGGGTTACGCAGGGACGATCAAACGTCACGGCTTTAACCGCCAGCCCACCACCCACGGCGCTTCAGACCGCACCCGTCGTCCCGGCTCATCCAGCTCTGGGACCACCCCCGGTCGCGTCAAAAAAGGGACGCGCCGCTCTGGTCACATGGGGACGGATCGGGTCACCACGCTCAATCTGGAGATCATCGCGGTTGACCTAGAACGTAATCTGCTCGCGGTCAAGGGTTCAATCCCCGGCGCGAAGGGCGGTTTAGTGATCGTCCGTGAATCGGTCAAGGCGCGCAAGAACTCGCGCTAACGGGGAGAATTGGGATCATGAAAGTACCGGTTCTGAATATGGCTGGCAAAGAAGTAAGCACGACAGAGCTGCCAGCGGATATTTTTGAAGCCAAGATTAATGTTGGCTTGATGCACCAATACGTCGTGATGCAAAACGCCAATGCGCGTCTCGGTCTGCACAAGGCCAAGCGCCGGGGCGAGATCAACCGCAGCAAGGCCAAGTGGTATCGTCAAAAAGGCACAGGCCGCGCCCGCCACGGCAATCGGGCAGCCCCGATCTTCGTGGGTGGTGGTCGCGCTCATGGGCCCATCCCACACAAATACACCTTGGATATGCCCCGCGAAATGCGTCGGGCGGCGATCCGCAGCGCTCTTTCCGCGCTGGCACGGGATGGTCAGATTGTGGTGGTGGATGAGATCAGCCTTGCTGAACCCAAAACCAAATTGATGGCGGGCATGATCCGCTCCGTGGTTGGGGATAGCTCGGCGCTGGTACTGCTGCCTGAAGGCAACGAGACGGTGGAACGTACCATCCGCAACCTTGCGACCACGACTTACATTCGCGCCAGCTACATGAATGTGCGCGATCTGCTCAAGTATGATCGGGTGATCATCCCGCTGAAGTCGCTGGATGTGATCAAGAGCATCCTGAGCCGTCAAAAAGCAGCGCAGGAGTAAGCGAGCGATGTCAACCGAACTTAACCTTTACAATGTGATTGTGCGTCCGATCATCACCGAGGTTTCCACCCGTGATGCGGCGACACTGAACCAGTTTGCCTTTGAAGTTAACATCAAAGCGAACAAAATTCAGATCAAAGAAGCGGTAGAAGTGATCTTTAATGTGGACGTCCTCAAGGTGGCCACCATGATCATGCCCATGAAGCGCGGCGTGCGCGGGCGTAAATTCTACCAGCGGCAGCCTGCGTGGAAAAAAGCCATTGTCACGGTCGCTGCCGGCCAGACTATCCCGCTGTTTAACCTCTAAGGGTAAGGGGAAACGACGATGCCAGTGAAGGTCTACAAGCCCACTTCCCCCGGTCGCCGCGGGATGACGGGCTACTCGTTTGAAGAACTTACCACTGCGCGCCCTGAAAAGGCGCTGGTGCGTGAAAAACGGGGCAAATCCGGACGCAACAACACCGGACATGTCACCGTGCGCCATCGCGGCGGTGGCCACAAGCGGGCTTATCGGCTCATCGATTTTAAGCGCGACAAGGTGGGTATCCCCGCCCGGGTTGCGACCATCGAATATGACCCGAACCGCACCGCCCGTATTGCCTTGTTGATCTACAAGGACGGCGAGAAGCGCTATATTGTCGCGCCTTCCACCTTGAAGGTGGGGGATGTGCTCGAAAGCGGCCCCAATGCGCCTCTGCGTGATGGTAATGCCCTGCCCCTGAACCGCATCCCGGTGGGTTCGATGGTTCACAATATCGAACTGGAAGAAGGGCGCGGTGGGCAGTTGGTGCGCGCAGCCGGTGGCGCGGCCCAGTTGATTGGGCGCGAGGAAAAGTACGCTCAGGTGCGTTTGCCCAGTGGCGAAATGCGCAAAGTCCGTGAAGGCTGCATGGCCACCCTCGGACAGGTTGGCAACATCGACCATGCCAATATCAAGGTCGGGAAGGCCGGGCGCAAACGCTGGAAGGGTTGGCGGCCGACAGTGCGCGGTTCAGCAATGGATCCCAAGAGCCATCCGCACGGTGGTGGTGAAGGGCGTTCGCCCATCGGGATGGCTGGGCCCAAGACTCCATGGGGCAAGCCGGCGCTGGGTTACAAGACCCGTAAGAACAAGCGCACAGATAAGTTCATCATCCGCCGCCGGGCTTCCGGTCGCGGCTAATTAGGGAGGCAGGATAGATGTCGCGGTCACTCAAAAAGGGACCCTATATCGAACCGAAACTGCTGCGGCGGATTGAGGCGATGAATGCGCGTAGTGAAAAGCGGGTGATCAAAACCTGGAGCCGCGCTTCGACGATCTTCCCCCAGATGGTCGGTCATACCATAGCTGTGCATGACGGACGCCGCCATGTACCCATTTATGTGACTGAAAATATGGTCGGTCACAAACTCGGTGAGTTTGCCCCTACCCGGACATTCCGTGGGCATCTTAACGAGAAAAAGGCAAAAAAGACCGGGACGACGACAGGAGCGTAAATCATGGAAGTAAAAGCATTTGCGCGCGGCCTGCCCATCAGCCCTCAGAAGATCCGTCTTGTGTGTGATCAGGTGCGGGGCAAGAATGCGCAGCAGGCAATCGTCCTCCTGAACTATATGCCCCATAAGGGCGCGGGCCTTGTCAAGAAGCTGATCGAATCAGCACTGGCCAATGCCGAGAACAATTTTGAACTTAACCGCCTCGATATGTACGTGAAGACGATCTTCGCGGATGAGAGCTTCAAACTGAAGCGGGTCAAGGCGGGCGCACGGGGACGCTACAAACCCCGGGTGAAGCGCTACTCGCACCTCACCTTGGTCTTGGACGAGAAGGAATAAGGGCTGGAGCAGAACGGAGCATATAGTTATGGGTCGTAAAGTACATCCGATTGGCTTCCGCCTGAAGATCAACCGCACTTGGGAAGGGCGTTGGTACGGCGAAGGTAATCGTTACCGTGAGATGCTGCACGAAGACTTCGCCATTCGCAAGGCGCTTCTGAAGGAAGCGCAGAACGCCGCTGTCTCGAAGATCGAGATCGAGCGTTCACCGAGCCAGATCGAAGTGACTATCTTCACGGCTAAACCGGGAATCATCATCGGGCGTAAGGGCGAACAGGTCAAGAAGATTCGTCAGTCGCTTGAAGACCTCACCGGCAAAAAGATCAAGGTTGAGGTGAACGAGATTGAAAAGCCCGATCTGGATGCGCGCCTAATCGCCGACAATATCGCCCGCCAGTTGGAGCGCCGCATCGGTCACAGCCGTGCCATGAAGCGCGCTATCTCTCAGGCGATGCGTCAGGGCGCACTAGGGATCAAGATCGTGGTCAGTGGGCGTCTTGCCGGCGCTGAAATGGCGCGTCGGGAGCAAGCGATGGAAGGGCGCGTACCGCGCAGCACCCTGCGCTCGGTGATTGATTACTCCACCACCGAAGCACTGACGGGTTATGGGCGGATCGGCGTCAAAGTGTGGGTTTACATGGGCGAAAAAGTCCGCGAGGAACAGCCCGAACCCACTGACGGTGCCTACGTCAGCCAATAATAGAACCTGTGAGGATTGAGCTATGTTGATGCCAAAGCGGGTGAAATACCGCAAGCAGATGCGCGGACGTAGAACCGGCAAGGAAACACGGGGCACGGACGTCCATTTTGGGGATTATGGGCTTCAGGCGCTGGAGCCAGCGTGGATCACGCAGCGCCAGCTTGAAGCTGCACGCCGCGCAGTCGTCCGTTATATCAAACGTCGGGGACGCCTGTGGATTCGGGTCTTCCCGGATAAGCCGGTGACGGCGAAACCCGCCGAAACCCGGATGGGTAAAGGAAAAGGCGCGGTTGATCACTGGGTCGCAGTGGTCAAGCCCGGCCGTATCCTGTTGGAAATGGGTGGGGTCGATGAGGCGACGGCGCGTGAGGCGCTGCGTCTGGCGGGCTTCAAGATGCCCATCAAGACCAAGTTTGTGAAGCGCACCGACCCGATCACCGGGAACGATATGGTTGTCGGAGAGGTCTAAGCGTCATGAAAACTGTTGAAATCCGCCAAATGGAAAGCGCTGAGCTGCAAGAGCAGCTTGGCAAGAAACGCGAAGAACTGTTCCGGCTGCGCCTGAACTGGTACGCGGGTTCGTTGGAAAACCCCAATCAGATGCGCGTGGTTCGCAAGGACATCGCCCGGATTCTGACCATCCTGCGCGAACGCGAACTCGCGCTGGAAGTTGTTCAGAATGAGGAGGAGCCTAAGAAAGATGTCCAATAACCGCCGCAGGCTGATCGGGCGTGTTGCCAGCGCCAAAATGCAAAAAACTGTGGTCGTGACTGTGGATGTGGCCAAGCGCCACCCCGTCTATGACAAAGTGATCCACGAAACCCGTAAGTACTATGCCCACGATGAGAATGGCGAGGCGAAAGAGGGTGATCTGGTTCAGATCGTGGAAAGCCGCCCTCTGAGCAAGCTGAAACGTTGGGTGCTAGAGTCGATCATCGAGAAACGGTAGTACACCATGATTCAGCAAGAATCTCGCGTCAAAGTCGCCGATAACACCGGGGCCCGCGAACTGCACATTATTCGTATCATGGGCGGTTCGACCCGTCGTTATGCAACGGTGGGCGATGTGGTCATCGCGGCCGTGAAGAATGCCGCCCCTCAGGGGATGGTCAAAAAAAGTGAAGTGGTGCGGGCAGTTATCGTCCGCGTCAGCAAGGAATTCCGTCGGGACGATGGCTCGTACATTCGTTTCGACGATAATGCAGCGGTAATCCTTGAACCGGAGGGTGAGAACCCGCGAGGCACCCGCGTGTTTGGGCCCGTCGCCCGTGAAATCCGGGCGAAAGGATTCACGAAGATTGCCGCGCTTGCGCCCGAAACTCTGTAGAGCAGGACTGAAAGTCCGGGGGTAGAGTGCCATGCAGCGTATCAAGAAGGGTGACACCGTAGAGGTGATCGCCGGAAAAGACAAAGGGCAGCGCGGACAGGTTTTGAGCGTGCTGCCAAAAGAAAAACGTATTGTGGTAGAGCGCGTAAATATCGTCAAGAAGCATCAGCGCCCGGTGCAAGCAGGGCGGGGGCAAATGCGCGCCGGAATCATTGAGTTTGAAGCCTCTATTGACCTCTCCAACGTCCAGTTGGTGTGCAAGTCCTGCGGTGAAAAAACCCGCGTGGGCTTCCGGGTTGATGAAGAGGGCAAAAAGGTGCGGGTGTGCAAAAAGTGCGGACAGGATATTGGGTAATGGCGAACATAAAACAGCACTACCGCGAAACAGTCGTGCCGGAAATGATGAAAGAATTTCGGTACAAAAACGTGATGCAGGTGCCGCGTGTGGTGAAGGTCGTGGTCAATATCGGGGTGGGTGAAGCCCTTGAGAACGCCAAAGCCCTCGATGGGGCGGTGGAAGATGTGACCAAGATCACCGGGCAGAAACCGGTCATCACCAAAGCCAAGACCAGCATCGCAACCTTCAAACTCCGTGAGGGACGTGCGATTGGGGTCAAGGTCACCTTGCGCGGGGAGCGGATGTGGGCGATGTTAGACCGCCTCATCAATCTGGCTCTGCCCCGTACCCGTGACTTCCGAGGGATCAGCGGCAACGCCTTTGACGGGCGCGGCAATTACACCCTCGGCCTGCGTGAGCAGTTGATCTTCCCTGAGATCGAGTACGATAAGATCGACAAAGTGCGCGGGATGGAAATCTCCATCGTGACCACAGCAAACACCGACGAAGAAGGGCGGCGTTTGCTCCGCTTACTTGGAATGCCCTTCAAGGAAAACTAAGGAGCGTAACATATGGCTAAAAAATCCATTGTGGCGCGTGAAGGGCGACGCAAGTATAAGGTGCGAGTGCGCCATCGCTGCCAGTTCATTGATCCCCGCTCCGGCAAGGTGTGCGGGCGTCCCCGCGGTTATATCAGCCGCTTCGGGCTGTGCCGTATCCACTTCCGTGAACTTGCCCTCGAAGGCAAGATTCCGGGCGTGGTGAAGTCGAGCTGGTGAGCGGAAGGGAGCAAGAGAGAAGATGATTTCCGATCCGATTGCCGATATGTTCACGCGCATTCGTAATGCGCTTCAGGTTAAACAAAATCAGGTGGAGATGCCCTCTAGCAAGCTCAAGATCGCCATCGCTGGCATCTTGCAGCGCGAGGGCTATATTGAAGGCTTCTCGGTGAACGAGGATGCCAAACCCACCCTGACCATCGACTTAAAATACGCAGGGCAGCGCCGTCAGCGCCGTCCTGTGATCACCAACATTCAGCGTGTCAGCAGCCCCGGACGGCGCGTCTACAAGGGGAAAAGCGAAATCCCTTGGGTTCTGAGCGGCATGGGCATCGTCATTGTCACCACCCCTAAAGGGTTGATGACTGGCGACGAAGCCCGCCGGGCGGGCGTTGGCGGCGAAGTCATCGGCTACGTCTGGTAACGCGCAGAGGGGGTCAAGATGTCGCGTATTGGAAAGCAGCCGGTAAAGCTGCCGGCAAAGGTGCAGGTTTCGATTGAGGGCGCATTGGTCACTGTGAAGGGGCCCAAAGGCGAACTCAGCGCATCCATGCACCCAAACATGAAGGTCACCCAAGATCAGGGTGTGATCACTGTGGAACGCCCTGACGACGAGCGCGAGAATCGCGCTTTACATGGGCTGACCCGGGCCCTCATCAACAACATGGTGACGGGCGTATCCACAGGCTTTAAACGCACCCTGCTCATCGAGGGTGTGGGGTATCGGGCCGAGATGAAGGGCAAGAATCTGGTGCTGTATCTGGGCTACTCCCACCCTATCGAAGTCGAACCCCCTGCGGGTATCACCTTCTCCGTAGGCGAGCGTAACGTAGTCGTCAACGTTGAAGGCCCCGATAAGCAGGTGGTGGGGCAGGTTGCAGCCAACATCCGCAAGATTCGCCCGCCGGAACCTTATCTGGGCAAGGGCGTGCGTTATGAAGGCGAAATCATCCGTCGCAAGGCTGGTAAGGCTGGTAAGGGTAAGTAAGGGCTATGGATAAGGCAAAAGCAAAACGCGAGGCACGGATTCGCCGCCATATCCGCCTGCGCAAGACAGTTAAAGGGACACCGGAACGCCCCCGTTTGGCGGTATTTCGCAGCCTTGAGCATATCTATGTTCAGGTGATCGACGATATCAAGGGACATACCCTTGTATCTGCTTCGACCATCGATCCCGAAGTCAAAAAAGCACTTGATGGGATGAAAAAGACTGACGAAGCCAAGGTTGTGGGCAAGTTTATTGCTCAACGGGCAAAAGCGGCAGGAATCGAAAAAGTCGTCTTTGATCGCGGCGGCAGCCAGTATCATGGGCGTATCAAGGCGCTCGCAGAAGCAGCGCGCGAAGCCGGGCTGGATTTCTAGTTTTAAGGAATAATGACCTATGGCGAAACGTGAACAACGCCGCGAGCGCGAACGCGAGCGCGATGAGGATCGTGAAGAACTGGATGAGCGCGTCGTGGACATCAGCCGCGTAGCGAAGGTGGTTAAGGGTGGGCGTCGTTTCGCCTTCCGCACCGTCGTCATCGTGGGTGATAACAAGGGGCGCGTCGGGATCGGCGTGGGCAAGTCCCGCGGTGTCCCGGATTCAATCCGAAAAGGAACTGAATACGCCCGCCGTCGCATGGCCAAGGTCTCACTGGTGGGGACGACCATTCCTCATCCAGTCGTGGCAAAGCACGGCGGTGCGGTGGTGATGCTGCGCCCTGCTAGCCCCGGAACTGGGGTTATCGCGGGCGGTGGCGTGCGTGCAGTGTTGGAAGCGGTAGGGGTGCGCGACATTCTGACCAAGAGTCAGGGCAGCAACAACATGCTCAATGTTGCCTACGCCACCTACAAGGCCCTTCAACTGCTGCGCAGCGCCGATGAGATCGCAGCCATGCGGGGCAAGGACACCAAAGAAACCAAGCCCTTCTGGACCCGGCGTGGTGAGGAGTAAGGGTCATGGCTCAGAAAAAACTCCGCATCACCCTTGTTAAAAGCTCAATTGGCAACCCCATCAGCCAGAAACTGACCGTGAAGGCGCTGGGTTTCCGCCATGTGAACGAGACCATCATCCGCCCGGATAATGACTCCGTGCGTGGGATGATCTTTAAAGTCAACCACCTTCTCAAAGTGGAGGAGTTCACCGAATGAAACTCCATGATCTCAAACCAGCCCCCGGATCGCGCAAGCAGAAGCGCCGTGTGGGGCGGGGTATCTCAGCAGGGCAGGGTAAAACTGCCGGGCGCGGTACGAAGGGTCAGGCAGCACGTCCGGGCGGCGTCAAAGCCCCCTACTTCGAGGGTGGTCAGCTTCCCTTGGTACGTCGTTTGCCCTTCAAGCGCGGCTTTACCAACCTGTTTAAGATCGCCTATCAAGAAGTGAATGTAAGCGCACTGGCAGCGGCGTTCCCCAAGGGCGGGACGATCACCCCGGCAGAACTGGCGGCCAAAGGCTTGATCAAAGAAGCCGATGAACCCGTCGTGATTCTGGGTGAGGGCGAACTGGAGGGAGTCAAACTCTCCGTGAGCGCCCATCGCTTCACCAAGAGCGCCCAACAAAAGATTGAGGCGGCGGGCGGGAGCGCGACCAAGTTGGAACTGCTGCTTCGGGGCGCGCACGCAACGATCAAGAAACTGCCCAAGAGCAAACGCCCAACAGCGGCGAAGTAAGGGACGTTTCAGGCTTTTCATCCGAGGTTTTCTTCTCCCTTCGGGGGCGGAAAACCCGGATGAGGTGCATTGACCTGTCCGCTGCGGTAAGATTACGAAACGTTGAGTTTCAAAACCTACGAGGTTTTTTTCCATGCAATTGTTGGAAGCACTACGCAACGCGATCCGGCTGCCTGATCTGCGACGCAAAATCCTGTACACGATCTTCATCTTGGTTGCGTACCAGTTTGCGACCCACATCCCTGTCCCCGGCGTAAACCGCGCAGCGTTGGAGGGGTTGGTAACGGATGGAGCGGGCGCGGGCTTCATTCAGGTTCTTAACCTGCTCTCTGGTGGCGCTGTCACTTCGTTCAGTGTGCTGGCAAACGGGGTTTATCCCTACATCACGGCGCAGATTATCATCCAGCTTTTGGGTGGGGTGATCCCCGCCTTAGAGCGGCTGCAAAAAGAACCGGGTGGTCAGGAAAAGCTCAATCAGTACACCTATTATTTAGCGATCCCAATGGGGCTGCTGCAAGCGGTGGGGCAGATCAACATCATGCAGAGCTTCACCACCACCCCCATCATTCCCGGCTATTCGACGGACTTTTTATTGACAGTCCAAGTCCTCACGACCATGACCGCCGGAACCATGTTCGCTATTTGGATGGGTAACCTGATCACCGAAGAAGGTATCGGCAACGGTATCTCGATGATTATCTTTGGCGGTATTGTGGCGCAGGTTCCGCGCAACTTCGGGATCATCCTGAGCGACCCCGAATGGTGGCTGTACAATGTGGTGGTTTTTGGCCTGCTGACGGTCTTTACTGTTGTGGCCATCATCATCATTCAGGAAGGCACACGGCGTATCCCGGTTCAATACGGGAAGCGGGTACGTGGGCGCAAGCAGTACGGCGGCGGCTCGACCCATATCCCCCTGAAGGTCAATGCTGTGGGCATGATCCCGCTTATTTTTGCCCAAGCCATCGTGACCTTCCCAGCAGTTATTGGCGGAATTTTCTTCCCCAATACCCCATTTGGGGATTGGCTGCGGGATACCTTTGGTACCCGTCAGGGCGGTTGGTATTGGGTGCTGGAATTCCTGCTGGTGGTTGGCTTTACCTACTTCTACACCGACGTGATGATCCAGCAGCAGAATCTCTCCGAGAATTTGCAGCGTCAGGGCGGCTTCATCCCCGGCATTCGTCCGGGACGCAGCACCCAGAACTACATCACCCGGGTGACCCGGCGTATTACCTTCGCGGGGGCGCTGTTCCTCGGTATCGCCGCTGTTTTACCGGGGATCATGGTGGTGGTTGATGAGCTGCTTACCGGGCGCTCCACGGTTACCCGTGCCACCAACCCCGCAATGGTCATCGGCTCGGCAGGGTTGATCATCTTGGTGGGTGTGGTCGTTGATACCATGCGCCAACTTGAAGCCCAGCTTGTGATGCGTAACTACGACAGCTTCATGCGATAAGCGAGGCAGTCATCATGGCGCTTTATATTGTTTTGGTTGGGGTGCAGGGGGCAGGTAAAGGGACACAGGCTGCGATCTTGTCGCAGCAGTACCACCTCCCCCATGTGACCACAGGTGGTCTGTTCCGCGAAATGAAAACGCAGGATACTCCGCTTGCCCGCGAAATCCAGCGAATCATGAATGAGGGTTCGCTGGTTCCAGACGACATCACCGTTCAGGTGGTGCGTGAGAGGCTCCAGCAGCCAGACGCGGTCAATGGCGCGATCTTTGACGGGTTCCCGCGCACCCTGCCCCAAGCGGAAGCGCTGGACAAACTCTTGGGCGATCTAGGCGGCAAGGTCAACCTTGTGCCCTTCTTCAACCTTGACCGTGAGACCGCAATCAAACGCATCTCCGGGCGCTGGGAATGCACCCTTGACCCCAAGCACGTTTACAACGAGAATTCTAATCCGCCTAAAGTGGCGGGTATTTGTGATTTGGACGGGGGAAAGTTGTGGCAGCGTCCCGATGATACCCCCGAAGCTGCTGCCAAACGTATCGACTTATTTTTTGAGAAGACCATGCCCCTGCTCAACTACTACCGGGGACGTGGTTTGCTCAATGAGATCAACGCGGGGCAGTCCATCGAGGCCGTTACGGCGGAGATGATCAGCGCGTTGGAGAAAGCGAAAGCTGGGTGATTCACTTTAAGACACCGGAAGAACTACTGATCATGCGGGAGGCAGGGCGCATCGTAGGGCGCACCCATGCAGCCCTTAGGGAAGCGATCAAGCCCGGTGTCACCACCGCACAGCTTGACCGCATTGCCGAGGATGTGATCCGTAGACACAACGCGATTCCGAGCTTTCTGGGGTATCCTCCGGGAGCACAATATCCGTTTCCGGGGTCAATTTGCGCCAGCATCAACAACGAACTGGTGCATGGAATCCCCGGCCCCAGAGTCCTTCACGAAGGCGACGTGATCAGCATCGATGTAGGCGCAACCTACAAGGGTTTTGTGGGCGATGCGGCCTTCACCGTTGGGGTGGGTAAGATCGCCCCAGAAGCCCAACGCCTGATCGAAGTCGCAGAGGAAGCCCTCTGGACAGGCATCCGCACCGCCAAAGTGGGCGTCGAAACCCGTGATATTTCGATGGCCATTCAGGCCGTGGCAGAACAACATGGGTATGGTATCGTGCGCGAATACACCGGACATGGGGTAGGGCGCAGTATGCACGAAGACCCTCAGGTTCCGAATTGGTGGCCCCGGGGACGCAAACAACGTCAGTGGCGCAGTTATCCGCTGCGGCCGGGCATGACCTTTGCCTTGGAGCCGATGTTTTGTCTGGGCAGCCCGGCAACCCGGGTTTTGGACGATCACTGGACGGTGATCATCGCCGATGGGACGGTGGCGGTTCACGTTGAACACACCATCGCGGTGACCGAAGATGAACCGCTGATTCTCACCCTCCCTTGAGGGCAGTTTAGGTAAAGAGCAGGAGTGATCTGGAATTATGGCTCGTATTGAAGGTGTTGACCTCCCGCGTGACAAACGTATTGAGGTGGCGCTGACCTACATTTACGGCGTTGGTCGCCCGCGCAGCCGCGAAATCTTGGATTCTACAAACGTTGATCCCAACAAGCGTGTGCGTGAGCTTACGGAGCAGGAAGTTTCCCTGCTGCGTGATGCAGTGAGCAACTACCGGGTGGAAGGTGAACTGCGCCGCGAAACCCAGTTGAACATCAAACGGTTGGTTGAGATCGGCAGCTACCGGGGGATGCGCCATCGTCGCAGCCTTCCCTGCCGTGGACAGCGCACCCGCACCAATGCCCGTACCAAGCGCGGCCCCAAAAAGACCGTCGCCGGGCGTGGCCGTCGTCGCGGCGCAAAGAAGAAGTAACCCCCTGCCCTATGGGATGCCCCTTGCCATCATTGGTAAGGGGCATGGATGGGCATGGATGCCTCTGGGGATTGGCGGTAACGCGCTTGGAGTAAGACCTCAAGAATCGCCCCCTCCCTCCCCGGTTTAAGGCTGTACAGCCGTCTTAAAGTCTGATAAGATGATGAATCGCTTAGCGGTTCGCTAAAGCTATGTGTTTTCTAAGGAGAAGGTATGGGTAGACCACAGCCCACCGCCCGCCGTAGTTCGCGGCGTGCCGTGCAAAAGAAGGTGAAGAAGAATATCCCTTACGGGCAGGCGCATGTCCACGCTACCTTCAACAACACCATCATCTCGATCACTGATCAGCAGGGTAACGTCCTGTCATGGGCAAGCGCTGGAACCGCTGGCTTTAAGGGCAGCCGCAAAAGCACGCCCTATGCCGCCCGCGTCGCTGCACAGCAGGCCGCCGACGCCGCCCGCGATCAGGGGATGCAAGAGATTGATGTGTTTGTGAAGGGCCCCGGGCCCGGACGCGAAGCCGCCATCCGCGCCATTCAGGCGAGCGGGGTGCGGGTGCGTTCGATCTCGGACATGACTCCTGTACCGCATAATGGGGTACGCCCGCCCAAAAAGCGTCGCGTCTAAGCGCGTCGTGGTGGGGTTTTACCGCCGTTTCACCCGTCACCAGAACAGCCTTATCTGATCGGTGACCATTCATTCAGTTTGACCGTTTTTGACGGTGTAAACACACATCGCGTGTGGAGGAAGCCTTGGCTCGATATATTGGACCCGTCTGTAAACTCTGCCGCCGTGAAGGCGAAAAACTATTCTTGAAGGGGGCGCGCTGCATGTCCCCCAAGTGTGCCATTGAACACCGGGTTTATCCCCCCGGGCAGCATGGCAAGGAAACCCAGTACAAACGTGGGCGCACCTCCGACTACAATGCCCAGCTTCGGGAAAAGCAAAAAGCGCGCCGTATTTACGGTGTTTTAGAGCGTCAGTTCCGTCGTTACTATGCGGAAGCCTCTCGCAGTTCCGGGGTGACCGGTGCGAACTTAATCGTGCAGTTGGAATGCCGTCTGGACAACGTAATTTATCGTCTAGGGCTGGCAGATTCCCGCGCTCATGCGCGCCAGTTGGTACTGCACCGTCACTTTGATGTGAATGGCGTCCCCACCAACATCCCCTCCTACCGGGTGCGGGCTGGTGACCAGATCACCGTTCATGGCAAGAGCAAAAATCTGCCCTACTTCCGCGAAATTCGGAATTATATGGAAAACCGTCCGCGTGCCCCCGAATGGCTCTCGATTAGCCTCTCCTCCAATGGTTTAGAGGCCAGTGTGATCCGTCAGCCGGAGCGCCGCGAGATTGACCTGCCCATCAATGAGCAGTTGATTGTTGAGTACTACTCACGATAACCGTAGGCACGCAGCAGCCCCCTGCGGGTGGGCTGCGCAAGGCATCTTCTGTTGGTGTGTGTGTGTAAGGAAGGGACTGTGACGAACAATAATCTGGTGCTGCCTAAAATCGAAAGCGACGCAGCTTCGCGCAACTACGGGCGCTTCATCATCAGTCCATTGGAGAGCGGCTACGGGGTGACGCTGGGGAATGCGCTCCGCCGGGTACTGCTCTCGTCCCTGCCGGGCGCAGCAGTCACCTCCGTGCGGGTGTCCGATGTACAGCATGAATTCTCGGCCATTCCCCATGTCAAAGAGGACATGACTCAGGTCATCCTTCAGATCAAACAGCTCCGGCTGCGTTTAGAAGGCGCAGAACAGGCACGGCTGCGGGTCGCAGTGCATGGTGAAGGCACGGTCACGGCGGCGGATATAGACACACCCTCGGAAGTGACCATCGAAAACCCCGATCTGTACCTGTTTACGGTGGATTCTGAGGATGCAAACCTCGAGATGGAGATGACCGTTCACAGTGGACGAGGGTTCAGCCCGGCAGAAGAACGCGGACGGCTGCCTCTTGGCGAGCTGCCCATTGATGCGATCTTCAGCCCTATTACCCGCGTCAATTTTGAGGTGGAGCGTTCACGGGTTGGTCAGCGCACCAACTATGATAAGCTCGTCCTTGAAATCTGGACGGATGGAACCGTCCGCCCCAGCGAAGCGATGCGGGAAGCAGCCAAAATGTTAATCAACCATCTGGCGATCATCGCCGGGGTCGATGGTGAAGTGCCCATCACGCCCCATCCCGAACCGGATAAGGTGGTCGAACCCAAACCTTGGGACGATGAAAAGTACAACTCGCCTATCGAAGTTTTGGATTTGAGCGTGCGGGTGTTTAACTCCCTCAAACGCACCGGAATCACCACCGTGGGCGAGGTCTTGGAGATGCTTGCCCGGGGCACGGATGCGATGCTGGCAATCCGTAACTTTGGGGAAAAATCACTTGACGAACTGCTCTCCCGCCTGCGCGAAAAGGGCTTTTTGACCCCGGAGCAGGAACAGAGCTACTCGTTGAGTTTCAGCAACAGTGATTCGGCGCAGTGACACGGGAAAGTTGAGGAATTATGCGACACCGCGTAAAAGGAAAGCTGCTGGGTCGCAGCGTCGGGCAGCGTAACGCGCTGCGCCGCACGATGGTGACCCAGTTATTGACCCACGAACGGATTACCACCACCCGCACCAAGGCAGATGCCATCCGGGGGGCGGCCGAACAGATGATCACTCAGGTGAAGCGCAGCCTTAGCAAAGGCGATGCAGCCTATCAGGTGCATATCCGCCGGCTGCTCAATGGACGCCTTGATGATCCCCAAATGGTGAGCAAGCTCTTTGATGTCCTTGCCCCCCGTTATATGGAACGTCCCGGTGGCTACACCCGTATTTACCGCCTTGGCCCTCGTAAGGGGGACGGCGCGGAAATGGTGGTGTTGGAACTGGTGGATCGTCCCACGGATGGTGGCAGTCAACCCGCAGCGGGGCTGGCCGGCCGCGCTGGTGGACTCTTGAGCCGCATTCGGGGTGGGCGTCGGGGACAGGATAAGCCTGCCGAAAGCGGCGAGTCCTCCTCCTGACCTTCACGGGTCGGGTAGTTGAACTGCCCTAGAAAGGTGGAACTCAACCGCTACCGGGCGCTCGTCGCCTACGATGGGACGGACTTTCAAGGCTTTCAGCGCCTCTCTCCGGGGGCGCGCAGTGTTCAAGGAACGCTGGAAGCAGCCCTGAAGCGCCTAAGCGGGATTGAGACTATCGTTCTAGGGGCAGGACGCACTGATGCCGGGGTTCATGCCACCGGTCAGGTGATCAGCTTTGAGGTGGCATGGCGGCATTCAACAGAGAGCCTGACGCGAGCGCTGAATGCCCTTTTACCAACCGATATTGCCGTGCGTGAGGTTGAACAAACCGTCCCGACCTTTCACCCTCGATATGATGCGCTCAGCCGGGTGTATGTGTATCGGGTGTATGTGAGTGAAGTGCGCGTTCCGCTTTTAGCGCGAACCGCATGGCACCTTCGGGCGACGCCGGATTGGGAGATCATGAACCGAGCTGCAGCGATGCTCATCGGCTCCCATGATTTTGCCAGTTTTGGCAATCCCCCACGTGGGGAACGGGGTACAACCTACCGCCATCTGATACAGGCGGCGTGGGCAGAGGCTCCAGCACAGTTCGGGGCGAAAATGGCGATCTTCACCGTGGAAGCCAACGCCTTTTTATACCGGATGGTGCGAACCCTCACCGGCGCGCTGGTGGAAATCGGTACGGGACGGCTGAGCCTGAATGAATTTGACGGGATTTTTCGGGCGCGAGATCGTGGTTTGATCGGGGCTCTTGCCCCGGCACACGGACTGACGCTCGTGGAAGTGAAGTACGCGCGGGAGACGCCCGCCGAGAATACCGAGAAAGATTGAGCGATGCATTTCAAAACGTACACTCCCACTGCTGAAAGCGTTGATGCGGAACGCAAGTGGTATGTGGTGGACGCGACGGATATGATCTTGGGGCGTCTGGCTGCCCGTATCGCCCATATCCTGCGCGGCAAGCACAAAGCTACTTTTGCCCCGCACATGGATACTGGTGACTACGTGATCGTGCTAAACGCCGATAAGGTTAAAGTCACTGGCGACCGCCTCGACACCAAGTTCTATTACCGACACTCCCAATTTCCGGGCGGTTTCCGTCAGGAATCGCTGCGAACCATGCTCGAAAAACATCCTGACCGGGTGATCGAGATCGCGGTTAAAGGGATGCTGCCCCACAACCGTTTGGGGCGTAAGATGGTCAAAAAACTCAAAGTGTATGCGGGCAATACCCACCCCCACGGGGCGCACAGGCCTGAAAAGATCGAATTTGCGGAGGCGAAGAAACGCTGATGGCTGAAGGACAGTATTTTGAAGGCGTTGGGCGTCGCAAGGAAGCAACCGCCCGCGTGCGTCTGTATCCCGGTGGGTCAGGCGCGGTTACAATCAACGAAAAAGAGGGCAAGGCCTTCCTCCCCCGCGAAGGTGATCTGGATAAGGCCCTTTCGCCTCTGAAGTTGATTGGCGTAGAGGCTCAGTACAACGTCTCCGTGCACGTGAATGGTGGCGGGATCACGGGTCAGACGTCTGCGATCCTCTTGGGGGTAGCCCGGGCCCTGCTCAAGACCAACCCCGAACTGCGTTCGCAGCTTCGTAAAGCCGGCTTCCTGACCCGCGATGCGCGCATCAAGGAACGTAAGAAGCCCGGTCTGCGTCGCGCTCGTAAGGCACCTACCTACACCAAGCGTTAAGTCGCTTTGGACGCTGTTTAATTCGACCTTAAAAACCGGGGCAACACCCCGGTTTTTTGATTCAGGTTGCGCCCTTCAAGGTTGTGTGCTACAACCCCCCATCATCAAAAATAGGGCAGGAGGCGAGGATGTTGCGGGTGCTTAAGGGGCTGTTGATCTGCCTAATCGCGGCACATACGATCTTGCTCCCTATCAGCCTGATCCACGCCCAAGACCCTGAACAGCCCGATCCCGCGCTCATCCTGCCTCATCTAGGCTATGGCATCCATTTTGGGCCCCATACCAATGTTCCCGCGCCGCAGTTGGTCAACCAACTGGGCTTTGATTGGGTCAAGATTTACGAATTAGGGCACGCTTGGATGTTCCCCGGCAAACGCATTCTGCTCCGGGTTGATATTGGCTGGCAGTCTGATTGGGCGGGCTTTAAGCGCGGCTTTGCGGAGCAGGTGCGCCAGATCGCCGCTGCCCCTGTGGATGCGGTAGAAATTCACAACGAACCCAATCTGCGCAACGAGTGGGGCGGCTCAACGCCCAATGCGTGGCAGTATACCCAACTGCTGCGGGTGGCTTATACCGTGATCAAACAGATCAAGCCCAGTTTGATTGTGGTTTCGGGGGGCTTGGCCCCGACGGTCACCACCCCTGATCGGGGTGCGATCAGTGATCTGGACTTTGCCCGCGAAATGTTCGAGAACGGCGCGGGGCAGTGGTTTGATGCCTTTGGTTACCATCCCTACGGTTACAACCTCCCTCCTGAAGCTGAACCGGGAGGCAATCAGCCTCTAGTCTTTCGCCGCACCGAACAGATTCGGGCCTTGATGGAGGAGTACGGAATCTACAAACAAGTGTGGCTTACGGAGTTCGGCTGGCTGCGTGATCCCAGTGAGGATGGAGTCGGTTGTTCGGATTCCAGCCCGGATTTTCACGGCTTCGCGTGGATGCGGGTGAGCGGCGCTCAACAGGCGGATTATCTGGTACGGGCCTTTGAATACGCCCACCTCAATTGGCCATGGGCCGGTCCCATGTTTGTGTGGAATCTCAATTGGCAGCAGATGAATTGGCTTAACCCGTGCAGCCACATGCGTTGGTTTGGGCTGCTCAATACCAAAGGAGAACCCACCCCTGCCTTTAAGCGCCTCGCTGCGATGAAGCGTTATCCCAGCAGCTATCAGCCCCGGATCGAAATTCGCAGTGCCCCGATTCAGGGCACGATCTCGTTGATCTGCCCACGTCGCATCGAGATCGGCTCCTTCACCGTGGAAAACACGGGCTACCCGGTAGGGCTACTTCTGGATATTGAGCCGTTTAACCGCAGCGCCCCCTATATTGAAGCCCTTCCCACAAGGGCCCGAATTGGCGAGAAGATCACCCTCTACGCCGACCCCGGCGGGGTGAGTACCCCCGGCACCTACCCTGTGTTTATCAACGTCCGGGGCACTTATCAAAACCGCCCGATTTCCCAAAGTTTGCAGGGGGTGGTTCAAGTGTGGCATATGGAGGTGGGCTGTTCGGGGTAAGGTGCCCGGTGTATAGTGTCCTGTGCGATTCGCACGATGATCAAAAACCGAAGTAAGATTAGAGTCAGTAAGCACAAAGGTTTGGCCCAATTCGCTATAACCTTAGCGAAAATATCTAGGGGGAAGGGTTTCATGCAGGCGGCTTTGCTCGAAGCCAGTGTGGTTCGCTTTCGCAGTGAGCAGGGGGAAGTTTTCGGGGCGGGCTTCATGGTCGGCCCCCAACATTTTCTCACTTGTGCCCATGTGATCGCTGCGATTCTCCAAGTTCCCGATACCCAGCCCCAAGCGCCTACAGAATCAATCTTCTTTGATTTCCCTTTGTTGGAACCGGGGTACGCCTTCTCCGCACAAGTTGTTGGCTGGCTGCCTCGCAAAGATGAGAGTGGCGATATTGCCCTCCTGAAAGTGAGTCCCGGCGCTAAACTACCCATGGGCGCAAAACCCGTCCTGATGATGGCATGGAAAGCGCAGCAGGAGTATCTCACCTACGGCTTTGTGGAGCGCGCCGGCACTTATGCGCGGGGGGTGATCCTTGGGAGGCAGGCGGATGGGTTGATCTACATGGAAGGCAAAGCTGACTCCGGGGCCCAGATCGGGTTGGGGTTCAGTGGGGCACCGGTGTGTGATAGCCAGTACAACGCGGTGGTCGGGATGATTGTGGCCAAGGGCAGCGATCAGACGCGGGCAGCCTACATGCTTGATGGGGTGCCCCTTCAGCGAGTCTTTTCGGGCTTAACGCTCAGCCCGCGCCCGGAACTTTTGCGCCAACAACTGCGCGAGTATGAGCAGCAGCTTCAAGCACTGAAACCGACGCTTGAAGAAAAACAAAAACGCCTGCGCGCCAAAGAAGCCGCTCAACAGGACATTCGATCCATGAGCGGCTTGTTTGGGGGGCGCAAAAAGGCGAATCCCCTACGAGAGGAGGTAGAGGCGCTCGAACAACAGGCGGCTCAGATCACATCCGAGATCGAGTCGATTAAACTCCACTTGAAGCAGTTAGAAAGCGTGTAGAGAGGGGTCGTTCGATGAGGTTGATTTTAATCGTCATAGGGCTTGCGATTATTGCCGCAGCACCTGCATTGTTACCAGTATTTGTGCTGTATCTGCTCTTTGTGGGTGAACGGGGGGTCAGTGCCCAAACCATCCCGTCCCTGATCTTGATCGATTATAAATTTTCCCCAGAGCAGAAGCAGCCGGACGGGGTTGTCTTGGAGATGGTCGGCCGTCATCCCGGACTGATCGCCCGTATTCTCAACCTTTTGGGGCTGGCAAACAAATGCCAATTGGAGGTCACCCGCCAGTCGGTGAAGGTCACCGTCTCGCGGATCACGGGGATAACGCACTTTTTTGCGCCATTTCAGGATGTGACCACCTCGGACTGTCGCGTGGAGAAACCCGCGTGGCTGCTCTATCTGGGGATATTGATCGGGATCGCGCTCATCCTTTCGATCATCTCCCCCAGCTTGATTTACTTTACCCTTGGTCTGGCGCGTTATGTCAACCCCGGCTTTGGGATCGTGCACATCATTGGGATAGTTGTGGCGGCAGGGTGTTTGTTCTTTTACTGGCGCTCGAAACGGTTGGTGGTTGCTTTTTCCACCAGTGAGATCGGCAACCGCTACGGACTCGCCTTTGTGCCCGGAGTAGTCACGGGGAAAAACATCACCTTTGAGGAATTGATGGAATACATCCATCATATCAACGCCGATATTGTCGAAGCGCACGAAGTAAAATCCTAATCCCGGAAAGGAATTGATGCGATGGCAAGCGATGTCAATCTGGTCTTAAGCGCCTTTGAGTTCAACCCCGAAGCCAAAGAGGACGCCCCTGTACTCAAGATGGAGGGGCGAAACAGCGGCATTCTGGCGCAGCTCTTTACCTTTCTGGGGCTGGATACCAAAGCCAGCCTGATCATCTCCCGTAAGGAACTGAAGTTCCGTTTCACCAGCCTCCGCGGGATCACGTACCTTGTGTGCCCCCTTGATTCACTAACCTGCTCCCTGTGTGGTGTGGAAAAGCCCCTATGGGCAGTGGTATCAGGGATTGTGGGCATCTTGGGGGGGCTTTTCCTGCTGCTTACCGGAGGGAACACAACCCTTGCTCTTATCGGTTTGGTCGGGGGGGCGGCGGCGCTCTACTACTACTATGTCACAAAGAGTGTAGCCCTCACCTTTTCCACTGGGGATATTGGTGATACCCATGGTCTGGGCTTTGATGCGACCACCCTCAATGGTAAAAAGATAGGCGTTGACGAAATCCTCGAAGCCATCGCCTATATCAACTTGATGATCTAACCGCTCTGAACGTTTTCCCTTCTCCACTATCAAAGGTGGAGAAAGGATCATCCTTCCACATCAGCACACACCGCGGCGCGCACCCGATCCAGATGTTCCCACCCCGAAGGATAGCGAAGCCGTTTAACGCTCGCCTGCGCCACCAGATCGCCCAAAAATTTGATCCGTGCTGGCTGTAACCCAAGCGCCTGAGGAAACCATGTGAGCATGGATGCCTTAAGGAGTTCAATCACAGCCTGTGCGGGTGACAGTGGGACGATCTGGATTGTGGTATCGTTTGGGGTGGCAGGTTGGTAACGTTCCACCAGATACAAGGCGCGCATAGGCACAGCCTCAGTTGCCATGTGCCCAAAACCCTCAACGCCGATGGGCACTGCTCGCTTCTCAATGCGTGGATGCACCCTAGGGAAGTCCTCATAGCGCCCCACAAGGCGTAGGGCGGTTTCAGGCCACATCTTCAACTGGCGCGGGCCCGGCGGCGCGATGATCCGACCATGAGAATCACGCTGAAAAATGGTCACATCATCGGCGACCAGCAGAAAGCCTGCCGCGACCATCATTGCATTGAGGGTACTTTTGCCGCCGCCGCTGTGGGTGAGGAAGCTCACCCCACGCCCGTTGATCGCTACTGTTCCGGCGTGCAGCGCAGGCTGCCCGCGCAGTTCAAACCAAAGGGGGAGGGCAGCGCTGAAAAAGTAGCCCCAAAGTGAGTCTTCAGACACTTCGGGAGGGGCATAACACAGGATTGCAGTGGGCAGCAGGCAGTACCCCGCACCATCCCGGATGGTGAGCAAATGACCCTGCTGATCCCCAAAAGAGGTCTGCGCGAGTGTGCCTACTGGTACACCTGCCGAGTCCACAAACTTTGAGTGAGCGATTAGTTGAGAGTCATAAGGGTGTCTTTGGGAGAGGCGAATGGTGGCCAAAACGCCTTCTCTCGCAGCCGGAAGAAGGGTCTCTGGTAGGGGCGGTATCTCTACGAACTGAACCCCATAAACGGGTTCGGTAGGAAGCGAGATAGACATGGGCATTCAGCAAAGGAGGTAGGGACACAAACATAAACCCCTTCTGGATGCAGAAGGGGGATAAATCGCAAACAGCAAAAACAGGATCAAAGCAGCGCTTTAGCGCATTTTGCGTTTAGATCGGGCGGGAAGTGTTGATGCCGCTATCAACACGGATAATGGGGGACTCGCCCTGACGGGTGGTCTCAGCCAAGGTCCCGCATGAGATCAAGACAGGTGAAACATAACGCTTCTTTGCCTGATTTTGGTTCGATTTTGCCTGTGCTTGGCGTTGTTTTTCCATGATGCCCCCAAAAACTCCACATAATGCCTTCCAACATTATAACACATCCCCGTTGGTGTCAAGCAATCTGGACGACATACCGGGCAAATTCACCAAAAGTTCACCTTTCACCCACTTTCGCAGCCACAATTCCGCACTGCACAGCCAGTGCAGATAAAAATACCCACCGGGTTCTGCCGCCTTCGCATAGTGGTTTAAGGCGTCACGTACCGACGCATCGTCAACCACCCCCATCTGATCAAGGCGTGAGGGAGAAAACAGGGGGAGGCACTGGCGGCTCATGCGCTGGGCCCACGGCTGAAAATAGTCTGGGGCGGGAACCTTCTTGTGAGTCCGAATGACTTCGGGCACCAGCCCTTTCACCGCCCGTCGCAGCACCGCTTTACGCTCCCCAAAACTGTAGAGCTGATCCGGCGGAATACCCAAAACGAAGCGCGCCAACCGTTGATCCATCAGGGGCAGCCGTAACTCAAGCCTCTGATCCGCGTAGAGCCGTTCGATCAACAGCAGCGAGTCGCGCATCCCGGAGCGCTGCCACACGGCATTATAGAGTGAGTGAATAGGCGAGAACTGCCGAGATGCTTTCCAGCGTCCCTGCCAATGGGTTTCAAAGGCGCTGTATAGGCTTGATCCAGAGCGTATCCACACGGGCAAGGTAGCGTGTGCTTTGCGACCCCGTAAACCCACTTCGAGAAGGGGTTTGACAAATGCGCCAAGGAACTGCTTGGGCAGCGATTCGGGGCGGCGTCCAGAAGCACGCAAAAAACGCCCCAAAACCCCCAGATCACCCCGTAGAAGTTGGTACAAATGGGGTGGCAACGCAGGCCCCGCAAAAAAATAATCGCCCCCATACCCCGCCAACATAACCTTACCGCCGCTGCTTCGCAGATGTTCAATGCCTTCAGTGGGTAAACGCATGATGGTGGTAGAGGGCATCTCTGCAAAGGTCAGTTCTGCCAACTGAGCAAGGCTCAAAAAATAGGGTTCGATCTCGATGAAACGAGTTTCGAGCGACATTTCAGCCATCAGCAGCCGAACCAGCGGACGTTCATCGTAAGTGGGCGGGGCCTGCTTGAAGTAGTTATAGGCGATCAGCTTGTGCCCGTTGGCTTCGAGGGTCGGTTTGGCCAGCGCCGCAATGGTGGTTGAGTCCATACCACCGCTGATCATAATCCCCATGGTAGGCTGTGCGCTCTGAACCCCTTCCGCGATGATGGTAGTCAGCAAGTGCCGCAAATGTTCGCCGTACTGATCAGCCTCCCGGTAGCGGATGGGGGGGCTGAGTTCTGGTGCCCAAAAAGCGGTGTGATGACTCCCTTTTTTGCTTAGATGGAGGGTATGTCCTCGCGGCAGCCAGTGAATGTCCTTAAAAAAGCCGGTGTCATCATCCTCTGTTTGGGTCGCAGTGAGTCCTTTCAACACCGCCAACAGATCAGGTTCACGGCTTACCCAAGGCAGCCCAAGAAGGGGTGCGGCATCGGTGGCAAAGGCAAAAAAGTGCCGTTTGTGGCAGTAATGCAAAGCCCGAATCCCAAAGGGAGCGCGGACACAGAGCATTTCCCCGGCCCGGGCATCCCACAGAATAAAAGCATAATCCCCTACCAGATGCTGGGGACAGTCACGCCCCCATTTGAGATAGGCACGCAGGATCAGATCAGCATCGGATGGACTAGGATCAGACCAGCCTTCGGTTGGGCGCAGCCGGGAGATGAGCACCTCCCGGTCGGAGAGCCGTCCATCGATCATCAGGATCAGCCCGGACGCAGTGTCAACCAGCGGCTGTGGGGTTTTGTAGGCTGTAGGGGTGGTGTGATGGGCAAAATGGGCAAAGGCCGTGGTGGGGGTGAAGTGGCTAAACACCCCATCCACCCCCCGATAGCGCATCACCTCGATCATGCCCGTCAACAAGGTGGGATCAATCGGGGTGTGGTCAAGACTCACGATCCCACACATGCCGCCCATGCAGCCCTCCTTTTTGAAGCCGTGCTAGGGTGTTTAAATGGCTTAATGATTCACCAATAGGCTGCCCCTCAAGTTCGATCCATGCGTGGGCGATCAGGGTGCCCTGCTCCAGTTTGGCCCCAAACTGCATTTCCCCTTTGATGCCCCGTCTGGACAGCAGAAACTGCAACACCAAAGATCGCCGCAAGCAGGTCATCGGCTGGAAAAAGCGTCTTGAGGCAATCCCAATCAGGGCGTGAAGCCGCCGGGCTGCTGTGAGCGGGTCTTCCGGCGAAGATCGAACGGATCGGGCTTGGGCGAACTGCTGTACCCGTTCATAGGGTAAAAGCCGCAGCAGCCCATCGAACCAGAGGAGCAGCAGCCATGCTTTGATCACCAGCAGTTGATCAGCCAGAGGGAAACGGAGAAAGTCTAATAAACGTTTGAACATTGGGGGTGTTAGGTGAAACAAGCGCGGGGCTTGTGACAGCCCCGCACTTTGATCACTGATTCAAGTCCGCGAAGGCGGATTAACGACGACGGATGCGGAGTAGTACGGAGCCAGCGACCAAGGCCGCCCCAATCACCAGTGCTGCGCCCCACGGCAGAACCCCATCAGGCGCAGGCGGATAGCCCGTGCTGGGTAGGGTGGTCAGCGGGGTTCCGGGGGTCGGGGTGCTCCGACGCCCACCGGGCAGACGGAAACCAAAGTCATAGGTCAGGACGTCCGCGTTAGTCACCGTGAAGGTGAGTGAAGTCGAAGTGGTGGCCAGCATATCGGTCAGGGCTGGGCTGGAGGTGACCACAACCACGGTGTAAGTTCCCGGACGCACCCGGAAGTTATAGATGCCATCCGCGCCGGTCTCAGCCGTGCCGATGACATTGCCCAAGTTGTCCAGAATCTGCACCTGCACAAAGGAAATGCCCGGTTCACCGGGATCCTGCACCCCATCCCCATCGTAGTCTTCCCAGACCCGGTCACCGATGACATAGGTAGGCGCAAAGCCAAAGTCATAGGTCAGGATGTTGGTGTTGACCACCGTGTTGGTCAACTGGGTGGGGGTGGTGTTGTAGTAGTTAGCAAGCGGCGCGCTGCTGGTTACCACCCGCACCGTATAGGTGCCACGTTCGACTGGGAACTGATACAGGCCATCAGCGCCCGTGGTGGTGGTGCCGATCACCTGCCCAGCGGTATTGACCAGTTCAACGGTCACACCGGGGATACCGGGTTCGCCGGGGTCCTGAATCCCATCCAGATTGGTGTCAACCCATACCCGATCCCCCACCAAGAAGGGGCGCAGGATGTTGTCGCAGACCAACCCGGTCTCCTGCACACACACAATACGGGTGAACAGCCGCAGTGCGTTCAGGTTGGACAGATCCAGTCCGTTGACCCGAAGGTTCCAGATACCCGCAGGAATGACCGGAACCGAGTAGTCCATGGTCGCCGGGTTAAAGGGATCGGTGGAGAGACGGAACTGTTCCCACTCCTGATTACCGGAGGGGTTCGCATTTAGATAAGTTGCGCCGCCGGGGGCAATCAAGGAGTATTCCACTGAAGGTGCCCGCAGGTATACCCGGAACAGATTCGGTGGAAGCGGCGCGGGCATATCAAAGCGGTAATCCAGATCGTCGTTGGGTGCCCCAGTGGTGACGATGGTGGTACCTGCCGGCCCGGGGTAAGTGGCCCCAACCGCAACCCCTTCAGGGACGGCGTCCGTGCCCGTTGCCCAAGGCGGAACGCCCACATTGGAGGTATCCGGGTCATCGATGTCGCGGGTCAGTTCGGTGGCGATAAAGGTCGCCAAATCGTCAACCCGCACCCCACCGTAGTCAAAGTCACCATCCCAGATGACCAGTTCCGTCCCCGGATCAAACACGTCCAGATACATGTCCCAGATGCCGTCATAGGTGGTGGGCACGAGACTGTACAGGGGCGGGAAGAAGTTGGGGTAAAGCAGCGGTAGGTCAGAACCATTGAGGCTGCCCCCGATGATCTGGAAGGCTGAGGCTTGCAGCGCCAGATAGTTATCAGTGCGAATCTTGAACTGATTCACCGCGCCGGGCTGATTGGGATTAGGTGAATAAATCAGCACCCGATAAAAGAAGTTCCCGCTGGGTGCAGTGGCCAAAGGATTGTTGGCGATGAAAAAATCATCCCAGTCATCATTGGTCATGGTCGCACCGTTGAGGGTGGTCAAGAGGGTCATCCCCGTGCCATCTGCTAGGGGATCAGCATAGATTTCAAAGACAATATCTAGCCAGTTATATGGACCCCCTGCTGGCCCAGTAACTGCGTCCCAGAAGCTGTCCGCGACGGGGTCCGTGCCAGAAGTATCTATGGCTTCGCCATCAAAAATGCCAAAATTAAACCCCGGGCTGCCCGCAGGTGCTGCCAAGAGAATTTCCGTGACACCCCCGACCAGCGTATTGAGGTTGGTGCCTGCCAACAGCAGGAACTTCCCATCGGTCTCATCGCAGGTGGGGAAACACCGGTATGCGGGTTGTGCTTGTGTCGGCTGTGTCTGAAGGTGAATCGCGCTGACTGTCAACAGCAGCACAATCACCAACGCCGCGATTTTTCTCAATTTCATAGGAACCTCAGCGCGTCTTGTATGTTAGATTAGCACCAGATTAATTATAACGTCCTTCTAAGGATTTGCAACCTACTCTATCCCGATGATCGCCCTGAAATACACGGGATTTCACTCTACTTCGAGGCACATAGCGACGGCTTCCGCACCGCCCAAACACAGGGCCGCAGCCCCGCGCTTTAGCCCCCGATCCCTCAGGGCGTGCAGTAGGGTTAAGATCACCCGTGCCCCACTTGCCCCAACGGGGTGCCCAAGGGCAATCGCGCCCCCGTTCACATTCAGTTTCTCCATAGGCAGTGGATGCCCTTCCCGCGCCAAACCACGCACATCTGCCAGAACTTGAGCAGCGAAGGCTTCGTTAATTTCTACAAGATCAACATCGGTCATCGCCCACCCAGCCCGTTCGAGGGCTACCGGAATCGCCTTGACCGGTGCATAAAAGAGCCATGCCGGGGTTACGGCGGCCTGCCCGTAACCCCTGATGCGCGCCAGAGGGGCCAGACCGTGCGCTTCGGCGTAGTCTCGGCGGCAGATCACCAGTGCTGCGGCCCCATCGTTGAGGCCGGGGGCGTTGCCCGCTGTGACCCGTCCGTTTTCTTCAAAGGCGGGCTTGAGTTTGGCGAGGGCTTCAAGGGTGGTCTCTGGGCGAATGGGTTCATCCCGGTCGATCACCATATCACCCTTTCTGTCCTTGATCACAACCGGGGCGATCTCCGCGTTGAACTTGCCTGCTTCGGCTGCTCTGGCCGCTTTCTGATGGCTGAAGTAAGCGAACTCGTCCATTTCTTCCCGGCTCACTTCGAGCTGATTGCCGATGAATTCCGCCGCGTTACCCATCATCCAGTTCTGGAGCGAGCACCATAATCCATCGTGCTGCAAGCTGTCGCGCAGTTCGACATGCCCATAACGGGCCCCACTGCGGGCGCTAAAATCCAAATAGGGGGCGTTGCTCATGCTCTCGATGCCCCCCGCCACATAAAGCTGGCCATCACCGGCTTTGATCGCGTTGGCCGCAAGCATTACCGCTTTCATGCCGCTGCCACATGCCTTGTTGATCACCAGCCCGCCCACTCGATCCGGGTAGCCTGCGCCGATCCATACCTGCCGAGCCACCGCCTGCCCAGAGCCAGCGGGTACAACCTGCCCTAAAATCACCTCATCTACCGCACTCGGGTCGATATGACTGCGCTCCACAGCCGCTTTAACTGCCGCTGTTCCCAACTGAACCGCACTGAAGGGTTTGAGTGCCCCTAGGAACTTCCCTTGTGGGGTGCGGGCCCCACCCACAATGACCACATCCTGTGAAGATTTATCACTGCTCATAATATTTTTCCTTCATAAACAACTCTTTCTTACTCCCATGCGTCCCGAAGTTTCGCCCACGTATCATCCAATAATTCAGGGATCACCCGCGTTCCCCCCACCACTGGCATGAAGTTTGTATCCCCTGACCAGCGCGGGACAACATGCAGATGAAAATGTCCTGCAATGCCTGCCCCCGCCGCGGATCCTAAGTTTGCGCCCACATTAAACCCGTTGGGGTTATAGACCCGACGCAGCGCCTGAAGGGCCCGGTTGGTGGTGAGCATCAAATCCGTGAGGGCCTCTGGGGAGAGTTCCTCCATTGAGGACACATGGGCATAAGGGATGATCATCAGATGCCCATTGTTGTAGGGATAAATATTAAGGGTCACATAAACGTGGTCGGATCGGAAAACCACATGCTCTGAAGCGTCATCAGTGGTCATGGTTTTGGCGCAAAAAACACAGTCTACCTCAGGGGCTTTACTCTGTTTGCGCAGATAGGCCATACGCCACGGGGTATAAAGGTGATCCAACCGCCGCTGAGGGCTGGGGCGATCCCACAATCTTGGGCGCTTTGTCACGTGTGCTGTCCCTTCCCGATGATGCTGATTGAGCGCGGACAATTGTAACCTCATGCGTGATCCTTCACAATCCCGTTGTGGGTGAGTGCATCCCCCCTCCAACCCAAAAGGTTGAGGGGGATGAGCGCACATAATGACATGGAATTTGCCTTCGGTCAGCGGGTATCCAAAACCGCATCAAACGAGAGGGTACGCCCGTTGATACTTCCCCCCACGATAAGCGAGGCCGGATCCCCCTTAGACGGAGCAGCCACATAACCATACAAGAACTTGTCGAGGGTGCCACCAAAGGTTGACTGAACCCGCTTGAGCGCAGACTCACCCCCTTGAACGAAACGACTGGAGATCGCATCCAGATTGATCCCGCCCAATTGTACAAAGAGCAGATTGTCAGGGGTCAGGGCATAGTGAATCCCGCCGGGGAAACGCGCCTCGATCAATCCGCCGCGGATCGTGTAGAGCGTATCCCGCCCATCGGGTAAAGGAGTCTCCAGCAGGCTGATATCCGCGCCCCCTAAACGGGTCGTGTTTACGAGCAGGGTTACCACCTGACGCAGGCGAGCCACTGCGGCCGCCGCCGAACCCGGACTTTGATCGATCAGGGGCATGATCAGCCGCATCTGAGCGTCCCCACTGATCAACACACTGCCTTCGGTATGAAGCAGCACCCCCTGAAGGGCCGTCACCAAATTGATCAGGGGTGCACGCACCAATGGATTGTTCAGCAGCAGATTGATTTCGGGCATATTCAACTGCGCCACAAAACTATTCAGTATGGTTGAGGGGTCTATCCCTTTCACCATCCCCACCAGATTCAAGCGAAGTGCCACCCAGCCTTCATGGGTGTCGGGGATCAGGCTGAGCGACTCCGGTGGCAAACTCACGGCCCCCAGTGGTGAAAAATCAATGGGTAGGTGGGCCACTGTGCGCAGCCAAAGCTGGGTTTCGTTCACCCGCAGCCCAACCCCTGCCCGAACCGCCGTCTCTGGGCTGGAGTCACTCATCAAAGGTGAGAGGCGCGCCCCTACCTTGAGTACCCGTTCCACCTGATCAGCAGGGAGGATGGTTAACAGCGCTGGGCGCAGCCCCGCCACAAGCGAATCTACTTGATAGTAGAGGGTGGCGAAATCATCGGTGGGCAGTTCTTTCATGGTCGCTTGGAAGTCCGGCTCCTGCGCCAGCGATTGGCTGCCCCGGGCCAAAGTGCGGTTGATTGCACCCGGTGTCCCGATCAACACATAAGCCTCTGTGACCGCGACAGCCCGCGCATCTTCGCCCCCTTCATTGATCTGCATCAGGTGGACATTGGGGCGCAGTTCTCGCGGCGGCGACACCCGAAGGGCCTCACCCAATGCCAGCACAAACTTGAGCGCATTGCTGCGGTTGGTGGCCTGAAAAGCAAAGAGATAGTCGTAACTGCTGCCATCTTTGGGCAGCAGGGCAAAAGCAGCCTGTGGCCCGATCCAACTGAGCAACCCGGAATTGAAGCACCACTGATAATCGGATTCGGGGATCCCCGGCGGGCAGAAAGGGGCGTAATCCTTTTGCACCCAACTGCGAGGTAAAAACAAGAACTTCACAATCACATCGGTTGGGGTATCCGGTTCTGTGGTGGGTACGGGCGGGGTATCGGGATCACCCCCCTGATCTGACCCCGAATCTGGGTCAGGGATGGTGGTATACTGCGAGACCACCTCCGTGATTGGCGCTTGGGAGAGGGCGATCACCCCTTCGATGGTACTCACCACTGCATCAAGGGGGCGTTTGCTGTCAAGCAAAAACACCTGCTGAATGTTGGCACCGATGTACAACTCCACATCAGACGGGAGCTGGTAAGCGACCGGATTCTCCACCACTGCGGGCGAAGTGAGCGAACTCCACACCGCGATCAGCACCACCGCGCCCGCCGTGCCGACCAGAGGCAGCATCTCGCCCACAAGGGCCCCGATCCCCTGCCGGCGCACCGTTCCCGCAGCCCGGATGAGGTAAAAGAGAGTCAGCCCGATAGCGCACACAACCGCGCCCAAAAGCAGAACCCGCGCCAGTGCACCCACAGCCATGGGCGGCACCAACATCGTCCGCCCGATAGCCTGAAAGAGTGGGTGCAGATTATTGGCTCGCTGGCTGGCCCACTCGTTGGCCATGTTCAGGGTCAGGGTAGCCGCCAACGGGGTACCAACAGTCATTCCGAGCAGGCGCATGACCAGCACCAGTGACGAGGCCAAACCCCGGCGCGAAGCCTCCGCCGCCTCGATCACCTCCAGCCCAAGCGGGCCCATGGTCAGACCCAAACCTGCCCCCACAATGGCCAACGGAATAGCGATCACGATGGTCGGCGCAGTATACGTCCAGAGCAGGGTGAGCAAAAAGCCAATGATGGTGAAGATCAAGCCTATTGCCACTGGGAGCGCCGTGCCCACTTTGTGAAAGCGCCTCTCCCCCACAATCACCCCGGCAACCAGCGGTAGAGTCAGGGCGGAGAGCATCAGCCCTGCCTGAAGGGCCCCACTAAGCAGTCCTTCGCCCCGCAAAAAGACCACCCGCAAATTGACCATCAAGGGCACCCCGGCCACCATCAGGATCAGGGCAAAACCGACAATGAGGTTCATCACCAATGCCGCCCGTACCCCCTTTTGGGTCACAAAGCGCAGATCAAAGAGCGGATTCTTGACCTGTACCTGCACCACCACAAATAAGATCAGGGCAACGGCGCTGATGACTAACTGAATCCCCGAACTGCTGCCGGCTTTGCCCAACGTCTCCACCCCTAAGGTGAGGCTGATCAGGGCCACCCCAAAAAGGATCGCCCCACCCAGATCAAACCGAGACGACACCCCGCTAGCAGGCCGGGTGGAGCGGTGATGACGTAGGGCCCAGATGGTCAGCAAAAAGGCGATCACGGCGATGCCCGCATTGATCAAGAATAAATAACGCCACGAGGGCAGAATCTGAAGCATCACCCCGGCGTAAAGGTTGCCGATCACCCACCCCAGCGAATCGAGGGCCCCGATCAGGGCGATAGGTCGGGCCCGTTCGGCCTCAGGGAAAATATCACCCACCAAGGCCATGCCCACCGAGACGCTGGCCCCTGCCCCGATGGCCTGAATGATGCGCCCGATGACCAGCGAGACGAGGGGCAGGCTTTCGGTATCACTCCAGATAGGCAGAGCCCTCAGGGCTTCTAGCGGCGCGCCCGTCGCCGTACCGGCCCACAGGGCCCCCAAAAAGAAGATCACGATGCAGCCTAAAAAGACCTGTTTGCGGGGCAGCGAATCGCTTAGACGCCCCACCAGTGCCAAACTAATGGTGTAGGCCAGCAGATAGGCTGTGACTGCCCACAGGGCCAGATCGGCCCGCTCCAAACCCCGCGGACCCAGCAGTTCGAGGGTGGCCTGAGGCAGCACCACCACAATCGCGGTTAGATCCACCGAACCGATCAGGATCGGGACGCAAATCAAGGCGAAGGTGAACCAAAGATTCACGGGCTTGGAGGTTTGCGGGGAGGTGGCAGCGTTCATGCTTGGCCCTCGTCTCAAAAGTCACCCTGAAGGGTATGTGTACGATGATTGAATCATACTACTTCTACGTGTGAACGAGGGTGAGCGTTGTTGGGAAGCGGTTTCAGGTTCGTCTGAATTGTGGAGTCTGCGACTGAATCGCGTAGAATTGTGACGGTTGCGACGGTAAGGGGCAAAGTTCAAAAATCCATGAAAAACTATCGACGCGATGTTTTTTGTCTGTTGGAAGCGGGACTGACCGCACTCTTTTTTGTGCAGGCTGTGCGATTCCTGTATGGAACGCTTTACGCCCATGTGAGCAGCGCTGCGCTGGTCAGCCTGACGGTAGCCCCAGAAGCGCTTGTGGGACAACCGGGGATCGTGCGCCCAGCGGAGGCCGAAATTCAACTGGCGATAGTGGGTGCAGCCCTCTTTATGCCGCTGATTTCGATTGTGTTGGGGCGTTTGTGGTTTGGGATGGCCCTCTCGGCTTCTTTGGTTGCCGTGGGGCGGGTACTGCTCACGGCCAATGGGGGCACAACTTTAGGGGTGATCGGGGCGGCCTTGGCGCTCGCGGCCG
>JACSRJ010000235.1 GCA_014879835.1 Anaerolinea sp.
GCCGACTTCGTCGAGGGCAGTTGCTCCAGCCCGGTGATCTTGCACCGCGAGTACGCAGTGTCCATCGCTTTGCCGGTGGCGTATCTTCTTTGGAGTGGTCAATGGGTAAACGGGTGCGTGATCGCTTTATGCTGTACCTGCCCTCCGATCTGGCGCCGGGGGACTACATGCTTCGGGTGGCAGTGGGTGAATGCACTTCACGAAGTCTTCTTCCTTGTGAGCGCATTGCAGGCTTGGATTCTTTTTCGGCTCTGGGGCAGCGGGAACCAGACGCAGTCACCATCCCGGTAGTCATCAGGATTCAGCCCTAAGCACCCCGGATTTAGGGTATGTTGGAGAACAGAGGCGGCCGCCCGACGCTGTGATGGATCGTGCCGCGGCCTGCCCCCAATGACCACATAGCGGCACTCTCAAGGGCCACCGCGAGGTAACGGATAGTTTTTTCGAGCGCACTCGAAAGGGTTTGGCCTTGAGCCAGTTCTGCGGTTAGGCAGGCGGAGTACGTGCAGCCTGTACCTCTTGGATTGATCAAGGGGAGGCGTTTCACCGGGTACACCTGAACGTTCACCCCGTCATAAAGAACATCGGCCATAAACTCCCCTTCAAGATGTCCACCCTTGATCAACACCGCGGCTGCCTTGGTCGAATCCTTCAGGCTTTTGGCGGCCGCACACATATCCTCAACGGTTTTAAGTGGACTGCCCAAGAGGATAGAGGCTTCTCCCAAATTGGGGGTGATGACCGCTGCAAGAGGAAAGAGGTGCTGGCGATAGGCGGCGATCGCAGCATCATCGGCAAGGGGACGCCCATCTCCGGCAATCAGCACTGGATCAACCACCAAGGGGCCCCCATAGCCACTGGCGTTGAGCGCCTCACGGATGGACTCGATCACCGGGGCGTAGAGCAGCAGTCCGGTTTTGACCGCATCCGCACCAATGTCCGCTAAGACGGCCCGAACTTGGCGTGAAATCAACAGCGGATCAAGGGCATGGAGGGCATAAATTGTTTGCGAGTCTTGGGCTGTAATGGCAGTCAGGGCGCATAACCCATACACCCCGCGGGCCTCAAAAGTTTTCAGATCCGCCTGAACGCCTGCCGCGCCGCTGGAGTCCGAGGCGGCAATGGTTAGGGCACGGTAGGGTTGGTGAGGCAGTGGCGTCATTGACGGTTTTCAAGGGCTTTGTTGACCGTCTCGCAAATCACAGCGCGGCTGACAGGTTTACGTAGAAAAAATGAAGCGCCCGCTTTTTGTGCCTGTTCCTCAGCAGCGCTGTCATGAAGTGCGGTGCAGATGATCACCGGTAGTTTGGGATGCATCTCCTTCAAGACACGACAAATCTCAAAGCCGGACATATCGGGCAGCATTAAATCAAGCACCACCACTGCGGGGGGATCGACCTGAGCAAACTGAATCGCGTCTGCACCCGAAGTGGCGCTTTCAATAGTGCGGCTCAGGGGGCGGAGCAGAACCCGCATAAGATCGATAAGTGGTTGTTCATCGTCGATGATCAGAATGTGGTCGGACATAGGATCATTCTAAGTCGCCCCAAATTGTTAAAGCATAAGGGAGTTTAACGATCCTTGCTCAGAACGTCAACCTTTGCTGCCTCACCATGCAGGGCTTGATTCTCACCAATTCTTGACGAGGGTCATCTGTGAATACAGGATAGACAACTCAAACAACTCGGTGTAAATGAGTGCAGAAGCCCGGTGCGCATCTGCGCCCAAAAGCAGTCCCATCACCCGAAGCAGCGTTTCCTGTTCGTCACTTTCAGCATAAGCATCCCATTGGATGCTTTTTACGCCTTCAAAAAATAGCTGAAAGGGGCGTCCCTGATAGGCACATTCGGTGACTGCTTCAGTACCCCAGTTCGTGATGTTGACTTTGGAGAGGGTAAGTTCACCCGGATCGACCCCCAGCAGTTCAAAAATCTCATCCTTGCTCTCGTTCAAAACCCGATCCTTTCATTTCTTCTTGCCCACATTCTACCACCGCTCTCCATGTGGCCGAAATAAAGCGCACTCCCATGATATAAGGGGCTTTGACGATTTTCGCTAAGCTTCAAAAAATAAAAGAAATTTGGCGTAAAAATACTGTTTGAACCGTGCGTGCGCCAAGCGTAGGGCAAACGTCAAAGACACTTTTCAGCCTCTAAAGCGGTAAAACCTCTAGAGATGTTTTATTCAGCGTAGAGGAGTGAGCAGGTGATGCGACGAACGTTTTTTGCATTGATGTTGGTAACTGCGGTGGCCCTAAGTGCGCTTCCGTGGGCAGCCCCCGCACAGGCCGTAGGTGCAGCCGTTGGCCGGTTTTGGGCAACCTGCGGCATTTTTTCGGTTGATGTAGCGGTCACAGGTTCTTTTAATGACGGCAATAATCTCGACCGTTTCCGCTACCGTGTGAGCGATGGAACCAATAAAAAACTCTATCAGGAGGATGCGACTCGCCCTATTGGGGTAACATTTGGTTCACTCGTGGTCAATATGTCCTTTGATGCTGATGGCTTCGATGGCTTCCCATCCGCAAACCCGATCAAGTTTCAGGTGTTGGAAGTTGATGGTGCGGGGAACGAACTAGGTGTGATTCAGTACGCCAGTTTTGATGCGTCATGCTTACCCGCTTCAGGTTCAGCCACCCAAACGGAAGCCTTCCGCCCGCCCTTTTTCATGAAGGGGCGATTTGTGAGCAACTCGGCTCTGTACCAATCCCCAGCGGGTGCGGTTATCCCCGGTCTCACCGTTCTAGCCGGCAAAGAACACTTCGCCGTTTACCGCAGCGCGGACAGCGCTTGGGTTCAGATCGATGTGGGCGGGCCCGAACTGCCATGGGTTCCGGTAGCGGCAATGCCTGTTGATGTGAGCAAGTTGAACACCCCTCCCACCCGGATCGACTTGAGTGATCCAACGCGGGCGAACACCGTGACTATTGTGGGCACACCCGTTAACCCCGGCACGGTTGTGATCGTCCCCGGCGGCGTGGCCACCGGGATCACCAAGGCCAATATCCGTACCCGTCTGCGCGCTCTGCCTACTACCCGATCTGAGATTCTGGCGTTGATCCCCGCTCGGACACCGCTGGCCATCTTCGGACGGGATGCGAGTGGGGTCTGGATCAAGGTGAATTATCTTGATGCACAAGGCTGGATTTCTCGAAGTCTGATCACCCTTCAAAACGTAAAACTGGAAGATCTGCCTGTATTGTTCCAATAGGCAGTCCCTGATCACTTCACCCTCTCCGTTTCGGACGGAGAGGGTGGGGGTGATCTCAGCCCGCACAGAAATTCACGAAGTTGTGGAAAAAAGGCGCACTCTGAGTAAGCATTCGTTCAGGGTGAAACTGCACCCCGATCAACTTTCCATCCATGCTTTCAAGGGCTTCAACCACCCCATCAGGGGCAAACCCTACCGCATTTAGGCCCTCTCCTAGAGCGCTTACCGCTTGAATGTGGTGGCTGTTCACCCAGAGTTTCTCCACTTCAAAAAAGGCTCTCAAACGTGAACCTTGGATCAGGTTTAGCTCATGCCCATGACTGCCCCTGTCCGCGCTGTGAGTCAGGCTTTCGGGTCGCTGGACAGTCACATCAGCGTAGATCGTCCCTCCTCGCTGCGCATTGATGAACTGCATCCCGTAACAAATGCCCAAAATAGGGCGCTGCTGAACACACACTGCCTCAAAGATCAGCCCGTCGGACTCAGTACGGGTAGGGTCAGTCTCAGGCAGATCAGACGGCAGAGAGCCGATCAACCCTTTGGTCACTGCGGGCCCACCCACAATCACCAACCCATCCAACAGGGCCGCAAGCGCTGCCGCCGTTTCCGGTTGGGACACCATCGGTACGAGGATTGGAATGCCGCCTCCAGTTTCGATGGCCTGCACATAATGATGATCAACGATCTGGGAACCCTCCCGGAAGCCTGTGGTAATGCCGATCTTGGGTCTCATGGCATCAATCCTTGATGGTGCCGAACATATTGAATAAAATTCTGTTCCCAATCCCGTTTACGCAGCCACTCCAATGTGGGGGTGATGATGGCTTTATAGGATTCGCGCAGCGCTGCGGACTGTTCAACTTCCCGCACTTTATCAAGCACTGTGATGACCCGATGATAGGCCAAGATCGGATCAACCAAGCCGCTGATCTGCCTGCGCCCCAACCGGATGATCATTGGGGTTAGGCGCACCCGTGCTGTGGCGTAATGCCCTCGGGCCAAATCAATTGCCGCCAGCGCACAGTCAAGTTCTATCCGGGTGAGGGCATAACGCACCCGCTGATGGTTATCGATGATCACAGCGGCCCCCTCAAATGCTTCAAACGCCTCATCCACATTCCCTTTGTGAAAGAGGACATTTCCTTTGTGAAAGAGGGTTAGGGCGGACTCGATCTGGGCGGAAAGTTCCAATTGGGTGACCAAAGCTCTGTTGATGTAGGCGAGGGACTCATCATAAGCCAGCCGCATATCGGCGATCAACCCTAAATAAAGCAGATTCATCGCCTTACCTGCCCGCTCCCCAATCTGGTGCAGGATTTGAAAAGCATCCTGAAGCAGATCGTTGGCTGCCGTTGTTTGCCCCAATCCTAAGAGCAATCGAGCCATACGATTGAGGGTGAGTGCCTCACGGCGGCGGTCGCCAATCTGCTGGAGAAGTTTGCACTGTTTTTCGGCCGCATCATAAGCAGCAGTGAAAGTCCCCTCACGGACGTACAGATCAACCAGCACTGACCAACATTCCGCCTCCAAGACAGGGTTCTGGGCCTGTTCTGCCTTTGCCAACGCGGTAAGCGCGCCTTGGATGGACATTTCAGGGTTTTCAGCATACATGTCATCAAACTGAGTCAGCAGCAGCCCGATCACATGGCGGGTATCATGGAGGTGATCAGCAAGGCGCTGAATCTTCAGATCGAGATTAGAACGCACCACCTGATCGCGTTGATTAAGGCTAATCAATGCGCCGCGCAAAAGCATATAAGATTCCCAAGCCAGACTTTCGTCACCGGTGGTTTCGGCAAGGTTGATCGCCTGTTGGGCCTCTCGAAGGGCGTCTGGCAGCGCGCTGATCTGGGTATAATAACTTGACCAAAAAAAGTGCATCATAGCTGTCCAGTCAGGGCGATGAACGTCCGCTGCGATTTGTCCCATCCGAATCAATCTTTGGCGTGCATTTTCGGTATCCCCTAGACGCAAAAGCACCTGTACCAATTGACACCCAATCTCAAAGCGCTCCTCATCATCGTGGGAAATATCCAGCGCTCGTGAGAAGTATCGAAGGGCCGCATGATTGGCATATTCGCGGTAGGCCTTTTGCCCTGCGAGAATCATGTACTGCCATGCTTGATCGGAATCCCGTCCCAACCAGAAATGGTGCGCCAACTGCTCATATGCATCCGGTTCGGCTTTGCGCAGTGCGGCCGCCACTGCCCGATGGAGCATTTCCCGCTGTCCCTGAAGCAGCCCTTGATAAGCCACTTCCTGCGTGATACCGTGCCGAAATCGGTATACGGGTACGGGTTCAGCGCTGCTTAGGTAGGTGAAGTCGCCTGCTTCCAGCACATCCAATCGCTGGAGGAGATCAGAAGTGTTCATTGACAGAGGCAGGGAGTCGGCCAAAACAATCATCGAAAACTCGCGCCCGATGACCGCGGCCACTTTTAGTACCAATTTATCCAGTTCTCCGAGGCGATCAATACGGGCTTGCACCATTTCACGAACGGTCTGGGGCAGTTGGGCTTCGTCCAGAGGGCGCACCAATTGTGTTTGTTGCCCTGATACCTCCATCTGGCTTGACTCAATCAGCGCATCAATCATCTCACGGGCAAAAAAGGGGTTGCCTTGGGTCCGCTCATAGATAAAAGAAGCGATAGCAGGCTCAACTTGGGCGTTCAGGTGGCGCTCGATCTGCATCCGAATGTGCTCCTGATCAAATTCCCCTAAACTGAGCGCGTAATAAAAATGGGTTTGGGCCAGCGCTTGGATCAGGTGACGGGGAGTTTCCTGCTCCCCTAATGGACGATGACTCAGAATGACCATCACGGCTGCGGGGGCGACACTCAACCGGCGCACCAGATCAATGATCAGCAGGGATGAAACCTCATCGATCCACTGGACATCTTCAAAGATCAGAATAAGCGGTTCGCTTCTGCTGATTTTGAGCAGAATCTCGGTGATCAGGGCGAAGATCGCCTCACGCCGGGTAAGCCCTTCGAGGGCAACCGTTGCCTGAGTATCATCCAGAGGCAGTTCGAGGACATCACTGAGCAGGGGGAAACGCTGCACACTGTCCGGCAGCAGGGTGCGGATTTGTTCTTCCAGTGCTTCTGCGCTGCGGACGAGGCTGCTCTCCTGATTCAATCCAAAAAGCGAATAGAGAAGCGACTGCCATGGCAGGTAGGCGGTGCTGATGCCAATACTGATGCACTCACCCCGACCGACCCGAACCTCTTGAAGCCCTCCCACAAAGGCATTGATCAACTCGGTCTTGCCGATCCCCTCACCCCCTTCAAGGGTAACGATTCGAGGATGTTCTTCTCGCACTGCACCCGCCGCACGCTGCAAAAAACCGAGTTCGACTTCCCGGCCCACAAAACCACGCTCACGCCCACTGCGGGTAGAGATCACCCGGCTGGTGATCGGCTCAAAGATGGGGATCGGCTCCCCGCGCCCTTTGACCTGAATGGGTTGAAGTTCCTTAAACACGATCCGCGATCCGGAGGCTTTGCGGACGGCGGAGGTCGCTAGAATTTGCCCCGGTTGGGCAGCGGTCATCAGGCGGGCCGCGATGTTGGTTTCGTCGCCGATGGTGCTGTATTCGTGGCGCACTTCGCCCCCCACTGTGCCGGCATATAACAACCCGCGTGAAACCCCCATCCGCTGGGATTCGATATAGGGCATTCCCCGGACCATTTCCCGAAGGGTGATCGCAAAGCGGAGCGCCCTTTCGGCATCGTCTCCGTAAGCGACAGGCGCGCCAAAAACCACAAATAAGACGCTGCCCTTGTCGCTCACTTCAACCGACATTAACCGCCCCCCAAAAACCGCGATCCGCTCCTGCACCTCGCGCACATAGGCATTGAGAACCGCCTGTGCATCAGGCGCGCCGGAGGAGACATTGACTTGAATAAACATTGGTAGGGCGTTGCGCAGTTCATCGCTGAAGTCTCCAATACCGCCTTCTACCCGTTCCCGGATCGAAGCGTCCACATAGGGATGAACGCGATTGAGGATGGTGTTGATGTCGCCCTCCGCCGCCCATGCCGACCAGCGATGATGGCGCGCATCCTTAAGCAGCGTCTCTGGGATGCTTACCACAACGGCGCTTCCCGAATCGCTGATCTCCATTTGGATTCCTCCCCCTCGAAGCAGGGGAACGGACTGTCGGTGCACCACCACTTGTTCGGGTTGTGCCTCCCCAATCAAACTGAGCATGGCTTCCACAGCAGGCCCGGCGATCACATCCGCTAATCCATAAATAGGTTGTCCAACCACATACCGAAGGGCTGTGCCCACACCGATACATACTTTCAAGCGGAGGGCACGATAGAGACGCATCACATCCTGCATCTCGACCCCGGCGCACGCAGCTCGGAGTGCTGCTGGTATCGGATTGCTGCCATCGGCGGGGGCTTGGGCATCATCAAACCATGCCATAAAGCCATCCCCTAAAAAGCGAATCACGCTGCCCCCGTATTGAAATACCTGTCCCGCAATCAACTCAAACATGGGGTTGATGCGCCGTCGCAGTTCCTCGCCAGCGCGTCCTTCGTAGCGGGTGACCAATTCGGTGGTCATGGGCGTGAAACCCACGATGTCAATGAGCAGTGCGGCACCTTGCGCGGTAGGGGGCAGATCAAGGTTTCGGAGCAGCGCCCGAAAGCGATCTGTAGGTAGATAAGGGGCAAGCAGGTGGAGGCGTTCTTCGGGTTTCATCAGGGATTAATTAGTGACTCAATTCAGATCGGTTCAACCCTGTTAGCGAGAAAGATTGAGGGCAATTCTACCTTAACTCCGCCCCTGCGGGTTTGAAGTGGGTTAGGATTTTGGATCAGGCATCGTCGGTTTTTCCCTCCGTTTTTGGGAAATTTTTCATACTGCGGCCCTCAATATGCGAGTATGATCTCATGCATACAATGCTTTCGGGTGGCTTTAAGCCAGCTTGAGGATGCCGTGAATCCCCTGTTATCTCCGCTGCTTCTTCTGCACGTGGAACGCCAAAGTTCCGTCCTTCATGCTGCGGGATGTTTGCAAAAATTGGGATCAACCTGAGGAACCTAATGACCGCATCAAACTATGTGACGAGTTCTGACCCTAAAAACCACGATCTAGCCTATGATATTCAGCCTGATCTTGATGATCAGGCGCAGGCATATTTTAAGTGGGTATTAGGCTTCACCGTTGGGGTGGCAGGGGTAATGTTTGGCTTCTTTGCCGTCTCCAACAACTTACTTCCGGTGCCGTGGCTCTGGTTAGGGTTATTCATTGGTCTCAGTTTTTTTGCCTACCAACGAAAAAGATTGAATGTGTCAATCGATCTCTATTTTGTAGCGATCATTGGTGTCTTCACTTTTTTGCTGGCCGAATATGGGCCCACCCCCACCCAAATCACCCTCCTGATGATCCCAATCATCGTGGCCTCACTGGTCGCAAAAAAGCGCCTTCGTCTGGTCACGGCTGCGGTGGTAATCCTTGAAGTACTGGTGGTTTCGAGCAAGTTAAATGGTTTTTTTGCGGCCTTGCCGAGTGTGATCGTACCGATCACCATCAATATACTGCTTGTTTTTGTGAGCCAATTCCGGGAAGCGGATATTCTTGACACCGTTTATTGGGCGACCGATATTCAGAAAAAAGACCGCCGCCGTGCCGAATCTTTTTACCAGCAGCGCGAGGAACTGAATGCTGCGCTGCTTCAACTAGCCCATACTCACTCCAAACTTGAGACGATCAATGCGCAACTTGCGCAAACCAACATCGACTTAGCTGCTGCACGAGAAAAAGCGGATCGGGTTAGTCAGGCGAAGTCCGTATTTCTCTCCAACATGAGCCATGAATTGAGAACACCGTTGAATGTGATCATCGGCTACTCAAGCTCCATGCTCCGAATGCCTCAGATGTTTCAACATGTACCCATGCCTGAAATCTACAAACCTTTTATACAGTTAATCGAAGACAATGGGCATTATCTGGTAGGGCTGATCAATGACGTCCTTGACCTGAGCAAGATCGAGGCCGGCAAACTGGAACTTCACCCCACCAACTTAGAACTGCCAGAACTGCTGCGAGGGATCATCTCAACTTCAATTGGCTTGATCAAAGACAAGCCCCTCACCATTCGTCCAGACTTCCCCGACGATCTGCCTTCTGTATGGGCTGATCCGATGCGAGTGCGTCAAGTCCTGCTCAATTTGATGTCCAATGCGATCAAGTTCACCCATACCGGCAGCATTACCCTCAGTGCCCAACGGGTCG
Organism: Anaerolinea sp.; assembly: GCA_014879835.1. GTDB lineage: Bacteria > Chloroflexota > Anaerolineae > Aggregatilineales > UBA2796 > UBA2796. The sequence continues at coordinate 9,460 of JACSRJ010000235.1, forward strand.
GTGATATGGTCTCGATTTCGGTCATTGACACTGGGATCGGCATTGCTGAAAGCGCCCAACGGGCTATTTTTGACCGTTTTCAGCAGGCCGCTCAAAACATCGAAGTGCAGTATGGGGGCACTGGCTTAGGATTGGACATCAGCAAACAACTGAGCCTGATGCACGGTGGTGACCTGACCGTAAGCAGTGTCGTCGGCCAAGGCAGCACCTTCACCCTTACCCTGCCCCTTGCGGCATATGTTCAACCCGAACTTGAGCACACCCCTGATGGTGAACTGGCCGCTGCTGATCTGGCACTAGAGGGAAGCATCCCAGTGTCTGATAGAAATTGTTTTGTATTGGTGGCAGAAGATGAAGTAAACTCACGCGAGTTTATTAAACAAACGCTGGAGAACAACGGATACCGAACCATCCATACCCATGATGGGCAGGAAGCGGTTGAATTCGCCGCTGGATTCCTACCAGACTTGATCATCCTTGATGCGCACTTGCCCACTTTAAGCGGGTGGAAAGCGCTCAAGGTACTTAAAGATCAACCTGAGACAGCGCACATACCGGTGATCATATACGCTGCTGAAGAACACTCCGATATGGCCGCTACTTTAGGGGCCGCCTTGTTCATCCAAAAACCAACCACTGCTGAACTTCTACTTGAGCGTGTAGAGCAGATTACAGTCAAGGCAGAATCATAGGAACACCCATGAACATTTTATATATTGAAGATGAACCTGATGTTGTCACCCTTGTCTCGATGTACGTCAACTCGGCCGGGCATTCCCTGACCGTGGTCAAGGATACCGATGAGGCCAGAAGGAAGTTTGCCTTTCAGCCCGATCTAGTGCTGGTGGATGTTCGTTTGCGCCATCGGAACGAGGGCCGGGATTTTGTCCGAGAGCTGCGGGCACAAGGTTATGAAGGGGTAGTGGTGGCCGTCACCGCCATGTCCTCGCCGCAAGATGTTGAGGCGAACTATGAGGCCGGATTTACCGAGGTGTTGTTAAAACCGTTTACGATTGACCAGTTAGCAGATGTTGTTGCACGTTACACACCGGCCTGAAGGTGAACCTACCGTGAAACCAATACTTAACACCGATTAGGGAGCAGGTCTATGTCGCACATTCTTTTGGTCGAAGACAATCAAGGACAGGCGGATATGATCATTCATGTCCTTAGTGCATCAGGATATGAAGTCAAACACGCTTTACGAGGTCTGGATGGGGCAAAAATGGCACGCACAGATCGCCCCGACTTGATCTTGATGGACTTTAACCTCCCCGATATTGACGGACGCACGCTTGCGATGCTGCTCAAAAAACAGCTAGGCGATGCAGATGCTCCACCTATTGTGGCTTGTACTGCACGGGTAAGCGCCAACGAAAAACATATCGCTAAACATTTTGGATGCGCTGATTTTTTAGGAAAACCATTTACACCTGAAGAACTGCTCACGGTGGTGGGTCGATTTATACCGCTCCCCGGTGATTTTAAGACGGAACGGAAAAATGGTGATGTAGGACAGAACGCTCGTTAGGATTTGCCTGAGAAGCCACTTGAAAGCTCACCCTTTGATGATCGACCTCATCCCCCCTCGCCCCCCTTCTCCCACGCGAAGCATGGGAAAGGGGGGAATCGAGACTCGGAGGGGTAAACCCCTTAATCTCCCCGCGAATAGCTCAAGTTTCAGGGAAAATGCTTTAGACTCTATGAGAACATCCCCGCAGACCCTCGATCAGAGCCTTTGAGCGGACTATCCCCAAATATCCCGATTCCCCCTTTATTCTTGTACAGGAGGAGGTGCCAGCGGCTTGAGGCTTCGGGGGCTTATTCCACCACCCGAAGCATGGCAGGAATATTGGTTCGGGCGATTTTGCGGACGCTGAAGATCGGGGTAAGTGCCACTACACCTATCCCAACTACTGCCGCTAGAATCACCGTGGAAGGGCGAATTGCGAGGCTGATACCAAACTCTGCCATCATCTCGTCCAGAGAATACTCCAAGAACCAGAGCAGGATCAGGATTCCCGTCACCGTGCCAATCAGGGTACCCAATATCCCCACGATCAGGTTTTCGCTAATCCCGACCCGTAGGATGGTACGCTGACGGATTCCAAAGGCAAGCATGGTCGCGGTCTCGCGGGAACGCTCATCGGTGTTGATACTGGTAGAGTTGTAGGCGATCAGGAACGCCAGAAGTGTGCAGGCCGCCCCAATGACATAAAAGAACATGATGAACATGCCAATCAACTCATCAAAGATGTTGATCAGGTCGGAGACGGGTTGAATAGAGGCGATCCCACCCTGCCCAAACAAAGCACGTTTGACATCGGTTTGAGTGTAATCAGGGGTTGGGATTACCTGTACCATGTTCGCCATACCCTCCAAACCCATCAATGGTGCTTGGGCATAGTCCATATAGGTCAGGATACGCAAGGGCAGGGTATGAATGCCAACCACTTGTACCGAGGTCTCTACCCAAGCGTAGGAAAACAGTCCCTCACGGCGGGGATGCCTGAGGGTGATGTGATCTCCTTGGCGCACCCCTAGATCATGGGCTGCTTTTTCGGCGATGATCACGCCGGGTTGCTCAGACACTGTGAGCGGCGCCCGAAGAGGCAGACTCCAAACCGCGCTGTCCTGTACCCGAACCAGATCAAGCAGAGTCTCAACAGATTCGCTGCCGTTCATCAGATAACCACCCAACCGAAGTCCCGGTTCTCCTGCCGCGACTGTTGAGGAATCCAGCACCCCTTTCACTGGGACAGATTCCATCGGGTAAAAAAAGTTCAAGGCTACAAACATACGATCTGGGTTTCCATTGAGGAAATCAGTCCGGGCTTTATCCAGTGCCCCAGAGAAGGTATCCAACATCCCCATGGTGAACACCAGCAATGAGATCGCCATGGCAACCCCCATCAAAGTGAGGAGGGTACGGCGTGGGGCACGCAGCAGGTTGCGCAGGGGCATTTGAGTCACACTCTTGCCCGGTAAAGGGATTCGAGCCAATGCCGCGATCCAACGCCCACTCCTCGAAACGTGATGCGTGGTGCGGATGGCGTCAATGGGGGTGACTCGTACCGCTCGCCATACTGGGTATAGGGTCGCTGCAAAGGGCAGGATCACACCCAGCAGTGCGGCCTCAACAAAAATCCGTCCTTGGAAGGGGGTTTCAAAGACCGGAAGGGCGATAAAATCACGCATGATTGCCCCAAAGCCGATGCTCAGAAGAATCCCAATCCCGACTCCAAAAAGAACCCCTAACACCGCGATCTGGGCTGCCACCAACAGCGGACGGATCATGATCAGACGCGAAGGAATACCCAACGCCATGTTGATCCCGATCTCGCGGCGCTGTGATTCGACCATACGACTGGCAAGATTAAATGCCCCGAAGGTCGCGCCTGCCAAAAACAGGTAGGCGATGAGTTTCCAAAAGCGGTCATCGTTATCAGCATCTTCATGAAGCATGATATAGGCTTTATCCGCTTCAGGGGTCATTATCGCATAACCCACACCCCGAAACTGTCCCAAGGCTGTCCGAATCTCCGCCTGAACTTGATCTCGATCCGCATCCGGGCTGAGTTTGATCACCAGATCATTGATCATCCCTTCTCGATCTGCTAGTTTTTGAGCGGTTTCCAAGGACACAAAAACCACTGCATAGTTGGACTGTGCCATCATCCCGCCTTCTTCGGTAAAAACCATGAAGTATTCGGGGATGAGGCCAGTGCCCACGTAATCAAGCGATTGTCCGCTGCCGAGGGTGATCTTGCCCTCCGCAGGCAGCCTATAATAGTCGGCAAAGTGGTGTTCGATCACCCCCACTGCCAGCCCCTGATCACCCTTGTTTAAGGTGCGCCCTTGATGGGCAAACAGTCGATTCAGATGGGGGCCATCATCGGCAACATCCACCCCCACAATCTGCCCAGCCACGAGGATGGATTGATCAGCAGTGGAAGCATCAATCAGCGCCGGACTGATCAGCCTGCCCTCAACTGTGCTTATCCAATCAGGGTGATCGATGGTGTGCAGAGCCTTGATCACCTCTGTCTGGGGCAGATAGCTCCCGGTAGTGAACTTGATCCGCAGATCGTATAGGTTTAGGAAGGCATAACTGGCGTCATTGGCGGCCTTGCGCCAAGGGGTGCTGCTGCCTAACCCCGCATAAACACCCGTGCCTAGGGCAATAATCAAAGCAATAGCGGTTACTTGCAGCCAGCGTGCGCGCAGATCGCGCCATGACCACCGCAGCCACAGCATCAGGGACGCAGAATGCATCATGACTTTCCTTTCACCAGCTCAATTCCGCAACAGTTGCTTTTTGTCCTTCAGGGATACCATCCGCTACGATCCGTCCGCTGGAAAGTTCAATGACCCGATCCGCGACCCGGGCGATCTCGCGGTTATGGGTTACCACCAGCACCGATTTCCCCCTATGAGATTGTTCATGAAGCAGTTCAAGGATTTGAATCCCGGTTCGGAAATCCAGTTCACCGGTGGGTTCATCTGCTAGGAGGATGGGATTCCCGGTACCAAGAGCGCGGGCAATGGCTACTCGCTGCTGCTCTCCCCCAGAGAGTTGATGAGGAAAGTGATCCAACCGTGCACCTAATCCCACACTGTGCAGTACCTGCGCTGCCTCCTCGCGTGAATTGGGACGCCCTTCAATGTCAAGAATGAACTGCACATTTTCAAGCGCGGTGAGACTGGGAAAGAGATTGAAGGACTGAAATACGAAACTGATGGTCTCACGCCGGAAACGGGCCAGATCAGCCCTGTTTCTGGCACTTAGTAACCGCTCATTAACCCAAATTGATCCTGAAGTGGGCATATCTAGTGCGCCGATCAGGTTCAGCAGGGTTGTTTTGCCGCTTCCTGATGGACCCAACACGACCACAAATTCACCGACTTCAACTTCGAGTGAAACATCTTCCAGCGCGATCACCATGACTTCACCGACCTGATAGCGTTTGGAGACACCTTCCAGACGGATCATGCGTATTTCCCTCCTATCTTTCCAACATTTGAATAGTAGTTCTAAAACTTACTACTATCAATAGTATGAACCACTATCATCATGGAGTCAAGGAGGATGATGCGATGGCTAGGGTAAAGACATGCGTTTTTGGGGCCCAGCAGGGACAAAGCAGGACGCACTTCTACAAAAAATGGCAACTTGTCTATCAGCGTCGGACTTTTATGCAGTCGCCCTAGATCACCAAGGTTCCTATCGGACAATGTATTGTGAAAAGGGGGATAATAAGGAGTAGTGAGGTGCATGTTTAAGGTGGAAATGTCATGACTATCCCAATGCGAGTCACCTTTGCTGTTCCAGCCTTTAATGCCGGGGACACCACCCGTGGTATTGAAATCGCTCGCGCCATCTGTGAGGTGGGGCAGCAGCGCGGTTTTGAGGCCGAGATCACCTTCGTTTATCCACAAACCTCCCACACCTTTGAGGCACAAATTCGCCACGCAGGGTTCCCGACCCGTCCGGTGGACTTTAATTTGACGGATGAGGAAGTCGCTACCATCATGCACGCGGATCATACGGGTAACCAGTTTATCAGCAGTCTGGATCATGCTCGGCAGATTCTTCAGGTCTGCACAGCAGAAATTGAGTCCAGTCGCCCGGATTTAATCGTTTTTGGCTTCATGCCCATGGTGGGCATTGCCGCCCAACTGCGGCGCATTCCGACTGTCTCTTACCTGCCATTTCCTCTCTATCGTCCGTGGGTACATCGTTACTTTTTGAAGGACATTCCTGACGAACTGGCCGCTACTTTCATCGCCCATACGCCACGTTTTATAAGGCAAGGGTTCGCCCGATTCATGTCGTGGGCTGTTACCCATCAGGGGTTTTTTAGGCAGCCTTCGTTGGCCGCTGCGGGACGAGAACTAGGGTGGTCACCAGCACAACCTGATCTTTTTGCGATGTTGGATGCCAACCTCCAACTCGTCAACGATCTACCTGCCAATTACACAGGGCAGGACATCGGGCCGCACACCCGCATCGCCGGGCCTTTGTTCAGTCGCCATGTTGATGCCCCTGTGGAGCTAGACATCTTGCGTCAGTTTGAGCCGTGTTCCGTGCCCCGCGTGTTTGTGTCGATGGGCAGCAGCGGGGAAAAGCAGTACCTCTTGGCTGCTGTGGAGGCAGTTGCCCGCATCCCATGTCGTGCAGTTGTGGTGGTGCCGGCCGGTGTTTGCAGCCTTGAGGAAGCCAAACAACCCGCAGGTGATTCCTCTCATATCTTGTTTACCGACAAGTTTGTACCTGCCCACAGCGTCAATGCCATGGCAGATTTCGCCATTATTCACGGCGGTCAAGGCACTGTTCAGACGGCGATGTCCTCGGGCACACCGGCGGTTGGGGTAGGAATGCAGTGGGAACAATGCGCAAACCTCGATCAATTTGTTCGTCGCGGCGCAGTGATTCGCATCGCACGCAGTCAATGGCGCGCCGCATCGGTTGAACAAGCCTTGCATCAATTGATAACCTCCCCCTCATATCGAGCGGCAGCCAAGCAGTTAAAAGCAGAATTCGACGCGCTAAACGGATGGCAGATAACTGGTGGGTTGATTTGGGATGTGCTGCATCCATCCGCACCCAATCTAACATAACGGGCGAACATTCTCTGAGCCGAGAGCAGGGTTTGGGTTTTTGTTTCAGGAATTTCTTTTCCTGCATTGCGGTTTCAGGTTATGCTTTGGGCAGATAACGCGATCATCTGAGGCATTGGCTTATGGAACACCCGCACCAGCACACCAAACCAATCATTCAAGTGGAAAACATCTTCAAACGCTTTAAGACCCCTCAGGGCAACATTGTGAATGCCCTCAAGGGTGTGTCCCTGACAGTCTATCCGGGCGAAGTGATCACTGTGATCGGCCCCAGCGGCTCTGGTAAATCAACACTGCTGCGCTGTTTGAATCGTTTGGAGACGTTTGATTCAGGGATGATTGTGGTTGATGGCATCCCCCTCGATACCGCTCATAACATTAACAAGGTGCGGGCAGAAATTGGGATGGTTTTCCAAAGCTTTAACCTGTTCCCTCACTGCACCGCATTGGAAAATGTTTGTCTGGCGCAGCGGATAGTACGTCGGCGCAACCCCCGCGAAGCAGAGCGCATCGGTTTAGAACTGCTGGATAAAGTTGGCATCCCAGAAAAGGCACAAGTTTACCCCGGACAGCTTTCGGGGGGGCAGCAGCAGCGGGTGGCGATTGCACGAGCACTGGCTATGAATCCCAAGATTATGCTCTTTGACGAACCCACAAGCGCCCTTGACCCTGAGATGATCAAAGAAGTGCTGGACGTGATGCTTGATCTGGCCCGTGAAGGGATGACTATGGTTGTGGTGAGCCATGAGATGGGCTTTGCCCGGGCTGCGGCTAGCCGTTCGATTTTTATGGATGGGGGCGAGATTGTGGAAGAAGGCACCCCTGAAGTGATGTTTGAGAATCCGAAAACCGAGCGTATGAAGCTGTTCCTAAGTAAGATTCTGAAACACTGATCGGAGCGTGCCTTGATCGCCCTTCTTCACACAAAAAAGGGCGATCAAGGGTTGCACAGTGCTTCAAATTGGTTTCAGCTTGCCCTCAAATATTGTGATGGAGGGCCTGATCGATTCGCCGCCGGCAGGCATCCGCACCGATCAGAACCACAATATCGGTCAAGTGTGCCCCACCCGTTACCCCAGTGAGCGCGGCACGAATAGGCTGCATGATCTGTTTCCCGTTCAACCCCTGATTGCTCTTAAGCCGCTCACGTAGACCCTTAAATAGTGCTTCAGCAGCTTCCGGCGAGATCGTATCCTCTGCTGGCAGGGATTCTCGCAGTTCTTTCAGGGCGAGGTATGCCTTGGGAGTCCCAAGATGTTCAAGGGCTTCAGGGGACATCTCGACTGGATCGTGGAAGGCGAAACGTGCCCGTTCCGAGACATCGGTCACGGTGATCAGTTCGTCGCGCACGGACGCGATCAATTTTTCCAACCACGCCTTGTCATCCAACCGGGCGGAGTCTGGGTAAGCGGCGCTGAGCGAAGGAAGGGCCAGTGTCGCCAGTTGGGATGCACTCAGACGTCTGAGGTGCTGCTGGTTAAACCACATGAGCCGATCCACATCAAACACCCCCGGACTGTCACTGAGCCGATCCAGCGAAAAGGCTTCGATCAGCCCTTCTGGGTCAAAAATTTCCTGAGTGGTGCTGGGATGCCAGCCTAAAAAGGCAAGGAAGTTCATCACCGCTCCCGGCAAGAACCCCTTCTCCCGCAGGGTGGACACGCGGGCCATCTCGACATACTCAGCATACTCCTCGTCACCCTGTCCCGAATCACGCTTTTTGATCTTGCGCCGTTCAAAGTCGGTCACAAGGGGCAGGTGGGCCCATACCGGGTGTGTCCAACCCAAGGCTTCGTACAGATGGATATGAATCGGGGTAGAAGGCAGCCACTCCTCCGCCCGCAGTACATGGCTGATCTGCATTCGATGATCATCCACGACCACGGCCAGATGATAGGTGGGATACCCATCGGATTTAAGGAGTACCGGGTCTCCAATCAGGCGATTTTCAAAACGGACTTCATGCCGCACCAGATCAGGCACAGCGGTCACCCCGTCTTCGGGCATCTTGAGGCGGATCACCCGATCCGGGCCCGCTTCTAAAGCGCGGTCTCGGCAGTGGTTGTCGTAACGTGGCGGCTGCCCCCGCGACTGCTGCAACTTCCGCACTACCTCTAAGCGCTCCGGGGTACAGTCACAGTAGTAAGCAGCCCCAGCCTTCACCAACTGCTCAGCGACGGCAGCATAGGCTTCGCGGTTCTGGGACTGGACATAAGGCGCAAATGCCCCTCCCACATCGGGGCCCTCATCCCATGTGATACCCAACCAACGCAGCGAGTCCATCAGTTCAGCTTGCGCTTCGGGCACAAAACGATTGCGGTCTGTATCTTCGATGCGCAGGATGAACTGCCCCCCAGTGCGGCGGGCCAAAAGCCAGCTAAATAGGGCGGTACGCAGGTTGCCTAAATGGGTGCGTCCTGTGGGGCTGGGCGCGTAACGGGTACGGGCGGGGCGGAGCGGCTCAGTACTGCTCATCGTGTGAGGCGCATCAAGGATACCCTGTAAATGCGCGGCTCTCCTTTCTAACCTACTTCAGGATTGTGCCTATACGATCAAGCGGTGCGAAAAGTCTCCTGTTTTCGGAAGAAGTGGTTACCGATACACCGCAGTTTCGTCAAATCTGAGCGGCAGTCGCGGCACACAAACCCACTGGCGCTTTGACGAAGTGGTGTCATTCTATCACGATCCAACGCGCCTACAAATACCGTTTCTACCACTGCAACAAGAAAAACTGCGCCGGATGAATATCCCCCCAACCCTGATCGATCCTGCGTTTCACCTTTCGGGCAGGAGTGTGTTAAAGTCATGGCACATCTTGTTCAGGGAGCGCGCTAAACTGGCTATGAATCCTCAATCCCACGCCCCCGCCGGAAGGGGCACGCTGATCCCCATTGGCGGTGCCGAAGACCGACGCGGACAGCGGCGTATTTTGTCTCGTTTTGTGGAACTTAGCGGCGGCAAACAAGCCCGTATTGTGGTTATCCCCGCGGCCTCCACCATTCCCGATGAACTGGGCTTGATTTACGATACGGTCTTTGATGAACTGGGTGCAGATGAAACCCATGTGATCAATGTTTGGCGACGTGCCGACACCGAAGACCCTACAATCCTCACCCACCTTCAGAATGCGACCGGTATTTTCATCTCCGGTGGCGATCAGGTTAAGTTGGTCAGTCTTGTAGGGGGCACCTTACTCGGCGATCAGATTTTGGCACGCTATCAGGCGGGGGCGGTTGTGGCTGGAACCAGTGCCGGGGCGGCCGCGCTCTCCGAACACATGATCGCTTTTGGACGCGGCGGCGGTGTGCCTTCGTTTAGGATGGTGTACCTTGCTCCGGGGTTGGGACTCATTGAAGGCATCGTCCTTGATCAGCACTTCCGGGAGCGGGATCGGGTTGGGCGTTTGATGACTGCCCTCACCTTTAACCCTTCGCTGGTGGGGGTGGGTGTTGACGAAGACACCGCCCTTGTGATCCACCCTGACGATACCTGTGAAGTGATCGGATCGGGCAGTGTGACAGTAGTCGATGCCCGCGATCTTGCCTACACTGACGTTTACAAGGTCAAACAGAACGAACCCATCGCCATGTTTGGCATGACCGTCCACATCTTGACCGATGGCTGTGGTTATGATCTGCGAACGCATCAGCCCCGCCAGCCAATCGCGAAAGAATCCACTGAGGGCACAGGGTGAGGAACAGCGTCTATGAAAATCTTGGGCAAAAAAGTCTATCGCGGTCCGAACTTGTATGAATATCGTCCGGTGATCCGTCTCGATATTGATCTAGAAGAACTCGAAGAACACCCCACTACTAAAATACCGGGATTCATTGATCATCTGCTGGCAGTGATGCCCACCCTTGAAGAACATGGCTGTTCCTATGGGATACCGGGTGGGTTTGTGCGCCGGATGCGCGAATCGACATGGATCGCCCATGTGATCGAACATGTCGCTATCGAACTTCAATGTCTGGCCGCTTCTCCAGTCAGCCGAGGTAAGACCAGAGGCTTAGGGGTGCACGGTCAGTACATGGTGGTCTACGAATTTGCCGAAGAAGAAGTGGGGATGCAGGCAGGGCTGCTCGCTTTTGATCTGGTGCGCTGGCTTATTCCCCAAACCCTGCCCAGTGGAATGCAGCAAGCTGAACGGGACATTTTCAGTTACGAAGCGCGTTTGGAAGCCTTGATCCGCCTTGCCACGCAGAAGGCCTTAGGTCCCAGCACGCTGGCGCTGGTGCAGGCGGCAGAAAAACACAACATCCCATGGATTCGACTCAACGAGTACAGCCTGATCCAATTCGGGCAGGGCAAGTATCAAAAGCGCATCGAAGCCACCGTCACCAGCCGTACCAGCCATATCGGGGTGGAGATCGCGGGCGATAAAACCCTCTCCAGCCGGATGCTGCGTGACGCTGGACTGCCCATCCCGGAACAAGTGATGGTCAACGACGAGAGTGAAGCAGTCGCTGCGGCAGAGGATGTGGGGTATCCGGTGGTGACCAAACCTTACGACGGCAATCATGGGCGGGGGGTCTCGATCAACCTTCGCACCCCGGACGAAGTACGCTCCGGGTATAAAATGGCCCGTGAAGAAAGCCGCTATGTGGTGGTTGAGAAATTCGTCACTGGGCGCGACTTTCGGATTTTGGTTGTGGGCGGTAAGGTTGTTGCGGTGGCGGAGCGTGTCCCCGGTCATGTGGTGGGTGATGGAGTCCATTCTATCACCCAGTTGGTCGAATTGGTCAACCAAGACCCCCGTCGGGGCATTGGGCACGAGAAAATTCTGACGCGACTTGAACTGGATGAGCAAGCCCTCCGCCTGATCACGCTGGCTGGACATACCATGGATACGATCTTACCTGCGGGTGAGAAATTTTACCTACGCCTGACGGGGAATCTTTCCACCGGCGGCACTGCCATCGACCGTACCGATGAAATCCACTACGAAAACATCCAAATGGCAGAGCGGGCGATCCAGATTGTGGGGCTGGACATTGGCGGGGTAGATTTCATCACACCTGACATCAGCCTGCCCTATGCCGAGGTGGGTGGAGGCATTGTGGAAGTGAATGCAGGCCCCGGTTTTCGGATGCACGTCGCACCTAGCGAGGGCACCCCGCGTGATGTGGCGGGAGCAGTGATTGAAATGCTCTTTCCACCGGGCACATCTGCCCGTATCCCCATCGCCGCGATCACTGGCACCAACGGCAAAACCACCACTACCCGTATGGTCGGGCATATCATGAAGATGGCGGGCTACACTCCCGGCATGACCACCACCGATGGTATTTATGTTGATGGTGAGATGATCCTCCGAGGTGACATGACCGGGCCGTGGAGCGCTCGGATTGTCCAACGTGAGCCCCGTGTTGACTGTGCCGTGTTAGAGACCGCTCGTGGTGGCATTGTGCGTGAAGGGTTGGGCTTTGATCATGCCAATGTGGGGGCCGTGATCAACGTTCAGGGAGATCATTTGGGCTTGGGCGGGATCAACACTCTCGAAGAACTGGCGGAGATCAAACAGGTGGTGATCGAATCTGTTGCGGCCGACGGCTGGGGAGTATTGAATGCTGACGATCCCATGACTCGGCGCATGGCGCGTCACTGCGACGGGCGTATCTGCTGGTTCACCCTCGATCCTCAAAATGAACGGGTGCGGGAACATGTACGTAAAGGTGGTCGTGCTGTGAGCCTTGAACAGGGGGTGAATGGGGAGATGCTCACCCTTTATGACGAAGGCAAACACATCCCCATCCTGTGGGCCCATTTGATCCCTGCCACTTTTGAGGGGCGGGCCCGGTTTAATATTGTGAACGCCATGGCTGCCGCTGCGATTGCCTACTGCATGGGCGCAAACATCGAGACAATCCGCCTTGGACTCAAAACTTTCACCACCACCTTCTACCAAACTCCGGGGCGGATGAATGTCTTTGAAGAGTATCCTTTTAAGGTGTTTTTTGATTACGCGCATAACCCACCTGCCATGCGTGCTGTCGCCGAATTTGTGCGCTCATTAGACATCACCGGACGCAAGATTGGGGTCATTGCCGCGCCCGGTGATCGCCGTCTGGAGGATATTCAGAATGTGGCGTATGTAGCCGCCGAGACCTACGATTACCTGATCATCAAACAGGATTGGTCACTCCGAGGACGCCAGCCCGGTGAGATCGCCGAGATTCTGCGCAATGCTGCATTGGAAAAGGGATTTCCGCAGGAACGTATTCAGGTCATCCTCAACGAATATGACGCCATTCGGGCCGCCCTCGATATGGGCGAATCAGGGGATGCGATTGTGATTTTTGGCGACAATGTGACGGGGGCATGGAAGCTCATCACCAAATACCGTGAGCCGGAAGTGTATCGCCGCTGGTTGATCGAGACGGGACAGCCTGTTCCCTCGGAGGATCAGCCAGTAGGGTGGCGGCGGCACTAAGATGGGAAGTAACAGAGAGGGCGCGGATTCACGCCCTCTCTGATTCAAGCACGGCGCTGCTGCCGACGTTCTGCTGCTTCAAACTCGGATTCAGGAACCAGTTCACCATCATCAGAGAGACGGTAGGTCTCCTGATTCTTGCGTTTAACCACAAGCTCATCCGGTTCGCGGTCTCCAAAGATTTCGGCTTCAGCATCCTCGCGTGAAGATCCCCGGCGGTGATACTCCTCGATCAATGCTTGGCGAATCTTACGATCCCCGAATTTACCCTCTGTGCCTGAGGAAAAAGAGTGTATCAGCAGGCTGATCGCCCCTGCAATCACCATGATCACAAAAGCAGCTTCGAGTTCACCACTCACAGCAGCGGCGATTGCAATACCCAGCAGCATAAGGTATATAAACAGGTTAACGAACCACAATCCCACCCGTTTTTTGCGTTTGGTGCGTTCAAAATTTCGGCTTACATAAGCCCGAATCGCTTCTTTCTCCTGCTCGGAATATGGCATCCCAATCCCCTTTCGTCATATGCCGTCACTCATCCTCCATGAATGGATACGCACACCATCCCTGAAAAGTTTCCCTAGAGGGAGGCGTGCCAAAGGCGGCTTTCGCACTTGTGCGGATTTTTCGTATACTACTGGTATGAAAACTGTGGCACCTTGATCCCTCATCCGGAGGACGCCTCATGTCCCAGTCACCTGACGCTCTGCCCACTACTGCGCCGCCGGGCGATTGGCGGTTATTTTCTGCTGAGATTCGAGTCAGCCTTGCCTATGTAGAAGCGCTGGTCGCTCCGGGGGTGTTGACCGCCACCGAAAGAGATGCAGTGATCTCCGCCTTAGAACAGATCAAAAGGGAATTTGAACAGGGTATCTTCAAGCCTGCTGACGATGATCTCTTTGGTGCTCTTGATGAACGCCTCTCACAAATTGCCCCAATGGAATCGGCCAAACTGAACGCTGCCCGCAGCCGCAGTGAACAAACGGTTACAGCACTGCGCCTGTGGGTGATGGATGAATTGGATGGGCTGATCAACGCGCTTGCCGACATTCAACGGGCGCTGATCCAGCAGGCAGAAACCCACTTGGGAACACTCATGCCCGGTTATACCCACATGCAGCCCGCAGGGGTGGTCACCGTCTGTCATTGGCTGCTCAGCTATTTTTGGATGTTGGCGCGAGATCAAGAGCGGTTGGTGAGCATGATCGGCAGAACCTCCCAATGTCCGATGGGCAGCGGCGCGATTGGGGGTATCCCCTATGCGCTGGATCGCTCGTCCCTCGCAGGGGTGATCGGCTTTGCGGACGTCACCCAAAACAGTATGGACGCCATTGGTGATCTCGACTTTGGGGCGGAACTGCTGTTTTATGTCTCCCTGATCGGAGTCCATCTGAGCCGTCTTGCGGAGGATTTCATCCTCTACTCGAATCCGGCACTGGGTTTTGTGCGGGTAGACGATGCATACACCGTCCGATCTTCGGCCCTGCCTGCCAAACGCAACCCTAATGCGGTGGAACGGGCGCGAGGCAAAGCCGGTCTGATACTGGGCGATCTGGCGGGCTTTTTGGCGACCCTCAAAGGGCTGCCTTCGACCTACAATCAGGACACTCAGGAAAACCGTCTTGCACTGTACCATGCGGTTGACACCCTGAAATCGATGGTGAAAGTTATGGAAGGGGTGATCAGCACCCTGCAATTCTTCCCGGAGCGGATGCTCAAGGCGCTTGATGAGCGGGTGCTGATGGGCGATCTGGCGGATTATCTGATCTCACGGGGGGTGTCCCATCGGGAAGCCTTTGGGGTGGTGGAGAAGCTCATCGCTCGGGCCGCCCGCGCTGAGAAGACCTTGACAGAACTTCCGCTTGCCGACTTTGAGGCAGAGTCGAAGGCCTTTGATGCTGATGTGTTCGCCATCTTTGACTTTGCCCGTGCTGCTGCGCAACGCAATGTGACGGGGGGGACGGCACCGGCCGCGCAGCGAAAGCAGATTCGGGCCGCCCTCGATTGGATGGTTGAAAACGGACTGGAATAAGACCGGAATCGGGTGCCCTCGTGGGGGCACCCGAATGCCCATACCGACGCTCCTAACCGCTTACCGCCGCGGCAGGCGGGGAAAAAACGCGGGCACAGTGCGAATATACTCCGCGTATTGGGGACGACGCTCCGCAATATCACGCTCCAACATCGCCACCCCAGAAACCCGCAGCAGCAGGAAGGTCATGATCGCCGGCGCAAAGGCCGTCAAGAAGCCCCAATGGACACTCACGGCCACCAGCCAATAGCCCCACCACATAACTGCATTGCCAAAATAGTTGGGATGGCGGCTCAGTGCCCACAGCCCCGTGTTCAGGACTTTACCTTTGTTGTTGGGGTTTTCCTTGAATTTTGCCAACTGCCAATCACTGACACTCTCAAAATAAAAGCCGATGCCCCAGACCAACACACCTACCAGATCAAAAATGGTCAAAAAGCGCGGTTCGGACTGGAACTGCGCTGCCAGCGAAACCACTGAGAGCAGTGACGCTACCGCCCCTTGCGACCAGAATACGCTGAACAGGCTTACCCACCAATAGTTTTTGCCTACCCCTTCGCGCATCCGGGCGTAGCGGTAGTCTTCACCCTTGTGCTGCTTGATTTTGCGCCAAGTCAAGTAGATCGAGAGCCGCAGCCCCCAAAGGGTGTACATACCAGTGATCAGCACTTTACGCACTTCCCAACCCTGTGGGGTCATAAAAAAATGCGCCCATGCAGCCACTACAAAAGTCATACCCCAGACCAGATCAACCAGACTCACGTCTTTGAGGAAAACGCTCAAAATCCAAACGAGGGTCAGAAATCCGATCACGATGGGGAAAGTGAGCAGATAGGCTTCAAGGAATGTCATCGAATCGCCTCCATCGACAAAAGCATGTTCATTGGTTGTTCAAACCTAGATCAAAATGTAGCAGATCCTCCATGGAGAAGCCGCTCAAATTCCTGTTGTGCCTGCGGATCAGATTCAGCGTCATACGCCCGCTCCAATAGGGGACGGGCTTCTGAGTCCATAATTTGGTTCAACGCCCACCCTGCATGACCGCGTATCAACGGGTTTGCATCCACCAATAGATCACGCAGCGCCGGGATTGCCGCTGGATTACCCCAATTTCCCGCTGCGATACATGCATTCCGGATGAGGCGCTCACGCTTCAGGCGCATCACAGGTGATCCCGCAAATAAGGCGCGGAACGATGCCTCATCCAGTTGAAGCAGGGTGAGCAAAGGCGGCGCCGCCCGATCTAGATTTAGGGGGTAAAAAGCGGATTCGGCTGTGGGAAGGGCAAAACGATTAAAAGGGCACACCTCCTGACACACATCGCAGCCCATGATCCAGTTGCCCATAAGAGGACGCAGCGCCGGATCGATCCAGCCCTTGTATTCGATGGTCAGATAACTGATGCAGCGGCGCGCATCCAGCACATAGGGCTGGGGGAAAGCCTCAGTAGGGCAGCCTACCTGACAGCGGGTACAGTGCCCACAAAGACTCTCACGATGCGGGGTGTCGTAGTGATCAATGATCACATCCGTGATGATCACTCCCAGAAAAAAGTAGCTGCCTCGGCGGGGATGGATGAGTAAGGTATTTTTACCCACAAAACCCATCCCGGACTGCTGGGCATGGCTGCGTTCGAGGATTGCGCCGGTATCCACATAGACTTTATGTGCCCCTGCGCCCACCTCACGCTTAAGCCACACCGCTAACGTTTCCAGCCGAGGGGCGAGCAGATCGTGATAATCACCGCCCCACGCATAAGCCGCGATTCGCCCCCGTGCGGGGTCGTTCAGGATTTCGGCAGGCAGATTGAAGGCATGATAATCTACCCCCACCACGATCAGGGACTGGGTATGCGGCAAGATGAGATTCAGATCACGCCGGCGGGCCACCCGATCCGGACGCGCTAGATAACCCATCTCTCCGTGCAGCCCACCTTCGACCCACCGTAGATAAGCGTCCAACCGAGGTGAAGGTATAGCGGGGGTGATCCCGATTAGGTTAAAGCCCAGTGCAAGGGCGCGCGCTTTGAGCGCATCCGCCGGAAAGGGTGGCACTGATCAGCCCCACATTCCGGCGATGCGTGTGCCGCAGCGAGGACAAACACCGCCAGTGGATTTGAGGCGGTTCTCAATGAGCCGGAACCCATGCCGTTTGACCACAACCTCGTGACAGTTGGGGCAGAAGGTATGTTCAAAGTCGCCCACCCTACCCGGTAGGTTGCCTGCATAGACGTAATGTAACCCTGCCTCTTGACCGATCTCCGCCGCCTGAGAGAGGATTTTAACGCTGGTCGGAGGCGTATCAAGCATCTTGTAATCAGGATGGAAGGCGGTCACGTGCCACGGAATGTCCGGGGAGACGCTGGCGATATACCGGGCCGCCTGCCACAGTTCTTCGGGGCTGTCGTTGAAACCGGGGATCACCAGCGTGACCACCTCCACTTGCAGTCCGGCCTCGTATGCCATGCGGATCGTGTCGAGGACATGCTGCAAGACTCCGCCTAACTTCCGGTATTGGCTGTCCTGCATGGTTTTGAGATCGATCTTGTAAGCATCCAAATAAGGGCGAAGGTACTGAAGGGCTTCAGGGGTGGCGTTACCATTGGAAATGTAGAGGGTACGCAGTCCGTCCTGTTTGGCTTCCTTAAAGACCGCAACTGCCCATTCGGTGGTGATCAAGGGTTCGTTGTAGGTACTAGCAACAGCACGGGCATTGTAACGATGGGCAAGACGGAGGATCTCTTTGGGGGTAATGGGGGTGGGGTCACGGCCTGCATCCTGATCACGTCCATGCTGGCTGATCTCCCAGTTCTGGCAATACGAGCAGTGAAAATCACAGCCCAGCATCCCAAAACTGAGGGCGGTGGCACCGGGTTCAACATGGTTAAAGGGCTTCTTTTCGATGGGGTCCACCTGAATGGTGCCCACATACCCAAACGGCACCCGCAGTTTGCCGCCCTCGTTGTAACGCACCTTACAGATGCCGCGCCCACCTTCCTTGATCAGACAGCGGTGGCCGCAGGCAAAACACCGAATCTTGTGGGTGGTGGCATCCACCACTTCATACAGATCCCCTTCAATGGTCATCCGGTCAAGCCGATCCTGAAGCGACATCGCACCCTATCCTCTCTTGCCTTGAAACATACCGATGCCCTTGTCTCTCGCTCTTGACTCTATTGTAGGTGCATTTTAGGGTCATGGTTTGGGCGAATCCCCGCAGCGCATTTTCAATTATCAAGGGTGCCTTCTACAGAGCGAACAACTCATTTGCTCTCTTGTGGCAGGATATGGGGAAACATCTGACGAATATGATTCAGAAAGGCATGGGTGATGGGCGAAAAGAAACGCTCCCGCAGCCAGATCATCTTCAGAATACGGCGCAGTGGCGTGCCTTTGATGGCAAGGGTCTGGATCAGCCTCAAGGTTTGCTCCTGACCCACCACATAATCCGGCAGAATGGTGAGACAGCTTCCCCCAATCACGGCACGTTTGATTGATTCTAGATTATCAAACTCCGCCATCACCTTAGGCTTCACCCCGTGTGCCTGCAAAATTTCATCTAACCACAGCCGAGATTGACTCTCCCGTTGGCGCATGATGAAGGACTGCCCGTTTAGTTCCTCTAGCGATACGACACCCCGCCCCCACCACGGATGTTTTGCCCCTATCATCACCTGCTGTTCTACCTCCATCAGGAGCAAAGCCCCTAGCGTCTCTCCGTGCCGCTCATCTAGTTCCCCCTCAACAAAACCCAGATCAAGGCGCCCTGTCCTCAGCAATGCTACAATTTCCGGGGTGGTGTGGGTCTGAACCCCAACGGTTAGGTTAGGATAACGTGCCCGAAAGGACTGCACCCACTCCGGCATAAGGTACACACTGATTCCCGGTGTCGCCCCAATCACAAGCTGACCTTCGGGCAAATTCTGCACCGTCGTAACCGCGTTTTCGGCCTCCGCCACCAGTTTGAGTATGGTGCGGCTGTACTCATACAGTGTCCTGCCTGCCGCAGTCGGGGTAACTCCACGTCTACCCCGTTCAAAAAGCATTGTGCCCAGTGTGCGCTCCAAATCCTGAATGTGTTGGCTGATCCCTGATTGAGTCATCAATAGGCGTTCGCCGGCACCGCTGAAGCTGCCTTCCTGCACCACCACGCTAAAAATCTGGAGTTTATATAAGTCCAGCATATCCCGTCACCCATAAGTTGAAACTTATGGCAATTATAAGCCATTGGCTCTGTTCCAAGCCGAGGAGTTTTTATAGACTCTGGTCATGTAGAAACGAACGAATTGATGGAGATCACAACACCATGCAGGCTTTTTTGAGAATGTTGGGCGGCGCAGGCGGGATCACTCCGGCGGAAGCAAACGCAAAGCTGAACAGCGACAATCCCCCGTTTCTGCTTGATGTGCGCGAACAGAGTGAGTTTCGCATGATGCACATCACGCAGGCGAAGCTAATCCCGCTTTCGGAGTTGGGCCGTCGGATGGGAGAACTGCCCAAAGATCGGGAGATCGTGTGCGTGTGTCAATCTGGGTCTCGCAGCGGCGCAGCAACCCGTCAGTTGAGTCAAGCTGGCTATACTGTGCTTAATCTCAACGGTGGTATGATGGCATGGCAAATGGCAGGGCTGCCCGTTAAGCGGACTAAGTAAGCGAAACGGAGAGATCACCATGCTGCTGAAATATTTCTACGATGAACGACTGGCGCAGGCGTCCTATCTGGTGGGATGCGCGGCCACTGGTGAGGCCTTGGTGGTCGATCCCATGAGGGACATCACCCCTTACCTTGAAATGGCACAGCGTGAAGGACTGCGTATCACCCATGTCACCGAAACCCATATCCACGCCGATTTTGTAAGCGGCAGCCGTGAGCTTGCCGCCGCAACGGGGGCCATGCTCTACCTCAGTGACATGGGGAATGCGGACTGGAAATATGCTTATGCCCACCAATCCAATGTGATTCTGGTGCGCGACGGGGATATGTTCAAGGTGGGCAATATCCGCATTGATGTGATCCATACGCCCGGACATACCCCGGAGCATATCGCCTTCATGTTCACCGACACTGCTGCGGCCGACAAACCGATGGGCGTTTTTACTGGCGATTTCCTCTTTGTAGGTGATGTGGGCCGTCCTGACCTGCTCGAAGAAGCGGCCGGGGTACTCGGAACCAAAGAACCGGGGGCACGTCAGCAGTTTGCCACCGTTCAGAAATTCAAGTCCCTGCCCGATTACCTTCAGATTCTTCCCGGACACGGTGCAGGCAGCGCCTGCGGTAAAGCGTTGGGGGCGATTCCTTCAACCACCCTTGGTTACGAAAAGCTCTTTAACCCTGCATTTCAGTTTGAGGACGAGGATCGCTTTGTGGATTGGCTTTTAGACGGGCAGCCCGAACCGCCGCGTTACTTTGCTCAAATGAAGAAAGTCAATAAGCAGGGTCCGGTTTTGCTGCGTGAACTACCCATGCCTCAGGCACTAGACCAATCAGCCCTTAAACAGGTGCTCGATCAGCAGGCGCTGGTGATCGATCTGCGCCCCCGTGAGCAGTATGCCCACGCGCATCTTCCGGGTACGATTAGTGTGCCCATGACCGATAGGGGTTTCTCCACCTATGTGGGGTGGTTTGTGGATTTTGAGCGCCCCTTGTATTTCATCCCCCCCGCGCTGTCTGATGTACCTCCAATCATCATTGCGCTTCAAGCCATTGGGGTGGATCACATTCCGGGCTTTTTTGACCCGCAGATCGTCGCTGAAGGTACAGCTCAAATGCCCTTGATGAGTGCCCAACAGCTTGCAGAGCGACTTCCTAAGAATGGTCTGATCGTGCTTGATGTGCGCGGTAAAACGGAGTACGCCGAAGGGCATATTCGGGGGGCTAAACATGTGGCTTTAGGCTTCCTTCCCCATCACCTCAACGATTTGCCCAAAGATCGCCTCATCGTGACCCAGTGTGCCAGCGGCTATCGCTCTCATATCGCGGCCAGTTGGCTTCGAGCACATGGGTTTGAAAATGTGGTCAACCTGACCTCGGCCAAAGAGGTGTGGGCACAAGTACTGACAACGGATGTGGAGTAAATGCTGTTCATTGACCTTGCCCTCGGATTCGCAATCGGGATGGCGCTGGGTCTGTTAGGCGGCGGTGGCTCCGTGTTGACCGTGCCTGCGCTGGTTTATGTGGTGGGGCAAACGCCCCAGATGGCAGTGACCGCATCACTGGTGATTGTGGGCGCAAACAGTGCCGCCGGGGTGTTTTTTCACCGCTCACAAGGTACATTGAACTGGCGTATTGCCTTGATCTTTGGCGGGGTAGGCATGGTCACTGCCTACCTTGCCGCCGGGATGAGCAAATCACTTTCGCCCCACCTGCTCATGATCCTCTTTGCGCTTCTGATGCTGGTAGTGGGCGCAACCATGATCAGTCGAAAGCCCCCGCAATGCGAACCGTGTCAATCACGGGGTCTGCCCGCAATTATTGCTGGTGGGGCAGGAGTAGGGGCAGTCACCGGTTTTTTGGGTGTGGGTGGCGGTTTCTTAATTGTACCTGCGCTGGTCTTGCTGGTGGGAATGCCGATGCGACAGGCGGTGGGGACTTCGCTGGTGGTAATTGTAATGAACAGCCTTGCCGGGGTTCTAGGGCACCTAAGCGGTGTAAGCCTTGATCTTGGGGTGATCGCGGTCTTTGTGACCGCCGGGATTATGGGGGCGTTTATCGGTTCTAAACTGGCAAGACGCATTCAGCCTGACAGACTGCGCCAACTATTTGCCCTCTTTGTGATCGGCTTGGCTCTGATCCTCCTTTTTGACAACCTGCGTTAAGAAGGCGCACCGTCCATTTTTCCACCCAAAGATACAGCAACCGATCTAAATCGGGTGACACTAAAGGGTCGGACGGAGGGCAGGTGAGGTGAGGAGACAGGATGCGGCTGCCTGAAAGTCAGGTGTTCCTGATATTGACGAATCTTACCTTTGGTCTATAATACTAAAAAGTGATGCGGGTATAGTTCAGTGGTAGAACGGTTGCTTCCCAAGCAACATGTCAGCGGTTCGAGTCCGCTTACCCGCTCTAGGTAAACGCCAGTACGGTTGCCAAAAGAGCAACCGTACTGTTTTTTTAGAACGCCATTGGTTTACTTGTCAAGAGACAGTTTTTCTGCCTCCGCATCAACCACTAAACAATAGTCATTTTCTGTCACCAGCACCTCAAGTATTGCTACCTTACTCTTGTTTGGATTCACCGGGATCATCTAAGATCACTACCCGGTCTTCTCCCACAACTCCCTGCTCGGCTTCTCCAGTTGCCCGTCGCTTAACGTCGGCTCTAACCTCCCCAACGATACTGAACTGCTGATGCAGATAAACCAACATTTCGGGCGAGAACTGCCCATAACGCTTGATGGTGGTGCGCACATCACTATGCCCCATAATTTGTGCCAACACACCGGGGTCACCACCACGCGCCCGGAATGCGAGCGCCATCATGTGCCGAATTGCATGGGGGTGCAGTTCGTCGTCATCTTCAATGCGTGCCTCCTCTCCAATCCGCTTTATCATCTTCCTGACGAGCTGCTCTGTCAGTGGGCGTCCCACATGACTGGGAGTCAGACTACAAAAGAATCTCTCGGATGCACGTGGGCGTTTGGCAATCCAAGCCAAGAGTGCATTTACCGTCTCTGGGCGGTACGGCACTACCCGCTCTCGACTACCCTTTTCCCGAACTGTAGCTACCCGCCTAGATAAATCCACGTCTTCAAGTCTCAATCCAACTAGACCTCCTACGCGGCAACCAGTGTCTGCCATGAAGTAAAGGATCGCCCTATTCCGTCGCCCAAGAGGGGATAGATCACACGCACGCACGAGACGACGAAATGTAGTCAGCTTCATTGCCACTGGGAGTTTCTGCTCAACGATGGGCAGTGAGATACGTGCTCCCGGGTCAGGAGGAGGGATCCGGTATTCTTCCCACGCCCACTTGATGAATTGCTTGGCAACGCGGATGAAGTTCCGATAGGTCTCGTCTGCATATCCATGCATTTGCAGGGTGCGCTGGTACGCCCGCATCTGTACCGATGTGAGCTGGGCAAGCACCCGTTGCCCATATTCAATAACGAGCGGCTTCAGCATATACCCAAGCCACCGCACATAGGACTCAGAGCAGTTCTTTGTCTGAGCATCAAGCAAGAACTCCATGACCGCATCTTCAACCGTGACCATGGTTACCCCCGGGCTGTACCTTGCCATCCCTCTCTTTGCTCACAAGCACCAGTTCCTGTCGTGCTCGCGTGAGGGCTACATACAGCAGGTTCTCCTCCTGCACTGCCTCAAACTCGTGCTGCTCTTTCCAGTAGAGGGGCAGGCGGTTGTACTGGAGGATCACCACCCGGTTTGACTCCAGTCCCTTCGCCCGGTGGACGGTGGACAACCAGACCCCGGACTTTTCGTCCGAGAACAAGTCCTCAATGTACTGGTTCAGTTCATTCACGGATTTACATTGGGGTCCGTACTTGGCATAACAGGCTCTGACCGCC
>JACSRJ010000100.1 GCA_014879835.1 Anaerolinea sp.
TCGAAGTTCGCCATTCGTGAAGGCGGTCTCACCGTCGGCGCGGGTGTCATCACCGAGATTTTGGAGTAACATCCCCTGAAGCCCGGCAGAAATCTGTCGGGCTACTTTGAGGAACTATCCTATGGCTAAAAAAGACGTTCGCATGGTGATGCATTTGGCGTGTACGGACTGCAAAGAGCGGAACTACACCACCCAGAAAAACCGCCGTAACGATCCCAATCGGTTGGAGTTCAAAAAGTTTTGCCCCCGATGCCGGAAACACACCTTGCATCGTGAGACAAAATAAGGGATAATGAAAGGGCATTCCGCGCTGAACGGGTGTCCTCATTTAATTAGGGGAGTGGCGCAATTGGCAGCGCAACGGTCTCCAAAACCGTAGGTTGCAGGTTCGAGTCCTGTCTCCCCTGCTAACATCAATGCCTCTTAGACACCGTCCACGCGACGGTGTCTTGATATATAAAGACTGATAGGAGAGTTTCTAACATCATGCCCGCTGTGAGTACCCGTCGTGCGGATGCCGACGACAACGAAATATACTCCGAAGAAGAACTGGCTGCTGAAGCCGAAGCTGCCGGGGCCGAGGCCGCCGCTGCCGCGCCAGCAGTCTCCGACAGCCGCCGCCGCCGTCAGATGAAACGGGGTATTGTGACCCCAGAACCTGTGGCTGCGCCTGCACCAGTCCGCAAAGATCGCCCCACTCCTAGCCAGCGAACCGAAGCTGCGGCCCCCAGTTCCAACTTTGTGGTGCGTTTTTTCCAGAATATCCGCACCTATTTCCGTGAAGTGAGCGTTGAACTACGCAAGGTCGCGTGGCCCACCCGTGAGGAAATTACCCGCCTCACCTATATTGTTTTGGGTGTGACTCTCGCTTCCGCAGTCTTTTTAGGGTTGATCAGCGGTCTGTTCGGGGTGATGGTGACTCAGATGGCGACTCAGGGTGGCCAGATCATCGCCGGGGCCATCGCTATCGTTCTGGTGATCATTGTGGCTGGTTTGTGGCTCTTCCGTGAGCGGATTTTTAAACCTTTAGAGTAAGTTAAGGAAAGGCCCCCTAATGCCACCGAGGAAGCGTCGAGGAAAACAAGCTGAAGACGAACCGATCTATGATTCTGATCCCATTTACATGGATGAGGATCCCGAGGAGGACGCCACCTCGCGGGCGCGGAAACGCATCGAAGATGATGAGGCGCTCCCCAGTGAGCGTGCCAAACGCCTCGGCGTGACCAAAGTCGCCATCGGTACTGATGAAGACGGCAACCTGATTGAGATCGAGCCTGATCAGGAAAAACAGTGGTATGTGGTTCACTGTTATTCCGGGTATGAAAACAAAGTGCGTCAAGCCATTGAGCAGCGCACCGTCACCATGGGGATGGAAGATAAAATCTACGACGTTATCGTCCCCACGGAGGAAGAACTGGAAGTGAAAGACGGCAAGCGCCGCACCGTAGAGCGCCGGGTTTTCCCCGGCTATATTCTGGTACAAATGAAAATGGATCAGGATAGCTGGTTTGTGGTGCGTAATACCCCCGGTGTGACTGGCTTTGTGGGTATGGGAGATAAACACCCCACCCCACTTCGCCCTGAAGAAGTGAACGTGATCATGCGACGCATGGATACTGAAGTGCCCAAGATCAAGGTCACCTTCAAAGTTGGTCAGAAGGTCAAGATTATTGACGGGCCTTTTAAGGATTTCCCCGGCACTGTGGGTGATATTGACGTCGAAAAGAACAAAGTTCGGGTGATGGTCTCCTTCTTTGGGCGTGAAACCCCAGTAGAATTGGACTTCCTGCAAGTCGAAAAAGCATAACCTAAAGCACATTCCCCTGCCCCCATCAGCAGTGATTGTGGGGCATGTTGGCTCATCATCCACCAGCAGGCTTGATCTGCTGCGCGATGGAGGGGTAGGCACTGGCCGCCCCATTTGTACATCGGAGGCGACCCCTATGGGTCGTCGTATCATGTTAAGGATAGGTTTCAGCTATGGCAAAGAAAGTCAAAGCAGTCGTAACGCTGGCCATTAATGCGGGTAAGGCGAATCCTGCCCCCCCAATCGGTCCGGCGTTGGCGCAGCACGGCATCAACTTGATGGCGTTCTGCAAGGAGTACAATGCACGTACTGCCAACCGCATCGGTGAGATCGTCCCTGCGGAGATCACCATCTTCTCGGATGGTTCGTTTAAGTTCATCCTCAAAAGCCCGCCTACTGCGTTCCTCATTAAAAGAGCGGCAGGGGTGGAAAAGGGTTCGGGTGTGCCCAACAAAAACAAAGTGGGCAAGATCAACCGCAAGCAGCTCCGCGAGATTGCCGAAGCCAAGATGCAGGACCTGAACGCGCTCGATATCGAAGGCGCAATGCGCCAGATCGAAGGCACGGCGCGCAACATGGGCATTGAGGTGGTGGACTAAGGGCCACCAACAACGTTCTACAGTGAAAGTGACTCGATAATCGGTGGGAGAGCCGCTGGCTCGCCAAGACCACAAAGGATCAAGAAATGTCCCAACACGGTAAAAAATACCTAGACGCCGTTAAAAAGGTCGATCACAACAAGGAATACTCCCTTGAAGAAGCGGTGAAACTTCTTAAGGAAGTCGCCTTTGCCAAGTTTGATGAGACCATCGAAATCCACGCCCGACTGGGCATTGACCCACGCCAGCCCGATCAAAACGTGCGTACCACCGTACTCTTGCCCGCTGGTCTGGGTAAGACTGTGCGCATTTTGGTTTTTGCGGAAGCAGAAGCTGCCCGCATTGCAGAGGGTGCAGGCGCGGACTATGTAGCTGGCGACGAGATGATCGCCAAGATCAAAAACGAGGAATGGACAGATTTTGACGTCTCCATCGCGGTGCCGGACATGATGCGTAAAGTATCAGGGCTTGGTAAAGTGCTGGGGCGTAAAGGTCTGATGCCCAACCCGAAGGCGGGAACGGTGGTTCCGCCCAATGACCTGCCCCGGGCCATTCAGGAAGCACGTGCCGGGCGTGTGGAGTTCCGCAGCGACAAAACTGGCAATGTTCATATTCCCGTGGGCAAGATCAAGTTTACGGAAGCCCAGATTTTGGAGAACGCTCAGGCTGTGATTGAAGCCCTCAAACGGGCCAAACCGTCTAGCGCAAAGGGTATCTATGTGAAACGTCTAGTGCTCACCTCCACCATGGCTCCGGCCATCCGGTTGGATGCCAACACCTTGATGGCATAACCCTATTCAGTTTTTTCGATCCCTTTAAGAAGGACACGGGTACCGTGTCCTTCTTTTATTTACCTCAATTTCGCTCTCTAGAAGGGACATTTGAACCCCAGTTATGATTTGGGAGTACACTGACAAGTACCCTAACCGCCGCGGGATATCTGAGAAGCCCGACCCAGCAGCTTTCTGGAGTTGAATGCCTCATGCCTGAACAAAACAAGCCCACCACCCCCAAGATAAGAATCCATCCGGTGTTGATTTCCAATCTGAGCACGGCTGAAATGGATGAAATCTGGGAGTTTGCCTTTCGTTACACCGATACCACCCGCGAAATTTATGAGCGCAGCCTCCGGCTTAAGCAAAAGGTGTATCTGATGCGTGATCGGGAGCGTGGAAACCTGATTGGATTGGGGGCTGTGCAGGTCACAAAGGTGACCTTCGAGGGGCGCCCTTACCTCATCATTTTTGGGGGGAATGTGCTGATCGATGAAGCCTATCGAGGTCTCAACGTGATTCAGCGGCTAGGGCTGCAAAATTATCTCTCAGCACGGCTGCGTCACCCTTTTACCCCCATCTACTTTTTGTTTGACACCTTCAGTTATAAAAGCTTTTTAATGCTCTCGCGTAATCTACGGGAGTTTTACCCTCGACGAGACCGCCCCACCCCAGAGTGGATTCTGCGCTTTGTGGACTTTCTGGCGGAGCAGCGCTATGGTGAGGCATGGGATCCCCTTCGAGGAATTGTGGTAGGGACGGGGGATCGGAAACTACGCGACTGGGTTGTGCCAGTAGCCACCAAAGAACTAAAACGCCCAACCATCGGCTTTTTTGTGGAGCGCAATCCGGGCTTTCGCAAGGGTGACCTATTGGTGTGCATCGCACCCCTCAACTTAGGCAACATACGCTCAATGGTGGGGAACATGTTTCGCCGTATCCTGCAAAAACGGCGGGCAAAAGCCCAAGCGGAAGGGACTAAAAGGGAAGAGGCTAAAAAGGGCGGATGAGGTCTGCTCAGCACCTACCTACGCAGGGCAATGGTGTTCTGATGAGGTAAAGTCAAAGCAAAAAGAGATGAACAGCAAACTTGCCCTGATAGGCTATTTTATGGACATGAATGATCCAAGACGGGATCAAGGAAAACTGTCCTGTTCACCAACATTAGCCCTCATCAAGTCCGGGATCATCATCCTCACCTAGACCGATGGATAGCGCGTCGCGGCCCCAAATCGGTTCATCAAAATGAGGATGATCTTGCTGGAATTCTTTGGGGGTTAATGTTGGAAAACACGACAGGAAGCCCCTCAATCTCCCCACTAACGGCTCAAATTTCAGGGAAAATGCTCTAAGTCTACTGCCTTTTCTGATCGTCCACTTTATTCGACACAATCTACGGGCAATTCGCCAAAAAAACGCGCATCGATTAGGATCATAGTCGAAAAACTTTACTTCAGGAGAAACTCCCCCATGCCTTACACTGCTGTGGCGACCTCAACCACGCCCGTGCTGATCCTTTATCTGCTGGACATCAGCGGCTCGATGAGTCAGATGCTCGGTGACAAGCGCCGGGTGGAGATCGTTTCGGATGCCCTTCAGGAGATCGCCACTGAGATGGTGGCACGCTCTACCAAAGGGGAATTGGTTTCACCCCGCTATCGACTGGCGATCTACGCTTACGAATCTCAGGTGCACGATGTCCTTGGTGGGATCAAGACGATTGATCAATTTGTGCGTGACGGTGTGCCTGAATTTGCCCCTCGCGGCGGTACCAACACCGCGGGCGCATTTCTCGCGGCAGAACAGCTTCTGCTTCAGGAACTGCCCTATATGTCTGGGCACCCTGCACCCCTCATCTGCCACATGACTGATGGCGAATATCAGGGGGATGATCCCACGCCCATCGTACAGCGCATTATGGGCATGGGCACCAACGATGGTAACGTGCTGGTCGAGAACATCTTCATCTCGGACAAGATCCTCAAAGCGCCAGTCGAGGACGCTTATGCTTGGCAGGGGATCACCAGTGAAGCGGACCTCGCCAGCGACTATGCCCGGGCCCTGCTGCGCATGAGTTCACCCCTGCCAGAGAGTTACCGGGCAGAGATGCAGGAGTTTGGTTACAGCCTGCTGTCGGGCGCACCCATGATGTTCCCGGCCCAAACCAGAGACCTGATTCGGATGGCGTTCACCATGTCAGGAGCGACTCCGGTTGCCTGAGATCATCACGATCAACCAAGATTCTGATACCCCTGCGCGGGTCGAGCGTTTTCCGGTAGGCAGACTGACCTACCTCTATGATCGCTCCGCAGACTCGCGGCGGGGGGGCGCGCCGGGACAGGATTTTATAGCCTTCAGCGGCGGCGCGGATTGGCTCACCTTTACCCTGTGTGATGGGGTGAGTCAGTCCTTTTACGGCGATCTGGCGGCCCGTTTTTTGGGCGAACGACTCACTGGATGGCTGGCCGATCTCGCATGGGAAACCCTGCCGGACGATCTGGGCACTTTGGGGTCAAGGTTGGGGGAGCAGCTCAATCAGACCCTGCGTTTGTGGACAAAGGATGCCACTGATCTGGTAGCTGAAAAGCCCATCTCCGACCTGCTGCCGGGGATGGTGCGCGACGCCCTCGAACATAAACGCGAAGTGGGAAGCGAGTCGATGTTTGTGGCTGGGCGGATCGACATGTCCCGATGGGTGTTGGTAGTGTGCTGGATGGGCGATATGCGCCTGTGGCTCTGGGACGCCGACAATCAGCCCTTTGAACTGCCTGACGCCGTCTGGGAGACCCGGGAGCGATGGTCAAGTAAACACGGACCCAAAAACGGTTTGGCGCGGGTGGCGGTGGTACCGCTGGAACGAGTAGCGCGGATCACTGCCCACAGTGACGGGGTTGGATCGCGTGCCCCAGAACTCCAGTGGCTTACCCCGGAACGGCTCGATCAGTTGGCGGAGGATCTGCGGTCACAGCCAGCCAGTGATGATATCTCGATCTTGGATGTATGGCTCACCCCGGAGCCGCTCAACGAAGCTCTGCCCGCGCCGACCTTTGCCCAACCCGACCCTGATGAGCCGATCCTCCACTGGACGGCCGTCGAAGGCGCGGAGTGGTATCGGGTGCAGGTGCGCCAAAAAGGTATCTGGGTGCGCACCATCGACACCCATTCGCCTAACCTGATCCTACCCGGTGATCTGCGGGGCGAAATGCATTTTCAGGTGCAGGCGATGTCCGCAGAACGCGCACCGGGTGAATTGAGCAGCGCGATCAGCCTCAAGTTGCCAGTGGCGCTCCCGCCCAAACCGCCCCCAGCAGTGAGCATCCCGTCTGCTCCGACAGTCAGAGCGCCCGCATCCTCTACCCCGTCTACCGTCCCTGAAGTGTCGGGGGCAAAGCCAGTGTCCGTCTTTCAGCCCGTCTCCGCCTCGGCGCTGCACGGGGGTACCCTCAATCTACTGGCGGTACTGCTGGCGCTGCTGCTGTCGATTGGATGGATTTACCTGAACGTGGGAACCCATTAAGGGGTTGGCGCAATGACTCAAGCGCAGATTCGCCTTGAAGCAGGGCAAAAGATCGTTTTGGAAGGGATCACCTATATCGTTGCACCCCATCCGGCTTTACCGGGGCTGCCTTATGTACAGCGGGGCGCACGAGGCTTTGTGATCCAGCTTCGCAAAAGCGATAGCGAACGCATGGCCCTCAAGTACTTCAAGATTAAGTACCGTGTCCCGGCGTTGATGACGATCACCGAAGCCCTGCGCCGTCACGCTGATCTGCCGGGACTGAAGGCAGCACGGCGCACCGTTTTCACCCGTGAACGCCATCCGGATGTGTTGAGCAAATTCCCGGCCCTTGAATATGGGGTGTTGATGCCGTGGCTGCCGGGCTTGACGTGGTATGATGTGATCACCGCCAAAACCCCTATCAGCGCGGAGCAGGGAATCACATGGGCGCGGCAAACCTGCCGGGTGTTGGCGGGCTTAGAAGCGCAAAGCCTAGCCCATTGTGACATCGCTGGGGTCAATGTAATGGTGGATCGGGCCGGGGGCGGGGTTGAACTGGTCGATATTGAAGAGATGTATGGGGCCGAAATGCCCCGCCCGGTAGAGTCCCCCGGTGGTCAGGATGGGTATCAGCACCGTGCCAGCCGCCAGCAAGGGCAGTGGATGCCCGAGGGGGATCGTTTTGGGGCGGCAGTGCTGATTGCGGAGATGCTCGGTTGGTCACATGCCCGCATCCGCCAGAACAGCGCTGATGAGCATTTTTTTGCAGCAGCGGAAATGCAGGACCCGAACAGTGCCCGCTTCCGACTCCTTTCTGACCTGCTGCACAGCGTCTACAGTCCCAACCTCGCCGATTGTTTTCGGCAGGCATGGCAAAGCCGAACCCTAAGTGAATGCCCGCCCCTTGCGGTATGGGCGCAGGTGCTTGAGTCCATCAGCCCGCCCGCCTCCGCACCCGAAAAGGATATACATACTGCTGCGACGAGCGCTGCTCCTGTAACTTACCAACCGCAGGTTCCATCATCTGGTAACGGTGTGGTCACCCGGCGGCGCG
Source organism: Anaerolinea sp. (assembly GCA_014879835.1). GTDB lineage: Bacteria > Chloroflexota > Anaerolineae > Aggregatilineales > UBA2796 > UBA2796. The sequence goes on from JACSRJ010000100.1 coordinate 7,733, forward strand.
AGATCAAGGTGCAAATGCCCACCACCCCCTTTGGGGCAGAGGGCGCAGAATCCCCAAAGGCGGTTGAGACTGAACCCCTGCCCGCCGCAGTAGGACAAAAAGACCCCGTGGAGCTTTACTGCAGCTTGCCATTGCGTTAGGACGCAGTCTGTGTAGGATAGCTGGGAGGCTTGGAACCTGGAGCGCTAGCTTCGGGGGAGCCGACGGTGAAATACCAGCCTGAGTGCGTTTTGACCCTAACCCGTGCCCTAAACTGGCAGGGAGACAGTGGCAGGTGGGCAGTTTGACTGGGGCGGTCGCCTCCTAAAGAGTACCGGAGGCGCCCAAAGGTTCCCTCAGGTGGAATGGAAACCCACCTTCGAGTGTACAGGCATAAGGGAGCTTGACTGCAAGACAAACACGTCGAGCAGAGACGAAAGTCGGGCTGAGTGATCCCACGATACCGTGTGGAAGGGTCGTGGCTTAACGGACAAAAGCTACCCCGGGGATAACAGGCTGGTGAAGTCCAAGAGTTCACATCGACGACTTCGCTCGGCACCTCGATGTCGGCTCATCGCATCCTGGGGCTGGATAAGGTCCCAAGGGTTGGGCTGTTCGC
>JACSRJ010000195.1 GCA_014879835.1 Anaerolinea sp.
AACACAGCCCTGTTTGGCTTGAAGAAACCGAGGGAATGCATTGAAACCGCGCTGCGCCTGCTGTGTGTGTGGGTGAGTCGGTCGCAAGTCTCTCAAGGATTGGGGGTGGATGAACGGACAGTGGCAGGGTGGTTGGAGCGAGCGGGGAAGCATGGCGAACGCCTGCACTACTTTGGGCTGCCGCTGCTGACAAAAGCGCTCATGCAACCGCTGTTCCATCTCCCCTGCACGCTCCAGCCACTTGGCTACCATCCGCACATCTACACCAAGCCTCTTTTTGTGGGCGTACCTCGCAGGTTGATTGTTCTGGACTACCTTCGCAGGTATAATGAATTCATAGAACCTGAGCGTGGATTCTGGAATAAATGGCATTTGATCGCTTCCCGGTAAAAACTGCCGAGGTGCAAAGCATACCTGCTTTTCGGGACATGCCCCTAGAGCAGTTAACTCTTTTGGCATCGGCGATGATTCGCCAAACCTATGCCCCCGGTCAGATCATTTTCACCGAGGGGGAGGTGTCCGGCTCGCTTTGGTTTGTATTTGAGGGACGCATCAAGATCATCAAGCAGTCACTCAACGGGCGCGTTCAGGGGCTGTGTGTGATGGATCAAGGGAAGTGTTTTGGGAGCTGCCCTCTTTTTGATATAAATAAGAATCCCGCAAGCGCCCAAGCACTCGATCAGGTGACCCTGTTTCTCCTGCCCGAAGCCGAGCTTCAGCAGGTGAAAGTGCGTGAACCTCAGCTTGTTAAGGCGCTGCTGCATATCTATAGTCAGCGTTTAACGCATCTTGCAAAGGTGAGCGAGATCTTGGGTACTTGGGCGGTGCCTGACCGCATCAATGACTGCCTGCTTACCTACGCCAACCACACTACCATGCAACCCACTGTGGAATTGACCCACGAAAAACTGGCGGCGCTTTCAGGAACTGTGCGTGAGGTTGTTTCACGCCATTTAGGAAATCTGGAAAAGGACGGGATCATACGCAGTGAGCTTGGGCGTATTGTTATCCTCAACCCGAACGCTTTGATACCTCCTTGTGCATGTGAGGATCGGAATGTAAGCCCCTCGTCTCACCGGACGTGATTTAAGTCACACCCCCTATATCCAAAAAGGCTTACCCTGATCACATATCGCCCTGATGATGGTGAAATGTGTCACCGATGATGGTTAGCCGGGAGCAGCTTTTAGAGATACCTTTCCTTCAGGCGCTTAGCCCGCGTACTCAACGGTGCCTTGCCGAAAAAGCCTTGGAATTGAGCCTTGAACCGCATCTTGATCTGTACCAGCAGGGCGATCCCCCTACGGGACTGTACATACTCCAAAGCGGTAGGGTCAAACTTTACCGGCATTCAAAAGACAAATGTCAGATATTGGCACTGCTTGTACCCGGGCAGTGTCTCGGTGCGGAGTCCCTGCCAACAGATACCCCCAGCCCATATGCTGCGACCACTCTCTCCCCCGTGGAAGCACTTTTCTTGCCCCCTGAGCACCTGAGAGTCCTGTTGGACGAACTGCCTGATTTTCAAGAACTGTTTTTGCGACTGATCACCGACAAACTTAAACAATTCATCACCCTTGTGCATGATCTTGCCTTCCGCGATGTGACTTCTCGGCTTGCAATGGTGTTGTTGGCCCGTGCGGAAACCGAAGGGAAGCCCTACGAGGGGGGAATCGGCATCGAGCGTCTGCTTTCACAACAGGAATACGCAGATATGGTCGGCACCGCCCGTGAGGTGGTCTACCGAACCTTCAGAAAATTTGAGTCCGAGGGGTTGGTGCATATCACCCGCACCCTGATCCTGCTGCGCGACCTCGACAGACTGCGCCAGATTGCCCTGCACGAAGCCCGCTAGAGTCCCGCACCCCTTCAACGGATGTGACTTGAGTCACATTCGCCACCCTTGATCAATGTCATTATGAACTGAGAAACGCGCTGTTTGACAGGTTTGGTGTGGATTCCTTGTCGTTTTCCTTCAGGTAAAAGAGAGGTAAAAGAAAAATGATTAAACACTGGTTTTCCCTGAAATCACTTGTGATGGGCGCTGCCATTGCAGCCCTCATCTTTGGTGTGGTGGCCCCTAAGGTGATCACCAATGCCCAAGATGGCTCCACCGATTGGCAGTCCATCATGGCACAGCGCGGCCTTACTGAAGCCGACCTGCGTGCGGCCGTAATGACCTACACTCCAAGCGGCGTGATGGATGAGTATGTGATGTTTGCTTCTGCGGGGCAGGGCGGTCAGGTGCTCGCAATTGGGATGCCCTCTATGCGTCTGCTGCGGTTAATTTCCGTCTTCACCCCGGAATCGTGGCAGGGGTATGGATACGGCGCGGGCAATGAAATCCTTGATCAGGGCAATATTGATGGGAAGGAAATTCGATGGGGTGACACTCATCACCCGGCCCTAAGCGAAACCAACGGTGAATATGACGGTCAGTGGCTGTTCATTGGTGACAAAGCCAATGGGCGTGTTGCCGTTATTGACCTGCGCGACTTTGAGACCAAACAGATCGTTCACAACCCCGCATTCCTGAATGATCATGGCGGCACCTTTGTAACCCCCAACACCGAATACATTGTTGAAGGTGGGCAGTATGGACTGCCCCTTGGTGGGGATTATGCCCCCATCGAAAACTACAAAGATGCCTACAGCGGCATGATCACCTTTTGGAAGTTTGACCGCGAGACCGGGCGCATTGATATGAGCAAGTCGTTCGCCATGGAACTCCCCCCTTATTGGCAGGATTTGTGCGATTCGGGCAAGTCTGTGTCCGAAGGCTGGGTGTTCTGCAACTCCTTTAATGCGGAAATGGCAACGGGCGGTATCGAGAAGGGCAACCCTCCCTTTGAAGCCGGGGTGAGCCGGGGTGCCGTAGACTACCTGCACATGATCAATCTGAAAGCCGCGGAAGCGGTCTTTCAGGCAGGCGGTGCGGTGGATGTTAAAGGTTTTAAAGTCATCCCCCTCGAAAAGTCGATTGAGGCGGGGCTGCTGTACCTTGCACCCGAACCCCGCAGTCCTCACGGTGCAGATGTGACCCCCAAGGGGGATTTCATTGTCATTGGTGGCAAACTTGACCCCCATGTGACCATCTACAGTTTTGCCAAGATGATGGCCGCTATTGCCGCTGGACCAACGGAAAAGGACGCTTTTGGGGTGCCAGTTCTGTCTTTGGAAAGTGTGATGGAGACTCAGGTGGAACTAGGACTTGGCCCTCTGCACACCGTTTTTGATGATCAGGGGTATGCCTATACCAGCCTGTTTTTGGATAGTGCCGTAGCACGCTGGAGCATCGGCGCGGAAGGGTATCGCCCCCAAGATGGCTGGAAGCTGATCAACAAAACCCCTGTTCAGTACAATGTGGGACACCTCGCCGCGGCTGAGGGGGATACCGCGACTCCTGATGGGCGCTTCCTTGTGGCCCTCAACAAGTGGTCAGTGGATCGTTTCCTCAGCACAGGGCCGCTGCTGCCCCAGAATTTACAGTTGATCGATATTTCGCAGCCGGGTGACAAGACTCAAATTCTCTATGACCTGCCCATCACCGGCGCGGAACCTCACTACGCTCAGATCATTAAGGCGGACAAGCTCAAAGCGTGGGAAGTTTACCCCGAAGTGGGCTGGAATCCGGCAACCCAGACGGTTGATCCCAGAGCAGTTACCCAAGGCACTGAAGGGATCACCCGTGACGGTAAAAACGTGACCGTGCGCATGACCGCTGTTCGCAGCCACATGACCCCGGAGCATGTCGAGATTCAGGTGGGTGATCATGTGACATGGACGATCACCAATGTGGAACGGGCCCGTGACGCTACTCATGGTTTTGCGATCCCCTTCTATAACATCAATCTGAGCATTGAGCCGGGTGAATCGATCACCTTTGAGTTTGAAGCGACTCATGCGGGCGTGTTCAGCTTCTACTGCACAGAGTTCTGCTCGGCACTCCATCTCGAAATGATGGGCTACATGATGGTGAAGCCTGAGTGATGGTCGGCCAATGAGGGGGAGTGGGGAACGCGCCCCACTCACCTCATTCAGGGCTTTACCAGATCACAGAGGTCAATATGGCTGCAAATGTGCTTTCCCCCTCCAATTCAAGTGCTGCACCGAATACTGCGGCTAGCACTTCCCGTCGTTGGTTAAAGTGGCTTCCATCGCTCCTTTACCTAAGCGCGGCTGTGCTGATGATTCTCTCTACTGCGCTACCCTACTGGGCAATGGTTTTGCAGGCTCCTCAATATCCCGGTGGGCTTAAGATGCGGGTGTTTGTGAACTACATCACCGGCGATGAGGACCCCAAAATGGATGAAGTCCGGGAGATCGATGGACTTAACCATTACATTGGTATGAAATCTCTCTATGATGCGGCACGGTTAGAGCGCTCCATCGCCATCCCCGGCGTAATTTTGATGATCGCCCTGCTAGCAGTGGCTGCATTCTGGCAGCGGCGCTGGACATGGTTGCTGACTGTGCCAGCACTGCTGTTCCCCTTTATTTACCTTGCGGATCTGGCTTTCTGGATGAATCACTATGGGCAGAACCTTGATCCTTATGCGCCCCTCTCCAGCTCCATTCAGCCCTTCACCCCGCCGATCTTAGGGGAAGGCGTTATCGGGCAGTTTAAGACAGTGGCTTCAGTTGAATCCGGTTGGTACCTGATCGTGCTAGGCAGCGCTCTGATCGCACTTGGGGGTGTCCTTCGCTTTTCGCGGCGAGGGGCACGCTCGTCAGATTGAGGCCGTGCTGACCATGAATCAAATCTCTTGTGCCCGGTCAACTTACCGTCTATCTGTCCTGATCAGCTTGATCATTTGGATGGTGATACCACTGATCACAGCGCGGGCCCAAACTACCTTGATCGTGGCGCCAGAGGGTGCTTACCGCACCATTGAAGCAGCTTTGAGGGATGCTCACAACGGTGATGTGATCGAGGTTCACGGTGGGGTGTATCCCGCGCCTCTGCTGATCGAGAAGTCGGTCACGCTAATCGGGGTTGACCAGCCAGTGATTGACGGGCGTGGGATAGGCAGCCTTGTCCTGATCAACGCGCCGGGGGTGGTTTTTCAGGGCTTCGTGGTCCGGGGCAGTGGTCAAAGTTTGCCCCACGAGGATACCGGGATCGTGATTCAGGCACCACAGGTCACGGTTGCCGATAATCTGCTCGAAGATGTGCTGTTCGGAATCTACTTTGCGGATGCGGCTCAAGGGACTGCCAAGAATAATGTGGTGCGGGGTAAACCTCTTGAAGAGAGCATCCGGGGTGACAGCATCCGGGTGTGGTACAGCAATGACGTCAGTCTCATCGGGAATGAGATCACCCACGGACGTGACATCCTCATCTGGTACGCGAACAACATTGTTATTCGTCAGAACCATATCCATCACAACCGTTATGGACTGCATTTTATGTACAACAAGAATGCGGTGGTGGAAGATAACCGGATTGAGGAAAACGCCGTTGGGGCGTATATGATGTATTCGGCAGGACTGACTCTGAGCCGCAACCAGATTATCCACAACCGGGGTGCAAGTGGGTACGGAATCGCCCTCAAGGATATGGATCAGGTGAGGGTTTTTGAGAATACCTTCATCGGCAATGCAGTGGCGATCTTTCTGGACAATTCGCCTTCCCTTTACGACTCCCACAATTATTTCAGCCATAACTTCATTGCCTATAACGATATCGGTTTGACCGGGCTGCCCTCTGTGAAGCGCAATGTTTTTCAGCACAACACCTTCCTCGAAAACTACCAACAGGTGAGTGTTCAGGGGCGTGGCAACCTTTTAGGAAACGCATGGAGCCAAGACGGAATCGGCAACTATTGGAGCAACTATGTAGGTTATGACCGGGATGGGGATGGCGTGGGGGATATGCCCTACCGCGCCGAAAAACTTTTCGAGAGCATCTCCGACAACAACCCTGTACTGCGCCTTTTCACCTTCAGCCCGGCGAGCCAAGCGATTGACTTTGCGGCTGCCGCGTTTCCATCCTTACGTCCTGATCCTAAGATCATCGACGAAGCCCCTCTGATGAAATACAGCATCCCTGTCCAGATCGACTCACCCGGACAGGGAACGACGCTTTCCTCACTGGCTGGTACAGGGTTGTTATTGGGGATTGGAGCTCTCGTGTGTTTTTTCGGGCTGCGCAGCCGCCTTCAATCCTCCGCAAAAAGGATTGTAAACATCGCGGCGACCACATCCAAAACTGAACAGAAAGTCCCGCTGACATGATCATCGCCAAAAACTTGACCAAACGTTACCGCAAACATGCCGCCTTGCACGAAGTCTCATTCACCATCAAAGCGGGCGAATCCGTTGCCTTGTGGGGTGCAAACGGCGCAGGCAAAACCACCACCCTTCGCTGTCTGTTAGGGGTACACGCTTTTGAGGGGGAATTAAGTGTCAACGGAATCGATGTGCGCAAACGGGGCAAAGCTGCACGGGCCGCCATCGGTTATGTGCCCCAAGAGACAACCTTTTATGACTTGACTGTTGTGGAGACTCTTTATTTTTATGCCCGCCTCAAAAAAGCCTCGGTAAGCCGGATCGACGATGTCCTGACCCAAGTTCATTTGTCGCCCCACAATGCCAAACGAGTCACCATGCTCTCTGGAGGCATGAAACAGCGTCTGGCGCTGGCGGTGGCACTGCTCTCCGACCCACCCGTGCTGGTGCTGGATGAACCCACGGCTAGTCTTGACGTCAAAGCACAGCGGGATTTTATCCATATGGTACAGAGTCTGAGTCAGGCGGGCAAGACGATTGTGTTTTCATCACACCGCTTGGATGAAGTTCTGGCATTAGGCAGTCGGGTGTTAGTGCTGGATGAAGGCAAACTGATCTTGGACTGCGCCCCGCAGGAACTTGCGCCTCGGTTAGGACTGCACCGATGGCTGCGCATCTGGGTCCCCGCTGAGCATAAAGCCCAAACCCTGAATGTCCTCGGTGAACAGGGCTACCGCTTTATGCCCAACGGACACAGTGTTTATGTGCAGGTCAGTCTGAGTGGTAAGGTTGCCCCCTTGCGACTATTGGAGTCAGCGCAAATTCCCGTAGAGGACTTTGATCTGATCGACGGTGAACTGTTATTGCAGGGGGAAAATGATGATTGATCTTGCCAATATCCGCACCCTTGCAGAAAAAGAACTGCGAGATGCCCTTCGTAATCGTTGGTTTCTGGTGTTTACCATCGCTTTTGCGGGGTTAGCACTGGTGCTTTCAAGCTTGACTCAACCCGGCGGGATGAATCTCCGCACGGTTAGTTACAGCCGAACAGCCGCCAGCCTGATCAATCTGGTGCTGCTTTTTGTGCCCCTGATCGGCTTGACTTTGGGGGCTGCAAACCTTGCCGGAGATCGGGAGACGGGCGCGCTCATTTACCTGCTCTCTCAACCAGTGAATCGGGTGGAAGTGCTGCTCGGCAAGTTTCTGGGCATTGCAGGTGCCCTGCTTGCAACCTTGAGTTTGGGATTTGGTCTCGCAGGGGTCGTACTGTCCTTACGGGGTGGCATCCAAGATTCTGGTGGTTACCTGTTTACAGTGCTGCTTGCTTATCTGCTGGCACTGGCAATGCTTGGTTTGGGATTCCTGCTCTCCAGTATCACCCAGCGCACCGCTGCTGCATTGGGAGGATCCCTATTCGTGTGGCTGTTCCTCGTGTTTATTGGTGATCTAGGCATCATGGGTACTGTGGCCTCCACCCAATTACCCATTGGTACTGTATTTCTGATTGCGGTTTTGAATCCCCTCCAACTCTTCAAAATTGCCTCAATTTTGGTGATTCAGGCCAATCTCGAAGTGCTGGGTCCAGCCGGACTATATGCGAGTGATCACTTTGGGGGTTTTCTGCTGCCCTTGCTGATCGGCGGGCTTGTGTTGTGGATATTCCTCCCCTTGCTGGGTGCCGTCATCTTGTTTGGACGGCAAGAGCGGCTGGTTCAGAGAGGTAAAACAAATCCATGAAGCCTCTAGGTATGGTGTTGAGTACGACCCTGTGTGTGTTCCTTCTGAGTGCTTGTGGCAGTGGGGATTCCTCAGCCAGCCTCCCCCCAGAAGTGGACTTGTCGGTGCGGGTCGAACCCCAGCCGCTGGCTGTGGGGACTGCGGAGTTGATCATCACCCTTCAGGATGCTCAGGGATCGCCCATTGATGGGGCAGTGATTCAGGTTCACGGAAACATGGATCATGCGGGCATGGCTCCGGTTGAACGTGAGTCCCGCGAAAGCCTCAACGGGGTGTATCGCATCCCCTTTGAATGGACGATGGGAGGAGGTTGGATCGTGACCATCATAGCCACGCTGCCCGATGGCGGTAAGGTCAGCCGGGACTTCCCTTTCACCGTTGAGGCGATCTCTAGCGAGAGCATCATCAAACGTTCCACCGTAACTGCTGCACCCGTGAATTCGGGGCTCAATATTGCCTACAGCACCGAACCTGCGTCCGCCCTTGTGGGTGATGGCATGGTGACGGTTACCCTCACCAGCCCTGATGGGACACCGATCACCGATGCCTCCGTGAATTTAACGGGAGATATGACTCATGCAGGCATGATGCCTATTTCGGCAGAAGGAAAACATGTTGGGGGCGGGCAGTATCAAATACCGCTCCGTTGGACAATGGCGGGCGCTTGGCAGGTGACGATTACGGTCACCCGTCCCGATGGTACTCAGGTAAAACGCACCTTTGATCAGGAGGTAGTCATGCCCTGAGGGACACCCTCAGTGTGGGATAATGCCTTGTAATTCGTTTAATCAAATTTTGATGAGGGAGAAAGCTTTCGTGGAGCATCAAGCGCATAAATCGGCATCACTTCATCCCGCCCTTTTCAGTCTGATTATGGCAGGCAATCTGTTAATCGTTGGTGCCTTGGTTCTGGTGGGATTAATGCAGTCTGGGTCTAATGGTGTCAACAGGGAAGCGGCAGTGGTTTGGGTAGGGCAAACCGCAACCCCTACGCCCATCCCAACCAGTACCCCGATCCCAACAGCAACGCCCACCCCCTTGCCAACCAATACGCCCGTACCGACTGCGACCGCGACCCCAATGCCCACGAACACCCCTCTTCCTACCTCAACGCCCGCTGCGGTTGTCAGCGGCAATACCCCAACGGCAGTCGCGCAGGCCGGCGGCACGGGTGGGAGCAGCGCCAATGGCGATCCGGCACTGATTGCCAAGGGGGAACGGCTTTTTGTGGCTTGTGGGGCTTGTCATGGGGCAAACGCGAAGGGTATTCCCAACCTTGGCAAAGACCTGACCGCCAGTGAGTTTGTGACAGGACTATCTGATGCCGAACTGTTAACCTTCATCAAGACCGGGCGGCCCATCTGGGATCCCCTCAACACCACAGGGATCGATATGCCTCCCAAGGGCGGCAATCCGGCATTGAGCGATGACGATATCCTTGCCATCATCGCCTATATCCGCAGTTTGTCGTCCCACACCGAAGGCGGAGCATCAACAGCACCTGACACAGGCACTGGACCGGCATCCAGCAATGATCCGGCATTGGTAACTGAAGGTGAGAAACTATTCACCGCGTGTTCTGCTTGCCATGGGGCAAACGCAAAGGGGCTGCCCAATCTGGGTAAAGACCTGACCGCGAGCGAGTTCATAGCAGGGTTATCTGACCCCGACTTGTTGACCTTCATCAAAACCGGGCGGCCCATCTGGGATCCCCTCAACACCACAGGGATCGATATGCCTCCTAAGGGTGGCAACCCGGCGCTGACAGATGATCAGATTCTGGCCATCATTGCCTACATTCGTTCACTGAGCTGAGCAGCACTGATAAAACTGCTGTTTATGCCTCAAGTCGAATTTGCCTGTGAGAGAAGCGTTGACCTGCAATAACCGAGGTTTAAGATGAGAATTCTGTTGGTTAACCCGCCCAGTGGTGATTTGACTGTTGGATTAAAGTATTTGGCGAAGGTGGAACCACTGGGGTTGGAGATCATCGGTGGGGCTGTTCCTGAACACGAAGTAGATCTGCTCGATATGGAGCTTGATACTGATCTGGATGGCGCCCTGAAACGGTTTAACCCCGACATTGTGGGCGCAAGCGCACAGGTCGTACAGACCTATACAGCACAACGGGTTTTCAGAACGGCAAAAGCATTTAATGACCGCATCTTGACTGTGTTGGGAGGACATCACGCGACTTTGTGCCCAGAGGAGTTTAATTCCCCCTATATCGATGTGATCGTGATCGGGGAAGGGGTTCCCGCCTTTCGGGAGATCGTTGCTCGTTGGGCGCAGAGACAGGTGGTCGAGTTTGAGGATATTCAGGGACTGGGGCTTCCACGAGATGGGCACATTCACTTTACTGAACCTCGCCCTTTTCCTGCAAACCTCGACCACATGCCCCAACCCAAGCGTTCTCTCACGGACAAATATCGGTCTCGTTATTACTACCTGTTTGAAAACTCAGTTGCCTCGATTCAGACCTCACTCGGATGCACCTTCCCTTGCAATTTCTGTTCCTGTCAGCACTTCACCAATCGACGGTTCATCACCCGCTCACCGGAGCTTATTGTTGAAGACCTCAAAACCATCCGCGAAGATTTCATCATGTTTTGTGATGATCATACCTTCATTGACGTGAAACGAATGGAGCGACTGCATGACCTGATCGCAGCGGCAGGCATCAAAAAACGCTATTTTGCCTATACCCGTACTGACTGTGTGGTCAAAAACCCAGAAATTTTCGCCAAGTGGTCAAAGATCGGGTTGATGATGGTCATGACGGGTCTAGAAGCCATCGACGATACTCGCATCAACGAGATCAACAAAAAGACCAGCATCGAGATCAACGAAAAGGCCATTCAGATTCTCGCCCAAAATGGGATCGCCCTGAGTGCGGGCTTTCTGGTCATGCCTGATTACACCGAAGCCGATTTTCAGCGCATTGATAGTTATGTACGCAAACATCCCAACATCGCACTAACCGAACTCACCCCCTTAACGCCGCTGCCCGGTACCGGATTTCACCGGGAAATGAGAGAGAAGGTCACAACCCACCATCGAGAAGTTTATGACCTTGCCCACTTTGTGATTCCCACCACCAAGCTCAGTCAAGCAGAAATGTACCGCCTGATCCAGAAGTACTATTTTCGGGTTGTACTCCGAGCGATACGGCGCTTTAAGCTCTATCGCCCACGGGCTGCATTGAAGCGTCACATCCCTCAGCTTCTTCTAGGAGCGATGCGCAACAGTCGGTTGATCAAAAATATGCACATGAACACCTCCGCACCAGTGCCAACGGATGTGGTATGAACATTCACTATTACAACTGGTCAGGTATCAGCCTCCAACACGCTGACGTACTGATAGGCTTTGATCTTTATGGTGAAGCCGTCACTTGGGATATTCTCAAAAATAATCAACCTAAGCTGTTTTGTGTGACACATGGACACCCAGAACATGCTGGTTCGCTGCAGAAATTCCTAGAAGCCCCTGAAGCGCGTCCCTACTTGGAAAACGTTCATCTGATCTCGTCCCCTGCGGTGACTGCCCACATTAACCGTCGGCACATACTTTCCCCCGCCAATGTACACGGGATCAAGGCGGGTGAAAGTATCACCCTGAATGCGATCAAGATTACGGCCTTCACTTGGGTACATATGCCCCTCTTGCCACCCGGATTCAAGCATAAAGTAGAATATCTTCTGCAACTTGCACTTCACCCCTTTGATCTGCTCCGAATCGGCAGTCAAGGCTTGCGTTTGCCCATGAATGCTCCCCAGCTTGGTTTTCATGTACGTTATCCCGATGGAACGACGGTGCTCAATTACGCCGAAGGAGTTCACCGCCTGACCAATCCTCAGGAAGTTCAACAGGTGGCGCAGAATTTGCCCGCAGACATGCTCTTTTTTGCGGTTGAACCCGATGATGCGGAGGCAATCCCCCGTTGGGTACAAATGCTCGCGCCCAAAAGGGTATACCTCTACGAGGCGCATCGCCCTTGGCGTGATTTATTCCACCTGCCTTCCATTGATCTGGAAACTTACAGTCATCGTCTCCAATCACAGTTTCAGGCGATGGTCTTTCATCCACTAACTCAACCCGGCGGTACACTGTAGTCTCGGCGGCTCTCCGTACAGTGCCGCTTACATTCTATAGTGCAGCACCGTCTGTATGGAGTGTTGATCGTTGGACACAAAGGTAGGTGACCATGTCGAATCTGATTGGCAGTCAGTTGGGGCCTTATGACATTTTTGGTCTGCTGGGCAAAGGTGGCATGGCAACCGTTTACCGTGCACGGCATGTTACAACAGGGTTTGAAGTAGCACTGAAGGTGATTGCGGTCGATTCCACCAGAGATGATGAACTCGTCAGGCGCTTCGAGCGTGAATTCCGTACAGTGACCGCACTCTCACACCCCCATATTCTGCGCACTTACGGCTATGGTCTCGATGCAGGGACAAATACGCTCTATCTGGCAATGGAGATGCTTCCTAGCGGGGACTTGGCGGAACGCATTGGGCGGAGACTGCTTTCACTACAGGAGGTCTCCCATATCGTGGATCAGCTTGCCTCTGCTCTCAGTTATGCACATGAACGCGAGGTCGTTCATCGTGACCTCAAGCCACACAATGTGCTTTTTGATGCGAATGGAAACGCCATTCTGGCTGACTTCGGTATTGCCAAAGTGATTGGTCAAACGACCTTGACACAGACCGGCAGCCTTGTTGGTACGCCTGCCTATATGTCCCCTGAACAATGGCAGGGCGAAGAGGCGGATCCACGATCTGATGTATATTCACTCGGGATCATGATTTTTGAGATGCTGGTGGGTTATCCTCCTTTTCGTGCTGACTCCCCTGCGAACATGATGCACCGCCACATTTACGATAAGCCACCCTCGATTCGTCGCCTCAAGCCTGAATTACCAGCAGGAATTGGATGGGTAATTGACAAAGCATTGGCCAAGCACCGCGAAAACCGAATTGCTTCAGCGAAAGAATTGGCGGATCTGCTACGCACCGTGGTCACACAGACGGAAGAGTCTGTGCCTTCCCTTAAGATACCGGATGAACCACTGACGTCCCCGGCCCCTCAAGGTGGCAGCATGATGAACGAACCAACGGTTATCGTTCCTATCAGTAAGGAACAGGCCACCTCACAAGAGCAGCGTGCACTCGAGTCCATCAGGGCCGATATGGCGCAGCGTCAGCGCCACGAGATAGAATCCCACGATACCACGATCAATATCCCTCCACAGGACGTCGGTGATCGGTTCACCAATCGGATCAAAGAACAGGCCGATATGGTCAACTTGCTTGCTGAACGCACCCGCCTTATCAGCATCTATGGGCGCGGAGGTGTAGGCAAAACAGCCCTCGCTTGCAAGGTGCTTAACGATCTGCGTCAGTCCAATGATGGTCGCCCCGATGGACTAGTCTATCTGAGTGCCGTCGGTACAGGTATTAGTCTGGATCGCATCTTCTCAGACACGGGCAAACTGCTCAGCGAGGCAGCGCGCAGAACACTGGATACCGTATGGTCAAATACCAATCTCTCGACTAAAGACAAGGTAATAGCGCTTCTACATATACTAGGAGAGGGGAAATATGTACTGCTCCTCGACAATATGGAAACACTTCAAGATCAGGCGACGGGGGACTTGCTCGATCCAGATATGCACATCTTCTTTGAAACGGTGCTGGCACAAGGTGGCAACTTACAAATTGTCCTGACCAGCCGGGAACCTCTTAACTTGCCGCGTTTATTGCGCGCTTGGGAACGTCTAATCCCGCTCGAAGAAGGACTCCCCGCCCAAGATGCCGTGCTGATGTTACGCAACCTCGATCCTGATGGTGTCGCTGGCTTGCGTCATGCGCCCGATCATGTTTTACTGCGGCTTGCTTCAAAACTGCGCGGTTTTCCCCGTGCGTTGGAGGCCGTCGCTGGGCTGTTGCTCGAAGACGCGCTGCTGACTGTGGATGATGTGATCAACGATGACAAGCTGTTATTGGGCGAAATCACACCCGTCATCGTACAGCAAGCAATAGAACGGTTAAATCCAGAATCCATCCGTGTTCTGGAAGCACTCGCTATCTTTGAGCGTCCTGCCACACTGCCAGCGCTCACCTATCTGCTGTCTCCCTATCTGGACACTGACTCATTACGAAGTACCCTGAATCGTCTGGTGCGATCATACTACGTATCTTTCAACCGAGTTACACAGGCATTCGTACTGCATCCTATCGATAGAGCATACTGCTACCAGCGTATCCCCGAAGGTACCCTTGATGACTGGCGCACCTCCGACCAGATGCCGCAGTACACTCGCTACGCGCTGCATCACCGTGCCGCACGCTACTATGTGCACAAACGCAGTCCACAGGAATCTTGGACGCGAATCGACGATCTCGAACCGCAACTGGCTGAGTTCGACCAGCTCATAAATGCAGGTGATTACGACAGTGCCGCTGCCCTGCTAGACACCATCGATACTGACTATCTGGCACGCTGGGGGCATTACCCGCGCATCGTCATCATGCACGAGTGCTTGCAGGATAAGATTGTTGACAAGCACCTCGCTCAAGGAAGTGCTGCCCGACTTGGGAGTGAATACCTTCGGACAGGCCGTGGGACGCAAGCGATTCTCATGCACCAGAGAGCGCTCCAACTGGCCCAAGAGATTCAGGATCGACGGGCCGAAGGGATCGCCTTGGGCCAGCTTGGTAGCGATTACCATGTTCAGGGACAGAATGATACGGCTGTTCACTATTTGGAGCAGGCACTCACCATTGCCCGTGAGGTACAGGATCGCTATCACGAGGGTGGGTGGTTGAATGCACTGGGAAACATGTTTGTGTACAGGGGGCAGATGGAAGTAGGGCTGAACTATCTGCATCAGGCGCTAACAGTGAATCGCATCACTCAGAATCGACCGGCTGAAAGCAATTCGCTGGCCAATCTGGCGATTGCCCATGACATAGAAGGGCGTATGGAGACAGCCATCGACTATGCTCGACAGGCGCTCGATGTCGCTCGTCTGTCCCAAGATCGAGCCGGAGAAGGTATTGCCCTTGGTCTCCTTGGTAACTATCATTTCACTTTGGGCGAGGTGATGCCTGCCATCGACTATCTGCAACAAGCCCTCGCCATCCATCGTGAGACTTATTACCGGCGCTACGAGAGTTATCGCCTCGCCGACATCGCCGCAGTATTGATACAGCTTGGACATCATCAACAAGCAATCGATTCACTGAAGGCGGCAATTGCGATTGCCGACGAAATGGATCTCGCTTGGTTAAGCGACTCGTATCAGCCTGAACTGGCAGAGGCTTACCTATTCGGCGGTGATCTGACGGCAGCCCTCGCTGCCATCCTCACCGTGCGTGATCGGGATATTGCGGAAAGTAACCATCTGAGCGCAGCATTGTATGGCATTATCCTCGCCCGGATGGGGCAGCAGGTTGCTGCACAAAAGGCTTTCAAAGACTCCGTTGAGCACACTGCCAATGTCCTGTCACATGCACCGGGTGACTTTAGTGCCTATTATGTACGGGGTCTGGCGCATTCAGGGTTGGTTCTGTCTGGTGGTGATCCGCATCTTGCTATCGAAGATTACCGCACCGCCCGATCTTTACGTGCTCTTCAAGGGGTGGTGGCGCATCAGGTACGCTTACTTGACGCACTCATGCTGGCCTCCGGTGGTGAGCAACTTGCTGGCGTGCGGACTACGCTGGTTGGTACGGATTAAAATCGAACACTACGACCGTTAGCCACTAAAACCAAAAGCCGGGCAAGATAGGCTCGTTGAGGGCTAGACAACGCTTGAGGAAGTCAAAGCCACGGCGAAAGAAACTGAGATCACGGCGGTCGGAGCGATCAACCTTTCGCAAGTCGCATTCGCTTTGGGCGCGCCAATCGGCGTGCGGAGGAGAGCATCCTTGACCTAGATGAAATCGCACGCCCAGATGGGCTCGGCATGGTTACCGGTGAGGAAGCGCTCATAGATCGCACGGTTCCGTTGTTCCAATTCAGGGATCATATCGGTGACGGGGATGAGAGAATCGATCATGCCGCGATAGAGCCGCTCCAGCACACGCTGAACCACCCATGGTTAGTCTGCATGTTCGATTCATCACCTGTAGAACGATCCTGTCGTTTTTTATTCCATAGAACGGGCACAACGAAAGCCAATGAACCGATAACCCAACAGGGGATCGGCGCGGGTGCGGGTCACAGCGCGCACCATCTCGCGGTTGGCGTTGGCTGATCCCCCTCGGGCCACTCGCTGATCGCCGCTTTCCATGTCCTCGCGCCCATCAGCAGCGTCATAAGGATAGGATCGGTATTGACTGCTCACCCACTCCCAGACATTGCCACTCATGCCCAGTGCGCCCACCCATGACGCCCCTTCTACCCGGTTGTTTACCGATTCTGTCTGTCCCGTGGTGGTTTCGAGGTAAGCCGCATTGTCTGCGACCCAATCACTGCCCCACGGATAAAGCAGACTCTGGGGTCCTCGTGCCGCATATTCCCATTCGGCCTCGGTAGGCAACCGTGCGCCACGCAGCGCACAGAAGTCCCTTGCTTCAACCCAAGAGATGGTCTCGCGGGGGAGATCAGGGTCAGTCCAGTTACTGGGTCTGGTGGCGCTTCCCCCAAAAGTGTTGAACTGCCCATTACTCACCTCCGTCTTGTCGATCCAGAAGGGCTTCTCAAGACATACTATGTGGGAAGGTTGTTCGTTCTTATCGCCTGAGTCGACACCCATTGTAAAACACCCCGCGGGCACCAAGACCATCTCGACACCCCCGAGACTCCGTTCCTGAGATGACCAATCACGGGTGTCTGCACCGACCGGAAAAAACGGTGTGGGAGTCGTCGTGGCTGTCTCTGTTGGGATCGGTGGGATCGGCGATGGTGAAGGGGTCTGCGCCAGTACCGCAGCCGTCTCCACTGCGTGTTGAGTCGCGGTTGCCAGCACCATAGCGATCAGGGTGTTCTGGTTAGGAGTCGGGCTTTCAAAGACCGTCGGGCTGGCGGTTGCGGTGGAGGTTTCCGTGGGGGTTGGGCTGATCGTGTGGGATGGAGTCCATGTTGGGGTCGCAGTCCAAGACGCGGTTGGGCTGAGGTCGAGGGGTGGTGTGACTGTCACTGTTGCAGTGGGAGTCGGGGTGAGTTCGGAATCGCCCCCTCCCCCAAAAAAGCTCAAGAGCAGCAAGACCACGATCAGGGCCAGAACAAGGATCACCCCGCTCAATGCCCCCACCAAGCGCTGATCCTGATGGGGAACAGGGGTTGGGGGCAGTTCTGGTTGAGGTATTCTGATCGGGTTTGATATGGAGATCCCCGGCGAAAGGGGCGCTGTGGGTCGAGCTTCCTCCCCGGTATCACTCCCGAAACTTCCCTCGTCATCATCGATCCCGGCAGGCATCTGTCCGCTCACCGCAGTTGCAAAAGCCTCAGCGAAAAACCCTGCTGAGGGGAATCGTTCATCCGGCGCTTTGGCAAGTGCCTTCTGGACAACTTTATCGATGTAGTGAGACAACTCAGGGTTATAAGCCCTCACCGAGGGCGGTGGTTGCTTGAGATGCATCTGCCCCAAATCAGGAATCTGTTCGCGCCCTGTCTTCTCACTGACAAAAGGGGTTCTGCCTGCCAGCATCTCAAAGGCGATACACCCCAACGCATAGATATCGCTGCGCCCACTGATTTCCTCTCCGAGCCACTGCTCAGGGGACGCATAAAGATCTGTCGCCATCACCGTCCCTTGTTGAGTAAAGCGCGTTTGTCCTAATTGGAGGGCTATCCCAAAATCCGCAAGGGACGTATCTCCATTGACATCAAGGAGGATGTTGGCGGGCTTCAGATCGCGGTGAAAGATATCTTGATCATGGATGTAATCAAGGGCCGAGCAGATCTGCCGAAGATAACGAACCGTTTCCTCAGGGGTGAAGTACTTTCCTTCTTGTCTGTTTTTGTTGATACGCTCATGAAGGCTTCCCCCTTCCATCAGGGACATCACCAAATAGATTATCCCTTGATCTTCGCCTGCTTCATGGCATTTGACGATGTGGGGATGATCTAGGTTTTTGTGAGTCTCAACCTCACGTTGGAAACGCTCAAGGGTCTGTTGTTCTTGAGCGCTGTCAGGATGGATCAGGAGAACCTTGATCGCTACCGCCTGACCACCCTCAAGAGGCTCTGCCCGGTACACGGCACCCATGCCGCCCCGGCCAAGCATTTTGGTGATTCGGTAGCGCCCTAATTTCTTCGCGACGAGTTTTTCGGGGTTGATGTGATGGTTCGCCATAGAAGCCTATTTTCTCAAGACAATCGAAGAACAGCGGAATGAGAGGAAAAGACTCAATACGCGAGTTCAACCGTCAGGGCTGATCGCTTTCAGTGGTTTAACTGCTTAACCACAACCCCGGAAATTGGGTCAGCAAGAAGCTTAAAGTTAAACGGTGAAGACGGTAGTTGATACCAGCCCCATGTACATCCTGATGGGTTTCGATCAGCGAGTTTTTAATCAGCTCATCCAATGTCTGGTCGAAGATGAGCAAGTTGATTTCCGTCACCCGGCGTAGAAACTCCAGCGTTGACCCATTGGAACCGGTGTCGGCCATTTCAATAAGCAGGTTGCGGGCAGGCTCACTCAGATCATGCCACGTTTTGCGGTAGATAAATTCAAACAAGCGCTCCTTATATTTGGGCGCGGTTTTTTCTTTCTCCAGATCACGCATCTCATCAATGATCTCGGCAGCCGAATGACGCTGAAGTTGGGAACCAATCAAACGCAGGGCAAGGGGGATACCACCCACAATTTCATAGATCCCAGTCGCGTCTGGCAGACTGACCAAGGTAGAGTGGTATGCGTAACGCTGTTCGGCTCTAAGCACCTTCCAACTGTCTTCGAGGCTGAGTTCAGGCATGATGATAGGGAACACCCAGTCAAACTGCTCAACCGCTTCACGACTGGTTAAGAGAAAACGGCTGGCGCCAGTCGCAAGGGGATAGAGCGTTGAAACCACCTTCCGACTCTCGGCCAGCGTTTCCAGATTGTCAATGATGACCAAATAGGGAGTGGTCATAAAGGTATTGGCAAGCGCTTCGATTTTTTCCTGCGACGATTTGCTGCTGAGATGGCTTCTGCCCAATTTTTCGGCGAGACTGGAGATGATGTGATCAAGTGAGCGGACAGGATCGGCTTCACTCCGACGTTCCCCTCTGGGATCAAGCCATTCTTGGCGTGCCGTGATCCACAACACCTCTTCAAACTTACCGGTTTGGGATAGCTCTTCGGCGACGACTCGCGCAAGAGAAGTTTTGCCAATACCTCCAATTCCCTGAATATTGATGAAATGAGCGCTGGACTCCTGAAGCACGGCCTTCACAGTGCGTTCGATGAGGGGGTCGATGCCAACCAAGTCACGATACTCTCGTGGGGGAAGTTGGGACACTTTGTCTCGATGCGACCGCGCATGATGCTCTGCGGTTCGAATCAGGTTGGTGAGCCATTTCAGGCCTTCATTTAAACGCCGCCGAAAACGCCAGTGATCTACCTCAATCAGCCTTGCCAGACTTGGTGCACTGAGTTGATGGGTGCTCTCAATAAGGTAAAAATACAAGGCACTGCGAGATTGAAGGTTACGTTCAATCGTAGGATCGATTGCCCACTGAGGGCGTTGATGAAGGGTAAAATCCTCAGAAAGCTGGTGTTTAAGCGCTTCCAGAGTAGGGAACTTCAGGCTATGGGCGATGCCACACTCACGGCGCATTTGCCCAAGCACTCCAGTAACATTGCTTTCGCAGAAGCTATACAGCGCTTGCTGCAAATCCCAATGAGAAAGTGAAGCTGCGGGATCAGGATTGAGGAAACGGAGGGCGCTCAATTCGTCGGGGCTTTTTTCCCCACGCTTGATTGCGAGCAGCCACTTTTCAACGATTTTGTAAGTGATTGCGTCTAAGTTCATGGGCTTTTCCCGCACTTCCTCATCCCATTAGAGGTATCAAGTTACCGCTCTAGTTTAAGCTTAAGGGACGGCGATGGCTTGAAGGACTACCCATCACACCACCGCCGCCACAGAACGAACCACGTCCCTCGCTAGTCAGAGAGCCAGCGCAGACCACTTGTTAAGCTGCCCACTTTGAGAAACTCTGCTACCGTCCCCCCGGGGAGTGCGGGGCGGATGAAGATTCGATTGCCATCGTCAAAAGTGAGGTAAAGTTCAGTATTACGAATCTTCGAGATGTTAAACACGGCATCACGATTGGTGTTCATGTATAGAGGTTCACCCTCTGCCCCACCAGCAACGTAAATAGTCGCATTGGTTTCGCCAGAACCCCGACAGGCAAACAGCACACGCTGATCAAACCACGGCGCGGGTGAGATGCACGACCGATCATCGGGTTGGGCGTTGAAGACAGTTCCGCCCTTATCGAAGACTTGGTCAAGGAGTTGGAACTCCAGCATAGAATACCCATCTTGCCAGCGCTCGTAGTACAAGTTCTGACCGATCACAGCCGGGTTTGCCGAGTTTTCAAGGACGATTGTGGCGGGGCAGTTCGGTGGATTCTGTCCGCTGTTGAAGCACCCATCGCTTCCCAAGTGGATGCGTATGATCGAGGGGTTTCCCTGAGCATCCCGAACCGTTGCCCACAGGAGGAGGCTCCCTGAGGTAATCTCAAGCCGTGAGCGGGGATCAAAGGTGTAGCCATCCGGCGCAGTTATACGCCCTGCCCCGCTTTCGTACAGGTGCAGATGGTAGATGATACTGGTGACCCCAGTGTTTTGATCGGTGCTGAAATAAACCAGCACCCCATCTTCGCCCAGTGCCGCCGGAGAGGTCTCATCTTCAGGGGTGTTGGGGGTCAGGGGATAGTAAGTCCCATCTGGCGCCAACAGATAAATATCCGTGGAGCTTCCCCCTTCGGGTTTGGCCGAGAACAGAGCTGAACCGAGTGCCCAGTTCTCAACTGCTACTGCCCCCTGCCCAGCCCCAGACGCTGAGCCGCCTGCGGTAATGCCTTGGGCATCAAGGATGGGCGGGGCAGAAACGCCGCTTACGGAGACTCCGGCAGGGATGCCTGTACCTGCCACTACCGTTGTTGTGCCCGTCGGCAGGCTGCGGTACAGCAGATGGCTCCACCCCGCTCGGCAGGGATCAACCGATACCAATAGTTTGTCATTGTTTTCAGAGGACAACTTTAGGCGCGCCAGAAGGGCCGCGTAAGTGGGGCAGGCGGACATACCCATTATCATCTTTTCTTCAGGCTGTATGCCCGCTGTGCCACCGGTCTTTTCAAGCTGACGGAGCAGTCCCTCATCGCCATCAGCCGTGCATAATGCTTTTGGGTTTGTGCTCAGTTCTTTGGTCATGCCTTCGAGGTCTGCACGGATTTCAAGCCCAAAACGCAGATAGCGCAGCGCCTGAGAGCGGGCATAGGTGTCACAGGTTGAAACCAGCCCTTCATAAAAGGCGCTTTCTCTCACATCCATTTTGCCCAAAATAGCGGCGTTGATGACCACTTCACACTTGTTAATCACCTTAGGCAGATCAATCCGATACCCCCGAATGTACTCGGCAACGGTATCCAGATACTTCGGCGATGCTTTAGGCAAGCAGCGGCTGATGATCAAGTTGATCTGGGCCGTTTCGGAAGTTTCGATAACGATGCTTCCATCAAGGATTCCCCGGACTGTGGCGCAAATATCCGCAGCATTGCCCACCTGCGAGGCAAGTGCCCTTGCCAGTGCTTCGCTGTTTTGAACGGTGGTCAGCATATAGTCCGAAAACCCCGGCACAAGGGCAGGGCATTGATCGCTCATGGTGTTCACAATGGCGGTGCTTAAGTTGTCACCCACCTGAATCGCAGCATAGTCTTCACTGATGCTGTGATAACTGCATCCCTGTCCCCCGATTTCCACAAAATCGGCGGCAATCCATCGGCGTTCGCCTCGCACCTCAATTTCATACCAACCATTGCCCTGTTCATCAAGCCGGTAGGAGATCACCGGGTAAGGACCTTCGTACTCATATAAGTAATCAACCACTTCAGCGCCTGTGTTGGGTTCAGTACGCACCCGAACCCGCTGTGTCACGGCGGAGATCAGGTTGCAGGGCGCATTGGGTCGGATCACTGCGGGCGGTGGGGTCGGCGTGCGGATCGGCGTCACGACCACTGCCGCTGTCGGCTCCGGTGTTGGCGGTTTAGGGCAGCCCCGCCCAGCCGTACTGTCCACAAACCCAAATTCATCTGGGCACACATCATCAGCATCCAGAATGCCATCGCCATCCCGATCCTGTGGGATAGGGCAGCCGTTGTTGGAGGCGGGTCCCGGGTCAGTGGGACACTGGTCAACGGGAGTGCCCGTGTAGGGTGGATCATACACCGTATCCCCATCAAAATCGGGGCAGCCATAAGGCGCAACCCCGACGGTGGTGGGGCAGTCATCAATGGTGCCGGGGAAGGGTGCATCATAGATACCGTCACCATCGGCATCCGGACAGCCGTTGGGGGCGACCCCCACAGTGGCGGGGCACAGATCGGTGGTGCCGGGGAAAGGCGGGTCATAGATACCGTCCCCATCAGCATCCGGACAGCCTGTTGGCGCGACCCCGGGTGTACTGGGGCACTGATCCACATCATCCGTAATGCTGTCCCCGTCACTGTCCGGTACCGGACAACCTGCATTGGAAGCGGGCCCCGGTGTGTCTACACAGCTATCCTGATAGTTGGGAACACCATCATTATCATTATCCGCGGAAATGCCGCAGTAACGATAAGGTCCAACCATTGTCATCGTACATGAAACCGATCCAGAAATGGCACCAGCTGTAACCATAATCACGGAGCCGACACTTACACTACTAAAACAGGGAATTAAACCGCCGAATTGTTCATAACCTAGAGTGTTAATAGTACCTGAGATCGCCCCTCCACAGATGCCAAAATCAAACAACGTGCTGATTCCCACTGCATTTGAGGCATACACCACCGGGTTTGCACCCAGCATTCGGACATGCCATGTATTAGGGTCGTCACTATAGGTAACTGCGGTAAGGGTCGGCGTTTGGGCATAGACCGTCCCGGTGACACCCACCAGAAGTGTAAGTAGGAGTAGTAGTGCGATCGGACGAGGCTTCATGGTATCCCCTTTCCCAGTTGGTAAAAGCGTGCCGGGCAGATGTGCATGGCGCGCAGCACGTCCTGATCATAAAGGAGGTGGAGTGAGTTTTCGATGACGATTCGACACCCCTTAGACGCGATTTCGACAAAAAGAATTAAGATGACCCGTTCCTCTGACCAAGCGTTCCGTTCAGATCATCAGGGGTAGAATAAAGTGGGTTCCTGCTGGAAGCGGCTTTAACTGAGTGAGCCACCCCACCGCGCCCATCTGAGTGAGCAGATCCAGCCCGGTTTGCCACAATGCGCGCCCTTCCTCCGGCTCTGAGGCCAGATGCGACAGAGAGATCAGGCAGGCCGCCTCGTCCCCGATCCGGCGCGTCTGCCGGGCCACTGCCAGCGCCTCATGAAAGACCGCGGCCCGCTCCGCCTTGGGCAGACATTCCGCCAGCGCCCGCAGTCCGATCAACTCCAAAGGGCGGACGTGAATCCGTCTTCCGATAGCAATCGATCTTTCGGCTTCACGGAGGGCTTTTTCAGGCTGCCCTAGAAACAGATAACACAGGCTCAGGGTGGCACGGGCACAGCCTACATTAACCCCTTCGGGACGATCTTCCTTGGTCTCCTCGGTGATCTCCATTTCGAGGTCAACCCGTGCCTGTTCATACAACCCCTGATGGAAGTTCACAATTGCCCGATGCCCGGCTGCGCGGAGTATTTCGGCCTCCTGCCCAACCCGGGTGGACAGTTTGATCTGCCGCTCAATGCAGCGTAGGGCCGCTTCAAGGTCACCCTGCGTGAGAAAGATTACCGCCAGATCCCCTACCTCCCGCGCCCACTGCCAGTAAGCGCGGAGATTTTTGGCGATCTCGATCCCTTTCTCTTTGGCCTCCACTGCCTGCTTAAGATCGCCTAGGCTCCAATAGGCAAGCCCCAAATTGCCCGTGGTCAGGGCAGTGCTGAAGATATTGTTGCTTTGCTCAAACAAACTGAGCGCTTTTTTGTAATCAACCACAGCCAACGCGGCTTCACCGCGCACCCAGTTGATCAAGGCCCGGATGCGGTATGCATCCCCAGCAAGCTCTACAGGCTGGGGATGGGACTCAACGAGCTTGACCGCCTGTTCCGTTTCGTGAAAGATGAGGTCTAAAGATTCCCCGTTCTTTCGCAGCACGCTGGATCGTAATATGTGCAGGCGTGCGTAAAGGTCGGGGTGTGTCTCCGGACTGAGATTGCGCTGCTGAATGCTGCTTATGAGCTTGTCAAAAAAGTCATTGGTGTAATGGGCATCGAGTTCGTAGATGAGCATCCCCACAACCGTGCTGGCGATGCCGATCACCAGATGGGGCGGGCACTCCGGCGACTCCATCAGACGGTATACCTCTGGCAGGGTTCGTTTCAATTCGTCGTGCTGTCCGGTGTAATACAGCACCATCAGAAGACAGTCTAAGGTCACCGCGATATCTTGGATTCGCCCCTGCTGTAGACTCAGGGTATGAGCAAAGCGAATTTCCTGCTCCCACAGTTCCCAATAACCCAGATGGAGGGGAATGGGATTCAGTTCAAGGATCAATTCCAAGCCGATCTGATGCAAATCCGAGCGCGCATGGGAACGCTCTAGGTATTGAAGCAGGGTGGTCATGTTACGATCAAGGGCAGCGCTGAGGTGTCGATTTTCGCGTACAAAGTCAACCGCTTTGGCCAGACGCCGAGGCAAAGAATGGTCTCGATAATAGGCAGTGTAGTATGCTACCTGCTCCTCAGGTAAAGAGTCCGGGATAGGCATGAGCTTCTTGTGTGTTTGTCCTTTAGACTGCCGAGTTTACGAAGTTTGCTCTCAAATGACTGGTCCAAGTTAATAGGTATATGAATGCCTCTTAGTGCCTGATATGCGATAGTTTACCCAGATTAAATTGTAGGTGCTTTTGTGCATCTTGGGGTAAAGTCAAAGTGCCAAATACATGAAGGAGAGATAAAAGTGAGACCTAATCGGGTTATCTCAGTTCTCGTGTTGCTGTTCCTCGTCTTTGGGCTTTCGAAGGCACATG
The DNA here is from genome assembly GCA_014879835.1 of Anaerolinea sp. Lineage (GTDB taxonomy): Bacteria > Chloroflexota > Anaerolineae > Aggregatilineales > UBA2796 > UBA2796. The sequence continues at coordinate 25,143 of JACSRJ010000195.1, forward strand.
CACAGCAAGGAGAAGCCGTTCTCCGTTACCCTATCAGCAGCGATCCTGAACATCTGAACCCTTTCACCGCGACCACGATTGCGACCAGCACCGTTCTCAATTCCATTTATGAGGGGTTGTTCACCCTGAACCGAGCAACTGGCGAGGTTGTGCCCCACCTCGCAGAGCGTTATGAGATTTCAGAAGACAAACTCACTTACACTTTTTATCTGCGTAAAGGCGTATTATTCCACGCGGTGGAGGGGGTCAAATATGAGAGCGATGATCGGGAGTTCAAAACTGACGACTGGCTGTGGGCTGCAAAACTGAGCCTGAGCAAGGACGAATCAATCTCGGCCCACCCCGAATGGATGGAAAGTGTGGTAGGGGCCGCGGATTTTAAGGAGGGCAAAACGACCGAAATTGAAGGTGTCAAGATCATCGATGATCACACCTTTGAACTGCGCCTCACCGCCCCTAATCGCCTGTTTTTGCATACCTTGGGTGTGCCCGCTGTCTCCCGCGAGGCCTATGAACAGCTTGGCCCGGATTTTGCTACCCATCCGGTGGGCACCGGACCCTTTATGTTCACCGAGTGGAAGCGAGACAACTACCTGCTGATCACAGCCAACCCCGATTACTGGCGCGAGGGCTACCCCAAGTCCAGCGGCGTCCGATTCATCAATATTCCCGATGCCAATACGGCGGCCCTACAATACCGCCAGAATGAACTAGATTTCCTTTTTGGGTTTCCCACCGGGCAGCGGACTGCATTGGTGGGCGAATTCTCAGCAGAGTACCGTGAAATGCCCGGATTGAATGTGCGCTATTTTGGCTTCAAGATGGATAAGGGCTTCTTTGTTGAACATCCCAAAGTCCGGCAGGCATTCAGTCATGCTTTTAATCGTTCATTGGTTTGGGATGATCTGATGGAAGGCGCACGGTTTCCCGCGCTCAAAGGGGTGCTGCCCCCCCTGATGCCCGCATCCGATCCGGCGATCAAGTACGACTACAACCTTGAACGGGCTGCCGAACTGCTCAAAGAGGCGGGGTTCCCCGAAGGTGAAGGGATGCCTCCGATCAAGCTCTTTGTATTTGCCAGCGCCAAAGATGAACTGTCCTTCCCTGTCCTGCAAGATGATCTCAAAAAACTGGGCGTTGAGCTGGAGATCGTTGTTGAAGACAACACTACCTATTGGGATCATGTGGGCACCGAGGAAGTGCTATTTTTCCTGAGCGGTTGGTCAGCCGGACAGCAAGACCCAGCGGACGTATTTAACTTCCTGTTTTTGGACGGACGTGATGACACCAAGTATAACAACCCCAAAGTGAATGACCTGCTTCGGGCTGCTTTGAGTGAATTTGACCCCGCAGCGCGTGAACGTATCTATCAGGAGACCCATGAATTAATCATGGCTGATGCGCCATGGATCGTTTCCGCCTACAGCAAAGTGGCGTGGCTGCAAAAACCGTGGATCGGGAACTTCGAACCCGGGGGCGGTGGCACTTATACGGCCGACCTTGCAGCGGTTGAAATTGATACCTCCAAACGCCCATGAGTCGATATCTGGGGCGACGTCTGCTCCAGTTCATCCCAACCGCGTTCGGCATCCTGACGGTGTTGTTTATTCTCACCTACTTGATGCCGAGCGATCCCTTACGGGCGGTCTTGGGCGAACAGTATCGACGCCTTCCCCCTGAAGTTGTCGAGGGCATCCGCGAGGAACTGGGCTTGAATCAGCCCTTCCTGAGTCAGTACCTTGGTTATGTGGGCAGATTGCTGCGCTTTGACTTGGGGCGCTCATATATTCTAGAGCAGAAGGTCATCGACATCATTGGTTACCGCTTGCCCCACACCTTTCAGCTCATGCTGGGCGGGCTGTTGGTGGGTGGGGTTATCGGTATTGGCTCTGGTATCGCGGCTTCTCTGCGCCCCGGCCGCTGGCTCGATCATCTGTTGACCGGGCTAGCATTGGTGGGCGCTTCGATTCCGGTGTTCTGGCTGGCACTGGTTCTCCAACTGGTGCTTACTCAGGATAAGTACGGTGCTGCGCTTTTTCCTGTTGCAGGCTACGAATCGGGCAGCATTCGCCATCTGGCGCTGCCCTCGCTGGTGTTGGGGTTGAATCTTGCCTCAGGCTTATCGCGGGTGAGCCGTGCCGCCATGATCGAGGCGCGCAGCCGGGATTACAACCTAACGGCCCGCATGAAAGGACTGCGTTCTAGAGCCATTATACAACGGCATCAACTGCGAAATGCTTTAATTCCGATCCTCACAGTGCTGTCGCTTGATATGGGTTATTTGCTTGGCGGCTCTGTGGTCACGGAGACAATCTTTAATTGGCCCGGCTTGGGGCGTGCCCTGATCCCTGCAATTGATCGACGTGATACGCCGGTGATCATGGGTATTCTGATCTTTGGCGCCGTACTTTTCATGCTCATCAACTTGGTCGTTGACGTCCTCTATGGCATCATCGATCCCCGAATCCGTCTCGAAAAGTAACACCCGTACACAGGATGGATGCATGACTCCAAGGGTTGCAGGCTTAGCGGACTCTCGTCCATCGCGCAAGCGCATATTTTTAACCCGTCCTCGGGTTCTGGTGGGGGGAATCCTGATTGCGATCTGGCTCTGTGGTGCCCTTCTGGCGGATATTCTGGCACCTTACCCGCCGCTTGAGCCACACTACTCACATCGACTGGCGCCACCCGATGCTCAGTTCCTCTTGGGAACCGACGAACTGGGGCGTGACTTGTTCAGCCGCATTCTCTACGGCTCCCGAATCTCACTGACGGTGGGAGTGGTCGCAGAAGGCATTGCGGCCAGTATTGGCCTGTGTGTGGGGATGCTTGCAGGATGGTTCGGAGGTTGGATCGATGATCTTTTGATGCGGGTTGCGGAGGTCTTTTTTGCGATTCCCGCGCTGATGTTTCTGATCGTTTGGGTGACAATTCTAGAGTCAACCCCGCTGCTGATCTTTGTAGGCTTAGGTTTGATTTCGTGGGCAGGTTTGTCCCGCGTGATGCGCGCACAGGTGTTGGCCCTCAAATCGATGGAGTTTGTGATCGCGGCGCGGTCGATTGGGGTTTCGCAATGGGGCATTATGTACCGGCATATTCTGCCCAATGCCATCGGCCCCGTGTTGGTGTTGATTCCTTTGGGCATCGGGGGAGCCATCCTGAGTGAATCCATCCTCAGTTTTTTAGGTCTTGGGATCACCATTCCTTACCCCAGTTGGGGATCACTGGTAGACACCAGTCGAAACTACTTCACAACGGCGTGGTGGTATGCGGTTTTTCCGGGGGCTGCAATCTCTTTGGCGGTTTTGGGTTTCAGTCTTTTGAGTGAAGGTCTGATTAACCCATAAACATGGTCTCCGAGGGCAAGGTGAACAATTTGGGAGGCAAACTGGAGTGAGGAAAAAGTAATGGGACTCTTGTGAATTTTCGACAGCCCTTCCTAATCCCAGCCAGAATCCGATCATTCAGTGTTAGTGGGAGAATCAATCAATTCGTGTGCAGTTACCCCCACTGGGAACCTTGCCCAGCCTCGACCCGGTGATGGGAAGGACTCAGCCGTCTTAGGACATTTCACCTCACAAATACCTACTCTCGGCTCTGATACCTCCGCACCAGCCGATTGACCCGCCGCACTGAAATGCCAAACTCCCGCGCCAGATCGGCGGTGCGCTCACCAGCGAGAAACCGCTGCACGATTTCCAGGTTCCGACTTTGCTTTTCGGGGATCAAGCTGCTTGCTGGTTTGGTGGGAAGGGGTCGATTCTGGTAAAACGCCGCCAGAACCCGCTCCACGATACGGAACAGGGAGTCACGTGATAGGGTCTCGTAGCCCTCCGGGTGCGCATCACGTGATGGTCACGATCCTCCCTTATACTAGCCAAAAACGCATCAGCCAACGCTTCCGGGGAAATCGGGTTACTCACAAGAGGTACTGATGCAAGCCTCCAAGGTCACGCAAGGCGCTGTCAGGAGTAGAGGACGGATCAGGGGTGAGCTACGGAAGACCCTGATGTAGTCGATAGTGAACTGATATGAGTCAGAATCGCCTCTGGCGACATAGGTAGCCTGCAAAGCTGGAAAGAACTAAGCCGATTGAGTCTGATCCCAAAACTCCTCAATTATTCAAAGCGCAGGGACTCTACAATATTCAGGTGAGCAGCACGGCGGGCAGGTATCAGACTCGTCAATAAGGCAATTGTTGGACCGACGATCAAGGCAATAAGTATTCCACTTCCCGGAAACTGAAACTGCATGATTCCGGTCATGGGCGTCAAGGTCGCTGGGGCAAACATGGCGACTAGGCTTGCGCCACAGACCAAACCTACGGCGATCCCCACTACTGCGCCCAGAACACTCAGGAACAGCGTCTCTACCAGCACAATCCGTTGAACATATCCTTGTCCACTGCCGATTGCTCGCATAATCCCGATTTCGCGGGTACGTTCGAATACGCTTATCGTCAGGGTGTTGATGAGGCCTAACAGTGCCGGGATGATGACAATGGCGGCAAGAATATAAACGGATTTGGTGAAGTCTGTCACCCCTGAGATGCCCATCTGACGAAACGACTTGACATCAACCAGCATCGCGTTGCCACGAAGTAACTGTTGCAGTGAATCCAGATTGCTGCCAGACTGTAGATTCAGGTAGAGGAACAAGTCATCCCGAATACCGAAATCTTCCCGCAAATGCTCATGGGAAAGTATAAGTCCAAGCTTTCCTGTTCCAACTGTTATATCAGCAACAATCCCAACAACAGTATAGAATTGTGTGCTGCCTGTGATTGTGGTCAGTGGTAGGGTATCGTTCAGTTTGAGACCAAAATCTTTGGCGACCTGGAGTGTGACAAACACCGCCCGTTGTTCCTGAAGGATCTGCAGTACACGCTCCGTACTAACCGACTGTGCAGCAAAATCATTGGGGCGCAACACCGCGGAGCGTGTCGGGTCAATCCCCACCAGCATCAATGATTTTCCTTGGTAGGTGGTTGCACCAACACGCACGCCCATCATCGATTTAACCTCCGTCAGGGCGCGTATCTTTGCGACCATCTGACGGTTCAGGACTTTCTGCCCGTCCATATTGCTCGTGATCATGGTCAGCATGTTATCCCGATCGATGATCAGATAGTCAGCGACCATATGGAAAGTAAACAGGCGAATCATGTAAGCATACATTGCATCGACCATCGTTACAGAGGCAATAAAGACAGCGAAACCAACCATCAGGGAGTTGGCAGTAACCGCTGCCCGCCCACGCTGGCGCATGATATTGCCATAGGCAATATCGGCAGTACGGGGGAACAAGTGACGCATCCGGGGCAGCAATCGTGGCAGCACTAGCGCGATGGCGCTTGGCATCATCAGAACGGCTCCAGTAAGGACAAATAAGCCAGCCAGCGGCACCATCAGTGATCCAAACACAAGCGCTAACCCACCGAGGATCACACACACTATCCCAGCAACCAGTCCAACCCGGGCGGAGCGGCGATCCATTTGTGGTGAGGTTGGCCGCAACGCCGTTAGTGGCGAAACGGTAGTCGCCCGGCGGGCAGGAAAATACGCTGACACCAAGACCGTACCTATCCCCAAGGCAGTTGCAGGCAGCAATGCGTCGAGTCTAGGCACCGACATGGCCGGGAGGTCAATATTCGGAAAGATCCCCGTGTCGTAGATAAAACGCATTAGCCACCCGGCAAAGATCCATCCGCTGATCAACCCCAAACAAGTGCCTACTACCCCTTGGAGCAACGCTTCGGTCAGAATCAACTGGGCAATATGGTGGCGGGCCGCGCCAATCATACGCAGCAGGGCCAAATCGTGTTGGCGTTCGGCGAGAACAGCCCGATAGGTGTTGAAGATCAGAAACCCACCGACGAAGAGGGAGATCATGCCAAAACTGTTCATCAAAGCAACTGCCAGATCGAGTGAGTTGTCGCTAGAGGTGTTGTCGGCGCTATAGGTCGTTTGGGCGGCACTCAGCAACTTTGCGTCGCGCAGGGCAGGCATTGCCGTCCAGGTGCCAAACATCACCATCACCCCGAATAAAATCGCTAGGACCGTAAACGTCGTGCGCAGTTTGCGCCGTGCCATGTACTTCAGAGCCAGATTGAAAAATCGCCTCATGCTGTACCTCTTATCCAGTAAGCACAGAGCCAGACAAATGGGCATTGCGCTTGAGGGGGGTGTCATCCACGATTTCCCCATCGCGTATCGTAATAATGCGATCTGTGCGAGCGGCGATCCGGGGATCATGGGTCACCACGAGAATTGTGCATCTGGTTTGGTGGATCGTTTGCCGGAGCAGTGCCATGATTTCGTCTCCCGTCCGTGTATCCAAGGCACCAGTAGGCTCATCGGCGAGAATAATCGACGGCTCGATAACGAGCGCACGGGCAATAGCAACGCGCTGCTGCTGGCCACCAGAAAGCTTACCGGGAAAGGCCTCGGCATGATCCTGTAGACCTACGATATTCAGCACCGCAGTTGCCCGTTTCAGGGCATCCTGGCGCTTGACGCCATCGATAATGAGTGGCATCGCCACATTTTCGCGGGCGTTGATCACGGGAATCAGGTTATAGATCTGAAAGATAAACCCAATCTGGCGACGGCGGACTGTGGCAAGTTGATCATCGGTGAGCGCGCTCAAATCATGGTTTTGCAACCAGACTCTTCCTTCGGTTGGGCGGTCGATCCCACCAATTAAATGCAGCAGGGTGCTCTTCCCACTGCCACTCGGTCCCATAATCGCTACATATTCGCCTTCTGTGATGTTTAAATTGATCCCCTTGAGTACCGGAATACCACCATAATGCTTAGCGATGTTTTCGGTCCGAATGGTCATAGCACTCCTCATTTCAACTCTGCTTTGGACGCCCTCGTGGTTGGGGTGTAGGCACACCCGGTCTATAGTGCTTGAGTTCCGCGATCCGATTAGTACACATATCGAGCCAACGAATATCGGCTTCGATATGAACAATCACTGTTTCGAGCATCAGCAGCAACGGCAGATCCTCTTGGGGATTTGTCTGTGTTTGCATATCCATGACATCATGCAGTTCCTGATATAGACGGCGACGTTGGATCATCAGCACTTCTTCTGGCGTGACAGGAGCACCAATCAGACTAAACACCAGTTTGAGGTAAAACGAATCCCCAATCCGATAATCGCGGATCTCGCCCTGCAAGTACCATTCTCGCAATGCTTGGAGCCCCTTCTCGGTCAACCGATACATTTTGCGATCTGGTGCTGCGTCAGCTTCGACAAGCTGAAAGGCCACCAATCCTGCCTGCTCCATCCGTTGTAGAGTGAGCGCGATATGGCCTGCTTTAACATCCCAATCGGTTTTCAGGGTTAAGGATAGTTGTTTACTGAGTTCGTAACCATGTGCTTCATGCCGGTAAAGCAGCGCAAGAATGGCAGATTTGAGCACCTTAAACCTATCTACATTGTTGATAGCTTTTAATGGATACTATAAACATTGTAGATAGGTTTTGTCAACAGTCAGTCGGTACACCTACAGGGTCGGGTGGATCAATCGAATTGGGGCAAAAAATGGGGTGGAGGGTACAGCCTTGGGCGTGACGCCAGAATAACCCATTGCTTCCACTTGGCTTCACTAACGAACTGAATTACACTTGGGTCATTCTCCGAGCACCGAATAATTTAGGCGTGCATGATTAGGTTATCCTATCCCCTGTCCACGAAATCTAGGCTTTGGGGATTGGGTGAGGTTGTGCGGTTTATTCGCGTATCGAGAACACAGAAAGGCTGGTCGGGCCAAACAATCCAATGGACATACTGTGTTGGCTCATTTAGACATCCGTTCGTAAAGTTGGAGGCTAAAAAAGGGTGGAGATAGGGTACCAA
>JACSRJ010000076.1 GCA_014879835.1 Anaerolinea sp.
GAGGCCAACGCGCCCATCACATCCCCAGAAGGATTCAGCAGGATATGGGTGAAAATAAACGTCGGCGGCAAAGTCATCAGAGCCCAGACGGGTTTGCGCCAGCCAAAAAGCCGCATCCCCGCCGCACCACCTAGAGGGATCAGGGCATAAAATGCGGTCTGAATGCCGATCACAAAAACCGCCAGCCCAAAGGTTTGACCAAGTGCTGCGATGGGCGCAAAAAAGACCAGAGTCTCAACGGGCATCACCTGACGCCCTACTTCCGCCAATACCCCGACTCCAAGCCAACCCGCCCCGGCGATCAGCAGCAGGGTGATCGGGGTGAGCAGTGCGAGGGCCAACCCTCGTCGGGGAGTGCCCTCAACCCTTAGGGTGACATCCCCTGACAGCCCAAAAAGAATGCCCGGTTGCAGCCCCAAGGCCCTTGAGAAGATCATCGCAGCGCCCGCGATCAAAAGGGTAGAAGGACGAGCACCATAACGCCCTTTGGCCCGGCCCAAACGAGAGACAAGCCGGGTGGTCAGGTCTACCCCCAAACTGATCACGGCTACCGCGGCCCCCAAGGCAAAAGCCAACTGAACCCGGTTGGTGTTGATCAGATCGGGGGTGCCGGTCTGGCGTTCGTTCAGAGCAAAAATCCCACCCATCAAGACAAACAACAAGACCAAGATGGGCATTCCCAACAATCCTCGCCGCACCACCCACCCCCCCACAGTACCCAGAAGGTCAGTCACCCCCCGCAAACCAACAGCGCGCAGCAGTGAATCAACCCGACCGGCGCTCTCTATGCTGATGGACTCGTAGATCGCGCCAATGAGGCCCAGTGCGATCACGATCCCGGAGGCGAGCAAGAGGTTGACCAGAATTGGGCCCAGTTCCCGATTCACTTCCTGAGGCAAGGGGATGGTAGAAAAGAGCGCTCGTTTTTGAAAGACACTGTTGAGGGGCGCAGGTGAGAGGATTTGCCCACTACTGGAGAGGGTCGCCCCACTGGTAGCGAGATCTGCGCCGCCCCGGGACACGATCAGAGCACCCAGCGCCACGAGGATTGCCAGCGCCACAATCAGGAAGATCAGGGTTGCACACCCGCCCAGAATTCGGAACATCCCGCTGCCCTTTCAGGGTGAGGAAAGGCTAATCGATGCTTGATAGTGTAAAATATTCTGATGGAAATGCGAAAGCCAACTGAAGCACACTCATGACCCACGATCCCATGACCGCCCCCACCCGAACCGTGATTGTGAAAGCCGGATACCGTCGAGAACGCCTTCCCGGAAATATCCTGATCATGCGTTTGCTGGACAGCCAACGCGAATCACTGGATGCGTGGTATGAAGACTGCTGCAAGTGTATGTCTGCATGGCGTCCGGGCAGGCGACTGCGTTATCTCCATGATATTCGTCATGCTGAATATATCACCCCATACGCAACTGAGCGCGTGATCCGGGTGCTGGCGAAGATGCGTCAACTCCCCGTGACCGATGGGCGCGGCGCGATTCTGCTTCAGACACCCGCGTTAGGGTCAGTATTGGGTACATTTTTTAAGCGACGCACCTACGCGAACTGGCAAGTTCAGTTCTTTAATGATGAGCATGAAGCGATTCGGTGGCTCGAATGGTGAGGTCTGACCCTGTTTCCCTGTTGGGGTGACTTACAGCGCTTTTTGTGCAACACGATGATAGCCCTCACCCCCCGGCCGCTGCGCGGTGCCCGCCCGACCGCCGAGTACGGCTAGGAGAGGGGGTGAAGATTCTTTGGGGGCGTCCCCCACTTCCCGCGGATCGGGGAGTTTGAGGGGTTTACCCATCAGAGTCTCGATTACCCCCTTCTCCCGCGTGCGGGGGGCTAGGGGGATGAGGGGTTCTTGACCTCCCTCAAAGCTTCTCCATTGCCTGTTTCACGAACCATTGATGGGACTCACGCATGGTCGTGAGAGTCACGTCAGGTCGCCCATATCCTGTCCATGCTGCCGCCCAATCTGCAAGCTGATTCGCTGGGCGCAGGGCCGTAAACAGATCCCAGCGTGACAGATTGCCGTAATCGAGATGGGGTAGGAACGCCTGATAGGCCTTCGTGAAGTCGTGCATCGCCGCTTGCCCAAACGCCCACAACATATCTAATCGGGCGATACTCAGATCAGACAGAGGATCCCCAATTTCCGCATCTTCCCAGTCAATTACCCCAACAAGTTTGCCCTTCTGCCAGATCAAGTTACCAGCCCAGAAATCACCGTGCAGAAGTGTGACTTGGTTCATCGATTCTAAGGGAAACAACTGGCGCAGGGTGTCACGCAGTTGGGCTTCGTTTAGGCTTTCATCCATACTTTCGGGCTGGTAGTGGAGCCACCATTGTACGTGAGCAGCGCGATCCGACAAGAAGCCTAACGCAGACAGATCACCCTGCTGCGCGCCTTGCCCGACTCGATGGATTTGGGTCAGCATCTCGGCGCTCTGACGGATGAAATTGGGCAGATCTTGAGGTGAGAAATCGGGTGCGCCTTCGATATAGCCGGTCACCAGATAGGGTACAGCGTGAAGCTCACCAGATACGTCCAGATAGAAGGGTGTTGGAACGGGCAAACCCAGTGCGCGCAGGGTTTTTAAGAGCTTAAACTCATTGGAGGCAAGGTCAGGGTTACGTTTGCGATCTATCTCGCTGTGAATACGGAGCAGGTATTTTAGTCTCTCCCCATCCGTTTGTTTGACATCTAACAGTAGAACCTGTGCCGAAGCCCCGCCGATGAGCGGTTGGGCATTCACGAACTCATGGTGAGGGTTGATGCGGTGCACGATCTGTTGAAGTGTGTGGTCAGGGATGAGGGACATCATCGACAGCTATCCCTGACCCAACACCAGATTGTCGATCAGCCGAGTCTTGCCCACAAAAACCGCCATCGAGAGCAGGATCGGACGTGTGCTAGGCGCGTCCAGTTCTACAAGGGATTCGTTGTCGGCCGCACTCACGTAATCCACTACTGCCAGAGGCTCCGTAGTGAGAACGGTGCGCATGGCCTCGCGCAGCTTCTCCGGCGAACGTTCGCCGCCTTCATAGCGTGCCCGTGCGGCGCTCAAAGCACGGTAAAGGACAGGTGCAGCAGCGCGCTGTTCCGGCGAGAGATACGTATTGCGTGAAGACATCGCCAACCCGTCAGGCTCGCGCACAGTGGGCACAGCAATAACCATCAATGGTAGAGCCAGATCGTGCACCATACGCCGGATGACCGCTACTTGCTGAGCGTCTTTCTGCCCAAAATAGGCTCGGTCAGGTTGAACGATGTTGAAGAGTTTGGCAACCACCGTCGCCACACCCCGAAAATGCCCCGGACGTCGTGCTCCTTCGAGTCCCTCTGAAATCCTTTCAACTGTCACATAAGTTTGAAAACCGTCGGGATACATATGCTCAACGGATGGGGCAAAGACCCAATCCACACCAGACTCCCGAAGTAGATTCAGGTCTCGTTCCAAGGCGCGGGGGTAGCGGGCGAAGTCTTCCTGAGGACCAAACTGGGTTGGGTTCACAAAGATTGAGACTGCGACGCGCTCATTCTCGCTTTTGGCGGCACGTACAAGGGTCAGATGCCCTTCGTGCAAAAATCCCATGGTGGGCACAAACCCCAAAGTGCCCCGATGTGCTTGCTGTACCTGACGAACCTCGGCGATGGTGGTATAGACTTGCATTGGCTGATCCTTCAACGAATTTCGAGGCGTACCCGATCCCCCAGATGAACCTTGAGAACCTCGGCCGCACTGCCCTGATTGACTGCGATCTCCAACTGTCCATCACTGCTGATCAGCGCAAGAACAGCGCCCACCGCAGACTCGCCGTAGGTGCGATGGATGGTCTCAAGTTTCTCTTGTCCTATATACACCCATGTATGCTGTGGGTCAATCGCCCCTACTAAAGCACCCTCAAGCCGATCCTGATTCCACCCGAAACCTCCCAAGTTGGTGATCACATTCCCAAAATGGTCAATGTGGATCACCTCACCTTCAAAAACGTTGGGTTGAGGTTGATCAATGCGCAGCGGAGGAACTTGAACCAGATCGCGGAGAGGGGTGCCTAACTGGGTGATGGGCAGACCACCGGCGAGATCAGCCGCTGCGGGGGCGAATAGGTCTCGTCCCTGAAAGGTATCACTGAGTCGTGCCCGATCTGGTGGGCGTAGTTCAACTGCTAGATACGACTCTTGTTCGGCCAGCACAAGGCTGAATAGACCATTATCCGGGCCTACAAACGCGCCTCGCCCAGTCTGGATCGCAATAGCCCGACGCGCTGTGCCCACACCCGGATCAACCACCCCCAAAAAGACTGTGTAAGGCGGAAAGTAGCGATAGGCGCTGCGCAGCAGATACGCCCCTTGAGTCACGTTCTGGGGCGCAACCTCGTGGGTCAAATCAATGCATATTGCTCCCGGACAATGTACCGCGATCACCCCTTTCATGATGCCCACATAGGGATCACGGGTGCCAAAGTCCGTGAGCAGGGCGATCAGTGGTGGGTGAACGCCATGAATGAATGACGACAAAGGTGGTAGGGTCAATACCCCATTACCCCAAACTTTGGAAGTTTTTTAGATTCTCCATGGCCGAAAGATGATCATCACCCGGGCCGATTCGTCCAGTGTAGTAGGGGGGTTTGGCCTCAGAGTTGATCTTCCGCCCCTCTACAATGCCCACGATAAATGAAACCCCCGCCCGTGAGGTGGTCTCAAAGAGTCGCTCATCAAAGACCCGCAGTCGATGATGAGAATAGACATTGCCATAGGGGGCAAGTAGAGCGACAGGGCGCTTGCCGATGCCATCCTCAAGGCGCTTCACCGAATCGATGATCTCAAAGTCCATCTCTGGCTGTGTGGTGATCCGGGGGAGGCTCCGGTGAGTGCAGGTATGGCTGTCCATTTCCCAACCCCGATCCGACAGTTCACGCAGGCGGGCCCAGTTTTTTGGGGTGTGGTTGGCCGCTTCGTTGACCACCACCCCAAACACCCCCCGGTGACCTGCACCTTCAATCACGTCAGCCATATCTAAAAAGTATGGCTGGATATACGATGCACCCAGATCATCAATGGAGAGGATCACGGGCCGTGCAGGCAGTTTACTCTTACCCTCGATTGCGCTCAGCAGCATCGCATAATTGATGCTGGTATACCCTTCTTCATTGAGCAGGCGCACAAGCTGATCGAGTTTCCAGCGGTCACGGGTATGCAGCATGAGTGTAGGTGGGGTATCCATCTCGATGGAAGTCGGGGCGTCTGCTTTCAACCGTAGTGCGGGCGCAAAACTAACCATTGCCCCCGCACCTACCATGAGGCGCAGAAAGTCGCGTCGAGAGAAACGTTCGCTCATGGGCTTTAACTCCGTAAAAGACATTGGAACTCCACAAAATTGTACCCTAATCAGCCCATGGGTTTCATGAGAATCTGCAATAGATGCTCAGTTGCACAAACCAAGGGGAGAAACCACCCCAAAATGCGAGTGGGATCGGGCGGCGATGCGCCCACCTTATCCGGACAAACACGTCAAAAAGCATTTTGAGGCGTCGGATTCACATGTTCTTGAAAAAACGATGGGAAGGGGCGATGCGGCTGAGTAGATCATGGGTAGTAGATCATGGGTCAACCCTTGGAAATCGTGCAGACACCCTTCAAGAGACGGATGCCTTCTTCTCCCACAAAGCATGGGAGAAGAGGGATATTGATCCTGATGTTATTCTTTTGGCTGAAGGCACAAGCGTGATACGATACCCCCAACATCTCAGGGGATCAGTGCATACTTGCGGCGATCTTGAGCATTTCTACCAAACCCAGATCAGGATCAAGCGTCATCATCTCATAGACAGTATCCGAGTCCTGCCAACGCAGTCGGTGTTGGGCTGTGTGTGTTGTCCAGTTGGCGGGCACTTGGGATACACCATCTGCCGAAGGAACGGGAGTCCCTTCTAGCGCCCATCCACCCGCGATGTATTCTCCTTTCAGTTCTGTTCCAGCAGCAGTCTTGATAGTGACCGCGATGATGGGGGCGTCCTTGCCCACCCACCCCTCATCAAGCCAACCCAACGCCGCTGAACGCTGATAGATGCTCAGGTATCCATCAGCATGAGCATAGATCAGCCAAGCTGCCTCAAGGGAATGGTTCACTGTGACCCCGGTTAAGGGATAGGGCACAAGTGCCGAATCCGGCTGGTGTATTTTCAAACCCGTTCGCGCTGATGCCCTCGCCACAGACCCAAAAGTTTCGGCGACAGAGGCGGGGACATTGGGGGGCGGTGTGGAATCGATCTCCCATGTGGTTGTGTTCTCTGGGGCACGTCTAAACAGGTGATCGAGGATGTCTTGCGCTAGGGTGCGTAAGGGAGGGGTAACCCAAACCAGCCCAGTAAGCAAAACAAGCAGCAAAAGGGTGGCTGCAACCGTGACCATTCGCTTCGGCGTTGTCTTCTGAGGGGCGAGCCAAGGTGCCTGACTCATACGTTGGTATGCCTGTGGACTTGGACGCGCTTGAAACTGAGTCAATACGTCGGCAGCGTGGGATTCATTTGAGGAGTCGTGTGTTTGCATCGGATCACTCCTTGGGTTTCTGATTGGAGTCCTGAGGTGGGCTTACCCGGTTGGATTTGTTTACCCCGTATTGATCAAAGAGGGCGATCTGCGAGGAATGAGCGCTGAAAGATGAGGGTGAAGTTGCATCTCCTATCTGAGACGCCAGTTTTGCCAGAACGCGCTGTAAGGTCACTGAGACGGTGTTCTCACGCATCTTCAGATAGTGTGCGATCTGCTTCACCCGCCAGCCGACAACATAACGTAGAATGAGCATTTCCCGCTGTTGTACTGTGAGTGATTCCAGCCGATGAATTAGACTTTGCAGTTCCTCCTTCATCACGAGGCAGTGTTCTGGTGCCTCCTCAGGAGGTGCAGGCAGAGTCTCGGTGAGTAAGGTGGCAGCGAATTTTCGCCGCCGCTGCTGATCAATCACCAAATGCCGCGCAATCTTGAGCAGCCATCCCAGTGCTGCTGCCTCACTACCCACAAACCGGTAACGCCCTTTCCATGCACGTAGATAGGTTTCCAGCCAGATGTCCTCAACCTCCTCCCGGGGATCCCCATGAAGGGCATAAATGTAGCGAAAAACGATAAGCTGGGTCTGTTCATAAAGTGCGCTAAAGGACGCCCGAGTGTGGTAAATGCGTATGTGCATTGTCCGATCTGCCACCAGTTGTTGATAATCCTCCAATGCTTTCTCCCTTGTTTGAATTCATGGTCATCTAGAGAAACGTACAATGTGCCCAAATCTGACACATCCGTGCTCGGTGGTTTCCAGAATTAGGCATCCTTATCCAGTTGAAACATACACTTACACGCAGCCCTGTCACAGCGTGGGCGAACACATCAGATCGCCCGCAGGGTTAGTTTGTTCAGGGGGCGCTCGATCACAACTGCACTGGCATAACCGGGGATGGTTGTAATCGCAATCAACTGCCAGCGTTGGGGATTGTCGTCGGTGCAGTACAACAAACAGGGTGTCTCGTCTGGGCTAAAGGCGACCTCAAAGGAGTCAAGGGGAATACTCATGCCGCCACCACGGGCTTTGATGTATGCTTCTTTGTAGGTCCAACAGCGAAAGAATCCCACCTGCTGATCGGACTCCGGGATGCGTGCCAGTTTCGCAGCTTCGGCGGGGCTAAAGAAGCGCTTGGCCAACTTGAGAGGCTGATCGATGGGGCGAATGTATTCAAGATCAACCCCAACTTGACGCCCCTGAGCGACCCCGATCAAGATCATGCCGTTGGAATGGGAGAGGTTAAATTCAAGATTGGACGCCCCCAAAGGATCATTTAACCGGGGTTTGCTCTGACCACCCCCTTCAAAGATCAGCGAGTTTGGGGGGAGCTTCAGGTAGTGCCCTAGAGTCAGGCGCAGCAGGCCACGCCCTACCGCAAAGCGTCTGCCGACGAGAGGATCAAGATAACGAGCGGCACGCACCTGCTCATCATGACTTAGAAGGGATGGAAGGGCTGCAAAACGCGGATCATCCAGTGCACCATGCCACAGGTGCAGATCACCAGAAGTGAGCGGAAAAACGTCCGAATCTAGAGAAAAGGAGCTATCGCCCATGAGTCGCCAATTCTCCCGTCGTCAATTTTTGCTGACTCTGTTAACCATCAGTGCAGGCTGTCGCCCCGAAGATCGGATCGTGCCCACCGTGTATGTACCCGGCAGTGGTACAGACT
>JACSRJ010000075.1 GCA_014879835.1 Anaerolinea sp.
TATGCCGGGGTGGCCAGCGGGCGCGCTTGGGTGTTTGCTGATCTGGTGATATTGGAAGGTGACATCAACCTTGTGCCCTTGATCACCGAGATGAACTTTGGTTACCCCACCCTGACCCCTACCCCCAACAAGGTGGTGTCGGGGGTATCGCCCTTTGGCAGCGCCCCGGTGAGCCTCTCCACGCCCCTCGATGCCCTCGGCAAGAATCTGTATGATTACCTCATGGCGCAGGGCTTTGAGCCGGGCACCAATACCCAAGGCTCGTTGTTCCTGCTCAACCTGAAAACGGGCGAGGCGGTCTCACTCAACCCCGGCATCGCCTACAGCGGGGTGAGCCTGATGAAGATTCCGGTGCTGGTCTCTTTTTTCCGCAAGGTGAACACTATCCCCGATGCGACTCAAGCCCAATTGATGGCGGAGATGATCGCGTGCAGTGAGAACATTTCCTCCAACAAACTGCTGGCCACCCTCGGCGATGGTGACGAGTATCGGGGCACTCAGTATGTCACTGAGACCATGCGTACTTTGGGGTTGAAGAATACCTTTTTGGCCCGATCCTTTTACGATGGGGTGGTGCGAACAGGGGCCACCGAACAGCCCTTTATGCCGCCTACCATCGAAGCTGATCAGGTTCAAACCAACCCTGATCCCTCCAACCAGACCACCCCGGAGGATATGGGATGGCTGCTTTCGGGCATGTATCAGTGCGCCCTAAACGGGGATGGGCCGCTGGTGAGCGCCTTCCCCAACCAGATCGATCAGAACGACTGCCGCCGTATGATCCGGGTGCTGCGCACCAATCACATCGGGGCCCTGATCGAGGCAGGAGTGCCCTCTGGGGTGACGGTGGCCCACAAACACGGTTGGGCCGATGCGTCCCACGGCGATGCGGGCATTGTGTTCACCAGCGGTGGGGATTATGTGTTATCGGTGATGCTGGCCAGCAGTGGTACATGGCTGCTGCAGGAGATCACCTTCCCCACCATCGCGGAGATTTCGCGCCAGACCTATAACCTCTTTAATCCGAGCGCGCCCCTCGCCAGCACCCACACCCAGCCTGTGCCCGCCGTGTGTACCATCGACACCATCAACGCCCTTGATCCCCGTTACCTGACGGATATGCAGAACCCGAATCCGCCCGCCATCCGTTGAGTCTGAGGGGCGACACTAAGTTCTATGGCAGGAGACAGCCCTCTTATCCCCCTGCCGCCTTCTCTCCCACATCGTGGGAGAGAAGGTGGGATTCATTTCGTGGGGGCGTCCTCCACAACTCCCAGATCGGGGAGTCTGAGGGGTTTACCCCTCAAACGCTCTTGGTCAAAGCGATTCTGTCGTAGGATAAGGACCACCTCGTCCGCCACAAACACACACCTGAAAATATGTCCGCGCTGAGCAGCTTACCTCGCAAAATAGAAACTGGTTGGGGCTCCCGGTGCCATGATGCGGTACTCCAAGGTTTCACCACCCCGACAGATCAGGTGAAGGGGAACGCCGCCTCCCCCCGGTTGGTTGAGGAGGCGCTTGAGCATCTCTGTACCGACCTCTGTTTCACGGCCTGATTGGGTTTCCATGGTCATTTTGGGTTGGCCCATTTGTCTGGCAGAGGTCGCAGTGACCAGAAAGGTTGCAGCGCCTAGGTGGGTTACAGAAGCCTGCCCCTGATAGTCCACGCCTCTGATGCGGAATATGGCGGCAGGCGGAATCTTCTGTGCAAGTTCATCTAGGACAAGGCGGAAATTTCCCTCCGCATCAATGGAGAACATACTCCGTCCGAAATCTGGCTTCGGTAATCCCGGCTGTGTTCCGGGCCAATGAATCATACGCCAGGAGCCCAGATAACAAGTCTCACTGGCATCGAGATCTTCAGGCTCCGGCTCGTATAGCGCCGGATCGCACTGTTCGGTGGCAATCGTCACACGGACACCCGGTGTATCACGACCTTCACCGGCGCGCCCGATCACGAGATAGCGTATCCGCTCGCGTCCGCAGAAATAGGCATTCCCGCCATCACCAATTTCAGACCCGTCATCGGTGACCACAAAAGCACCATGTGCGTTGATACCATTAATAACCAACCGCAAGCCTCGGTCAGAGGGAAGCGAGTCCAATTTGACTCTCACGATGCTGAAGGCGTACTTGTCCACTGAAAATGTTTTGGTGCCAAGGTGTGCAGCATCAATCTCGTCAAGCGAATAGAGTTTGTCGGGGGCGGGTTGATAGGGGACGGCGTTCTGCGCCAGATAGCGCCCCCAGTCAGCAAACAGGACATGGTCTAGGCGGTTTTCGTGGAAATAGCGGGGGTAGCTGGCGACATCGGTGGGTATGTTGCGCAGAATGTCCACTGCGGCTGCCGCTCCTAGACGCCGTCGCAGAAATCCCCAGAAGAACACACCATCGTATTTGAAATCCCCACCGATCAGATTGATTCCGCGATGCTCCTCAAAAAACTGCTGGTAACTTGTCATGCCGCCTTCGAGGGGAGCGGGGTAGACCTGTGTGGCGAGCCATTCGGCAGAACCTTCCATCCACCACTGGGTCTCAGCAGGGGGTACCTCTAAAGAGGGCGCAGCCGCTGCCATATTGTAGCCCTGATAACAATGTGCCAGTTCATGGGCTATCGTGTATTTGATGATCTGGGCGTTATCGGTGTACCGTTCGAATACCTCAACATAACACAAATCCTCCCGGCTCACGGGCCCGAGGGTATTTGTAGTAGTGGGGAGCAGGCGATCCTGCACCCGGTTTGCCCGCGCAATAACATCGGGTTGATCAGACAGGCGCCCGGGCTTCATGGCAACGAAAATCCGCGCTTGTGCCCCCAGCCCACCACCAAACAAGGGATTGTAGATGGCAGATGCTTCAGTCAGTGCGGACATGACCCAATTCTCGTCAATCGGATTGGTCGGATCACCACTCACCCAGCCAATGATGCCCTGATGCGTGCCCGCTGTAAAGCTGACCAGACGCTTGAAAGAATCAGGAGCCGGCTGGGCATGACTTATCAGGGAGATGCTGGCAAAGTGCCCACCAACAAGCAACATTAGCAACGCGAACGTAACCCATCGTCGGAGTATGCGATACATAGGTTCCTCTCATCTGCGGTCTTGGAATGTGGGCGAGTTTAGCATAAGTCAGAAAAGGATACCGATGTGCTGCAATGCCCGATTACTAACTTTTGTCACCCCTGCAAATGAATGCTCCCGGACTGTCTCCCTATTCCGGAATCAAAAGCAGGAGAAGAGCGTTAAAACGCCCTTCTCCTGCTTAAGCCCTCGCGGAACGTCCGGGTCAGCTTCTGGGCAGTACCGGAGGGAATTTATAACCATAGACAATGACCCCACCTTCGCCTTCGGTGCAATGTCGCCCCCTCAACTCCAAGTTGTAGAAAGGGCACACCGCCGCGCACAACCAGAAGATGTGCTGCGCGGCTTTTTAGGCCCGCAAGCGGTACATAACCGTCAGTTCTAGATCATCTTTGAGCTTGCGCGGCGGTAGGGCATCAGCGCTGATCCGGTCTTTAACCCGCTCATAGGCGGCGGCGCTGATGATGATCTCACCACTTTCGGCGTTCTCCTGAAGCAGTTTGGCCATATCAAGGGCCTCGCCCAGAGCGGTGAACTCTTTACGGCTGGGGCTGCCCACATTGCCCAACACTGCGTAGCCCGTATGTACCCCGATCCCATAGCTTAGGCGCTGTTCCGGGGGCAGGGTCTGGTGAAGTTGAAGCACGCCCGCCGCCATCAACTGCGCGGTCTGCACCGCCCGCAAGGTGTGATCCTCATGGGGGTTCAATTGGGTGTTGTACAGCCCGACCACTGCATCCCCCATATATTTATCGATGATCCCCTCGTACTGGTGGATCGCTTCTGCGCTCACCGAGAGGTATTTGTTCACGATCTCCATCACCCGTTCTGGGGGGATGCTTTCACTAAAGGCGGTAAAGCCGCGCACATCACAGTAGATGACTGAAATTTCGCGCTCCACCCCACCCAGTTCAAGGCTGTCGATGGTTTGGATGTTATCGAGCATGGCTGGGGTCAAATAACGCCGGATCAGCCCAAGCTGCGCCTGCTGCTGCTTTAATTGGGTCAGATCGTCCAATACAATGGCCACACCCTGCGTGGTGTGGTTGGCATCCCGGAAGGGGCTGAGCTTCAGATTCAAGTTGATCTGACCGCGCCGCTCTAGGAC
Organism: Anaerolinea sp.; assembly: GCA_014879835.1. GTDB lineage: Bacteria > Chloroflexota > Anaerolineae > Aggregatilineales > UBA2796 > UBA2796. Next base: position 4,192 of record JACSRJ010000075.1, read on the forward strand.
AGGCTCCACCTCCACCAACTGCTGGCGGTTATAGGCCCGGACTTCTTCCACCAGATGCTCAAAGCCGGTATAAAGCGGCGGCAGCACCGCCCACAAGGACTTGCCGATAGGCTCTTCTAGTTCCGGCAGATCAAGAATACGCGAGGCGGCACGGTTAAGCGCCGTAACGGCGTCCTCAAGGTTGGTGGCGATCACCCCCGAACCGATGGAAGCAAAAACGTTGTCCATAAATTCTTTGATGGTGGTCATCTCGCGCAGGCTGGCCCGCAATTGATCAAACAGGCGGGCATTCTCCAGCGCAATTGCGGCTTGATTGGCAAAGGCCGATACCAGTTGGCCTTCGTGCGTGCCAAAAATGCCCTGATGCAGGCGGTTATCGGCGTAGATCACCCCGGTCACCTGCCCTTTGCGTTTGAGGGGCACACACAAGATGCTGCGCAAGCTGTACCCTGCGATGCTCATTGACCCCGCAAAACGCGGATCCTCTTGGGCATTGGTGGTGATCACGGACTGCCCACTCTCAGCCACTCTGGTGACGATGGTTCGGCTAACGATCAACTCGTCCTCGCCCAGATCAGTCTGCTCCATGTTCCGGGCAATCTGAAATTCAAGATCGCCTGTTTGCGGGTTCTTCAGGACGATATAACCACGTTCCGCGTGGGTCAGGCTGATAACGGTATCAATCACATCGGACAGCACCTGATCAAGGGCCATGGTGGAACCGGTCACCTGAGTGGTGCGGGCCAGTTCGCGGAGTTGATCCAATTCGGTGCGCAGTTTCTCTAACGGTACAGCCAACTTATCCAGACTCTCAGCCAGTTGATTCATGCCCTCAAGCGGCTCGCGGGAGACATCCAAGCCGCGCTGGCCCAGAAGCTCCCGCTGGGCCCGAAGCATTCCGCCTAGGTCGCGTACCTGTCGAATCACCTTTTGGTAGGCTTGTCTAAAATCGTAGTCAAAAGCGGCGGTGCTGGAATTGCTCATGGTTGTTGTTCAGCTTTTAAGGTTTTTCAGGAAGGGTGATGCGCTGAATCCAGATCGGTTCACGGCGATTCTTCACCTTGATCTGTTCGGGGGCGCTGATCACAAAGGGGGCTGGAAGCTGATCATGGAGTTGGCACTGATTCCACGTCTCAACACTGATCACAATCTCGCCGGGGTGCGCATTCTCCAATAGACGATGACTCAGGTTGATCGAGTCACCGATGGCGGTGAACTCGCGCCGATTTTCACCGCCCACATTACCTAAAGTGGCAATACCTGTATGAACCCCAATGCGGAAATATCGGGTTCCTTCTGATTCCCCGTTTTGGCGGTAAAACTTCAAAAATTCCTCAGCGGTGTTAAGGGCCGCCAGAAGCGCCTGTCGAGGGTGATCCTCCGCAGGGTTCAGTTGGGTATTAAACAAGCCCATGATCTCACTTCCCATGTACTTGTCGATCACCCCGTTCTGTTTGACCAATTCATCGGAAGCCACCGTCAGATAACGGTTAAGGGTATTCATGAACTCCAAGGGATTGAGGGTGCGCGCAAGGGTGTTAAAACTGCGCACGTCCACAAAGACGGCGGTTACCACTCGGCGCTCGCCACCCAAACCCAATTTATCGATATTGTGGATGTTGTCAACCATGGCCGGGGGCAGGTAACGGCGCACCACATTTAGTTTAGCAGCGCGCTGTTTGGCCTCGGTCAGGTCATCGACCACAATGGCTACCCCCTCGATCTCCCCTTCAACGGTGCGGAGGGGGCTGAGGTGCAGATTGAGGCTTACATCGCCACGTCCGGTGACTTCGGTCTCCACTTCAACCGTCTCCTCGATTCCCTCCTCCACAATCAATTTGAGAGTCTCTTCGTGAATCTGCGTCCACACCTCCCAGATAGGCCCCCCTAGACAGGACGGGGGGATGTTCAGAATCTGGCAGGCGGCATCGTTAACCTGCGTGATCTGGCCGGCCGCATTGGTGGTCAAAATGCCGCTGGTGATAGAGGCAAAAACGTTGTCCAGCAGGTTTTTCATGGAGGTGATCTCGGTCAGGTTGGCCTGCAAGCGGGTGTACAAACGGGCATTCTCAATGGCCACCGCTGCCTGATTGGCGAAAGTCTGAAGCATCTCGATCTCTTTTTCGCCAAACAGCCCTTGTTTGACCCGGTTATCGGTATAGATCACCCCGGTGACCACCCCCTTGACGATCAGGGGCACACACAAAATGCTGCGCAGAGCATAGTTCACGATGCTTTTTTCGTTTTCAAAGCGGGGGTCGTGTTCGGCGTTGGTGGTGAGGACGGGCTTGCCAGTCCGCGCTGCCTCCGTGATGATGGTCTTACTCACCATAAATTCACTGGCATCAAGGGTGCGGTGTTCGATATTACGGGCAATCTTGAAGTCTAGTTCGTCGCTTCCCGCCTCCTTCAGCACCAGATAACCACGTTCGGCGCGGGTGAGGACGATCACAGTGTCCATAACTTCGTTGAGGACATTTCCTAGATCGAGGGTGGAATTGATCAGTTCAGCAGTGCGGGTGAGTTCGCGCAGACGGGAAAGCTCGGTAACAGTGAGTTCTTGATCATGAAGCAGTTTTTCCAGTTCAGCCCGTGCCTGCTGAAGCCCTGCCAGCATCCCCGGCGGTAAGGACATGCCCATCTTCTGGAGCTTAGCGCGTTCAGTCCGCAAGGAGGTTTCCAAGCTGTTTACTGACCGGATCAGCTCGCGCAGACTCTCAACTTCAAAAATCCTTACGGTACTGGTTGCATCCGTCATGAGGTACACCCATTCGACCCAGATTATCACAGTTGATTATAATTGATCGCGGATTTGAGGCAATGTCAGGAGTACGTTGGGGATGCGTTTTGGGCAATTACTAGATGCTGTACCGGGATTGATCAGCCGTCCTCAGGCGGAGGTGGAGATCACCGGGGGGGTGTATGAGGATCATCGTGCGTTAAAACCCGGCGCAGTTTTTGTGGCCCGGCAGGGTAAAAGCGTTGACTCCCATGATTTTATCGATTCGGCCCTTGCGGCGGGCGCGGCGGCTGTAGTTGGTGAACGCCCCCCGGAGGAGATGCCCGCGCTGCCCGTGCCTTATGCGCAGGTAAGCAGCGCTGGTGACGCGCTTGGTTATTTGGCTGCGGCCTTTCAGGGATTCCCTTCCCGCAAGCTGACCATGATCGGGGTTACGGGGACGGATGGCAAAACCACCACCACCAATCTGATCTACCACATGCTCAAAGCAGCCGGGCGAAAGGTGGGCATGATCAGCACCATCAGCGCGGTGATTGGGGACGAAGACCTGCCCACCGGACTCCATGTGACCACCCCCAGCGCCCCCGATGTTCAGGGGTATCTGCGCCGCATGGTAGATGCCGGCCTCACGCACTGCGTCTTAGAGACCACTTCGCACGGGCTGGCGCAGGGGCGGGTAAATGGAATCGAGTTTGATCTTGCAGTGATGACCAACGTGACCCATGAACACCTTGATTATCACGGCACATTTGAGAACTATCGCGCCGCCAAAGGGCTGCTCTTTGAGAAAGTGGCTGGTGCCAGCCCTAAGCCGGGTGTGCCCAAAGCCGCCGTGATCAATGGGGATGACCCCAGCGCGTCCTACTTTTTATCTATCCCCATCCCCACCCAGTACCGCTACAGTTTGCTGGACCAGAGTGCGCCGGTGTTTGCTGATCAAATTCGTTTCAGCCCCGATCAGACTCACTTTCGACTGCACATACCCGGTCAGGGGCCGCTGGAGGTGGCAACCAGCCTTGTTGGGGACTTCAACATTCTGAACATCATGGCTGCGGCCGCAGCGGGATCTGTGTTGGGTTGTTCGGGTGAGCAGATTCAAGCAGGGATTGCCGCCTTGCCTCTCATTTCAGGGCGTATGGAGCGGATCAACGAAGGACAAGATTTTTTGGCCATTGTGGACTTTGCCCATACCCCTAACGCTTTGCTGAAAGCCCTAAGCGCCGCAAGAAACATGACCACCGGGCAGGTGATCGCAGTCTTTGGCAGCGCCGGACTGCGTGACGTTGAAAAA
>JACSRJ010000074.1 GCA_014879835.1 Anaerolinea sp.
CCTTGACCTCCATAACCCTCTCCCTCCAGGCTTCTTTCCCTCTTTTGATGTGGTGTTGGGTAGCTAGCAATGCGTTTACTCCCGGGATTTGCATGAGCCATAAAAATGGGGCGGGCATTATCGGATCAGTGCCCAATCTTAAGACGGGACCCAAAGTCATTACATAACCCATCAACACTAGAATTCCGTAGAGGTTGATCACTTCCACTGGTGAGAGGGTTCGCTTTTCTGATGTTGTTGAATCCCTTGACGTATTCATGACAACGGACAGCAAGTCATTTCGCCAACGCCACCCTGCAAAAGCGAGAAGAATTGGCGTGAAACCCAAAAAAAGCGTGACCTCATCTCGATAAGGCAGCACGCCTGTGTATATTTGAGAAGTGCCTAGAAACCAATCACGCGGAGTTGCTGAGAACTGAACGAATTCTTCGTAGGTCACCCCAATACGTGCTGTGCGAATAAGCAAGAAAGGTAAACAAGCTACTGCGCCTATGTTCCCAGCGATCATTAGCATTCGAAACAGGTCACGTCGCGGGCGGGGAGCAAGTTTGAGCAGGACATAACTGATGATAACCACTCCACACAACACGAAATAGATTCCAAGATAGCCGCTCGCCATCAAAGTTAACCAGAATGATGCCGCCAATGCCAGTGCCCAACCAAGCCGTGGTTTGTCGATCAGGCGATGAAGGCAATAGAGCGATAGAAGCAGAAATTGAAATGAGAGCGTCTCCACATGTCCAGAGTGCAAAAAACGAAACTGGGCGAAGCTGATCAATATCCCAACGACACATGCGATGCCTATTGGTGCTTTGAGTAGATACTGCGCCAGCAAATATCCCGTCCAAGCAGTTAACACAAAAGTGGCAATCCAATACAGGTTGTAGGTCAAGATGAGATTGCCACCGCTCAACAGGTAAGTCGGTAGTGAAACGAGGGCAATGGCGTATGGGGCAATGGTATACGAGAATGAATTGGGTTCCCCAAAAAAGATCGTGCTATAGCCCAATTCAGTAGGGCGGCGCAAAAGATTATCCATGGCTTGAAAAATCGTCCAACTGTTAGCGAAAGTGTCTCCTCCTGATCCGATGTAGCTCGTCCCCAAGAGCCTCAAGTCGAATCCCATCCATCGCAAGGCGATCAAGATAAGTGCTGTGGACAAAAATATGATTGACAGTGAGCCTCGGTATCGCGCAACCTGTCGCATTGCCAGATTAAACATTAATCATCTCCAGTGCGCTGATTTTCGTCACACAACAAGTATACTTTGAGCGAGAAACTATACACCTCAGTACTTCTGATTTGACCTCATCTGGACTTTGAAAATCTCAGCCATTGCGATATAAGGTCAGCAGCGAAGGGAACAAAAACATGCCAGACTTTCCGAACGTGTTGAGATGAGCCCGATATTCAAAAAGTCTGATAGTTTTTGATAGTTGCTCCGATACGATGCCATCAAGGGATGCATCAAGAAACCGTTGCCATGTTCAAAGTCCAGCTTTAGGAGATCTCTGAAAATGGATGGATAGGTCTGAGTGTCCCCACAAATGACCATCAAAGTGCCAATTGCGCGATCTGATCCTGCCCGTCCTACGCAACCCCAAAGACGCCTTGCAATTCGCTGGCGAGGGGACGAGTGCTGTCTTCTCTCCCTTACCCATGCGGTTGCACACCGTTACTTCTGAAATGTTTTGGTGATCACCGTCCCTATCCTCTGTTGAAGCCCAATCCCGATCCCGCCGCCAGAATCCCAGAAACAGTGGTGAGTCAAAATTGTTTCAAGATTGTGATACCAATTTTGAGACGGTCTATGGTATAGTCTGGGTGTCATCCGATTTTTTATCAGTGTGAGGTAGTCATCATGTTGTATCTTCCTCGTGAAGAAGGTCAGGGTCTGGTAGAGTACGCGCTCATTCTGGTGTTGGTCGCCATCGTTGTGATCATCATCTTGGCGCTGCTTGGCCCCGCCATCGGGAACGTGTTCTCGAACATCGCCCGCGCCCTCTAATTCTTCTCGCTGCCTCGTGCAGCACCTGTACTCATAAATGCCCGCCCCTGTTTTAGGGGCGGGCGTTTTTTTGGCCTTGGACAGTTTTTTGAGCAGTTCAGTTTATGGAGGTTGATTACAGGCGGTAAGCGCGCTTGGCCAAATTATAGGCGCAGTCAGTGGCCATTTCCGCCGCATCGGAATCCTCCCACAAGCCCATCACCACCCCCCGGGCCAACCAGTTGCAGGCGGCCCGACGCCACAGATCATGCCGCGCTGGAATCGAAGGAAAGGCCCGGGTGTCATCGTTGAAACCCACCGTGTTGTACAGCCCGGCGGTCTCCATCACCTGATCAAAATAGCGGTTCATGCCGTTAAAACTGTCATGGAACCACCATGGTGGGCCCAACCGAAGGATCGGGTAATGCCCTGCAAGGGGCGCAAGCTCACGGGCATAGGTGGTCTCGTCGAGGGTAAACAGGATCAAGGTCAGATGCGGGTTTGCCCCAAACTCATCCAGAAGCGGCTTGAGATTACGGGTAAACTCGGTCTGGATGGGAATATCCGCGCCCATATCACGCCCAAAACGAGTCCCCAGTTGGGGATTGTGGTTGCGCAGTGATCCCACATGAAGCTGCATCACCAAGCCATCTTCACTGCTCATCCGGGCCATCTCGATGAGCATATGCCCCGTGAACAAGATCGCATCATCGGTGCTGGCCTCACCGTGCAAAGCCCGGTTGAAGATCGCCTCGGTCTCAGCGTGCCCCAGACGTCCGGTGTAAGGGGTGAGCGCAGCATGATCGGTGGCCGATGCGCCCATCGCTTTAAAAAACACCCGCCGCTGCTCCAATGCGCGCACAAAGGAGAGATAGTTATGGATGGTGATCCCGCTCACCTCACTGAGACGGTCAATGTTGGCCCGCCATCCGGGAAAATCAATGTTCACAACCGCGTCCGGGCGGAAGGTGGGCAGAATGCGCCCCTGCCAGCCCGAAGCGCGAATCGCCTGATGGGACTCAAGGGTATCCGTGGCCGCATCGGTGGTGCACAAAACCTCAATGTTAAAGCGTTCAAACAAGGCCCGAGGCGCAAAATCTGGGGCGGCCATCTGGGCTGCGATCTGATCGTAGATGCGCAAGGCAGAACGCGAGTCCAGTTTTTCGCTCACCCCAAAAACGGTCTCTAACTCGTAAGTGAGCCACATCCCCGTTGGGGTGCCCCGAAACAAGTAAAAGTGATCCCCAAAAAGCTGCCAGATGCGGCGCGGGTCGGCTTCGGTTGGGGTTCCATCCTGCGTTGGGATTCCCAACGATTCAAGGCTGATCCCCTGAGAATACAGCATCCGAAAGATGTAATGATCGGGAATCACAATTAAAGAGGCGGGCGTCCCCAAAGAGGCCGAGGGAGTGGTGAACAGCGAAGGATCAACATGTCCATGTGGGCAGATGAGGGGCAGCCCAGCCACCGCCTGATAAAGCTGGCGGGCAATCTGACGCTGTGCGGGATCGGGGTCAAAACAGCGATCCGGATGGAGGGGCATAATCTCACCTCATCGTTGAAGCCTATGACAAAACGTGACCTCATTATAGCGCGCTCCAGAATCCCCACCCCCGGCGGCTTTTAAGCAGCACTTCCCGATGTTTTCGGTATAATCTGGGATATTGAAGGTGTTTAAAAAGGTGCGGCATGAACTGGATGGGCTTGGCGCAGACACTGCGTTCGGAGTTGATAGAGCGGCGGCGGGACTTTCACCGCCATCCCGAACTGGCCTTTGAGGAGACCCGCACGGCGGGCATTGTAGCCCGTGAACTGGGTGCCTTAGGTTTGGAAGTGATCACTGGGGTGGGCAAAACCGGGGTGATCGGCATCCTCGAAGGCGCCCATGACGGCCCAACGGTGTTGGTGCGGGCCGATATGGATGCTCTGCCCATCACTGAGACCAACCAGACTGAGTACAACTCTGAGACTCCCGGCAAGATGCACGCCTGCGGGCATGATGGGCATACCGCAATTGCCCTCGCGGTGGTCAAGATGCTGGCCGCACAGCGTGAGCAGATCGCGGGACGGGTGAAATTTATCTTCCAGCCCGCGGAAGAGATCGGGCGGGGCGCTCACGCCATGATCAAAGATGGGGCCTTAAACGCTCCGGAGCCTATAGTCAGTTTGGGGCTGCACCTGTGGAATGATATGCCTTTGGGGCAGGTAGCCATCACGGAAGGCCCAGCCATGGCCAGCGCCAACAACTTCGATCTGCGGATTAAGGGCCGGGGCGGGCATGGAGCCATGCCTTTTTTGGCCCACGACCCCATCGTTGCCGGTTCGCAGATCGTAAATGCTTTACAGACCATCGTGAGCCGCTCGGTGGATGGTCTGGATACGGCGGTGGTCTCCACCTGCGGCTTTCACGCGGGGCACATCCATAACGTGATTCCCGGTGAGGCCCACCTCTACGGCACTTATCGCACCTACCGTAAGGAAACCACGGCCCTTGTAGAGCGGCGGATGCGTGAAATCAGTGAAGGGATTGCGAGTGCTTTAGGCTGCACCGCGGACTTGATCCTTGAAAACATCACCCCAGCCTTGATCAATGACAGCCCCACCAATGCCCGCCTGCGTAATCTGTTCAGCCGGGTAGAGTCGCCTGTGCCCCTTCACTTTTTGGACTCGGTGCGCACCATGGCCTCAGAGGACATGGCCTATTTTCTGGATCGGGTTCCGGGCACCTTCTTTTTTGTGGGGTCGGCGGACCCGGCCCGAGACCTGAATTATCCGCACCACCACCCACGCTTTGATTTTGATGAGGAGTCGCTTGTGGTGGCGGCAGGGTTGTTGACTTCGGCAGTGGCGAGTTATGTCTACCAAGATGCCACGCGCTAGAACGCGCCCTTTGATGCGCCGTCGGCGCGCCCCCCGTGAGTGGGTGCAGCATCCGATCTTTGTTTATGGGACGCTGCGCCCCGGCCAGCCCAATTATGGGCCGTTTATCGGTTATTACACGGTGGCGATCTTACCTGCCCTGATCAGCGGGATGACCCTCTATTCATTGGGCGCTTACCCAGTGATGGTCGAAAGTAAGGGCGATTCTCAGGTTCGTGGGGAGGTGATCATCCTTCATCCTGCTGCCTACTACCGGGTGCGCCTTCGCCTTGATCAGCTTGAAGGCTGCGCCCCCGGAGAGGAAACGGGACTGTACCGACGAGTCAAACGTCAGGTGAAGCTTATCAACAGCAGTTCCGAGGCACTGGTATGGTGCTATCTGGGAAACCCGGAGGCGCTCGCAAAATACCCCCATACGCCTATTCCCGAAGGCGATTGGGGAGTCTATCTTCAGGAACGGGAAATATCAGCCAAACACGATTAAGGATCACAGGAAAGCGATAATGCCTCAGGTAAGCCCAATGCGGTGGCGGGATGGCAGTGGTTGGATCATCCTCGCCAGCGGCATGATTGACCCCAGCGACCCGGACTCGCCCAGCCTCGATATTGCGGCACAGGCACTCACTCGGATTGCACGGGGCGAACCGTTGGCCTATATCTGGGCCGCCGGTGATATTGAAAGCGCCGATGCGCACCTTGATCTGCTTGAAGACCTTGGCGCGCCCACCGGTTTTTTGCTCGATATTCTGACCGAAGATGACGACACCATCCGGGCTCAGCTCAAAGACGCGGGGATGATCATCCTCGGTGACGGCTCCAACCCAGATCGGCTTCGCTCAGCGCTGGTGGGTGCGGCTCAGGAGGCGATGATCAACGCTTTTGACCGTGACTGCGTGATCTTAGCCATCGGGGCCGGCGCGGAGATTCTAGGGAGCATCCTCAAATCGCCCACAGGCAAAGGTTTGGGTTGGGTGGATGGGGCCTGCATCCTGACCGATTATACGACTCAGGATGGGGACACCATGCGTCAGATGCTTCAAAATGCGCCGGGTGCGTATGGATTGGGAATCGGGGAAGGATCAGCGTTGGTCTTAGGACCACGAGGGGAGGTAGAGGTATGGGGCAATCAACAGATCACCGTGACCATGAGCCGCACCTGAAGGACGAGTCAGGGGCTGTTGAGGAGGATGTTTATACCCACCGGATCACGGTGGAGCGCCCGATCTCGTTTGTGCCCCAGCGGGTGGTATCCCTTGTGCCCAGCCTGACCGAGAGCCTCTTTGATCTTGATCTGGGGGAACGCCTGATCGCGGTCACTGATTACTGCATCCGGCCCGAAGCTGGGGTTGCCCGGCTGCCCAAGGTGGGTGGTACCAAAAACCCCGACATCCCCCGGATCATCGGCTTAAAACCCGATCTGGTGATCCTGAACCGGGAGGAAAACCGTAAACCCGACGCGGACGCCCTTGAAGCCGCGGGTATCGAGGTTTGGGTGACGGAGCCAAACACCGTTCGGGAGGCCCTTGATCTGCTGTGGCTGATCATGGATGTGTTTGAACACCCCAAAATGGTGCATCGGGTGCGCAACATTGAGATCACCTATGAGCAAACCCTACGCTACATGACCACCGATACGGCCCTGCTGCGCACCTTCGTCCCCATCTGGCGCGATCCGTGGATGAGCTTTAACGAACAAACTTACATCCATGATCTGCTGTATTCCTGTGGGGCCCTGAACATTTTTGCTCAGCGTGAGCGTCAGTTTCCGCTAAAGGCCGACTTAGGGCAGGATTCCCCCCTCACAACGGATGATCCCCGCGTGGAAGGGCGCGATACCCGCTACCCCCGAATCAGCCTTGAGGAGGTGATCGCTGCTCAGCCGGAGCTGATCCTGCTGCCTGATGAGCCTTACCCCTTTGGTGAACGCGACAAAGATGAGATCGTGCAATTGCTGGCGGGGACGCCTGCGGTGAAGTCCAATCAGGTATATGTGGTTGATGGTTCGTACCTCACTTGGCATGGGACACGCCTCGCCTACGCCCTGAACGAACTTCCACCTCTCGTCGCGGCCGCCCGTGATGCCAATCGTAACCCTGATCACAAAGTGAGTGCTGAATGACCTCTGCTGCACCTGCCACCGTAACGGCTTATGTGACTGATGTCCGCTGTCACGAACACACCTTACCCGGACATGTCGAGAATGCTGATCGGCTCCGAGCGGTTCACTTTCGGATCGCGGAGAGTGGGCTGGAGAAACGGCTGTTGAAGCTTACCCCAGAGCCGATCAGCGACGCCCAAATCCTGAGTGTTCATACCGAGGACTATCTGAACAATGTCCTCAAATGGTCGGAGACTCAACGGGGGATCATGATCGGAGCCGATACTTACGCCTTGCCCCAGACTCTCAGTATTGCTCGTTTGTCGGCGGGTGCAGCCCTTCGGGCGGTGGATGCGGTGTTGAGCGGTGAAGCGCACAATGCGTTCGCTGCGACCCGCCCACCCGGTCACCATGCCGTGCCTGACATGGCCATGGGGTTTTGCCTGCTGGCCAACGTTTCGCTGGCGGTGCGGCACGCCCAAAAACAGCACGGCATCGGTAAGGTGATGATCGTGGATTACGATGTTCACCACGGCAACGGCACGCAGGAGATATTTTATGCAGATCCCAATGTGCTGTTCCTCTCCACCCATCAATCGCCGTGGTATCCGGGCACGGGCATGATCGAGGAGACAGGCACGGGCCCGGGCGTGGGCGCGACCATCAATGTGCCCTTGCCTGCGGGTGTGGGCGATAAGGGGTTCAGCGCCGTGTATGAGCAGATCGTATGGGCAGCGGCCCGGCGCTTTCAACCGGAGTTAATTTTGGTCTCCGCTGGCTTTGACTCGCACTGGCGCGATCCCTTGGGACAGCTCAAACTCTCCCTGAGTGGGTACGCTCACCTAAGCCGAGAGCTGATCCGCATGGCCCAAAGCCTGTGTCAGGGGCGGATCGTTTTTGTGATGGAAGGCGGATATGACCTAGAGGTGCTGAGTCACGGGATGCTTAATGTGGCCTATGCGCTGCTGGGTGATTCCACCCTCTCAGACCCCGTCGGAGCCGCCTCAATTCGAGCCGAGTCCGATGTGAGCCGCGTCATCCAGCGGGTGAAGGACGCCCACAGTTTGTAGACCTGAGCCAACTCTGGATGAACTACCGCATTTTCCCTGAAGTTTGCCCGCATCCCTCTGCAATTGCTGCGCGGTGCCCATCTCCCGCACGCGGGCGAAGGGGAAATCTAGACTCTGAGAGACCGTTTGAAAAGGCCGGGATTTACGCAGATTGAACCTGTTTGCCCTCTATTTACCGAAAGGGGA
>JACSRJ010000073.1 GCA_014879835.1 Anaerolinea sp.
TGCGGTGGCGACGGGGGATATGCCCTACCGGGATTGACCCCCCACCTACGGTGATCCCTTTGGGGGAAGTGGGGCGACGCAGACGGGATTCGGCTTCACCGGGGAGGTGACCGACGCAAGTGGGCTGGTGTACCTCCGGGCAAGATACTACTTGCCGGGGTTGGGGGTGTTTCCCAGTTTGGATCCCCTTGAATTACCCAACCGATATGGGTATGTGAAGGGTAATCCTTCCAACTGGACAGACCCTTCGGGCATGGCTGATCCCAAGTGCAAACTGGCAGTAAAAGCGATGCTCGCTTGGGATGGGATTTCGCCTGAGGAGGAGGCGTTCGCGGAGCAACTGTGTACCTTGATGGAGGTGGCAGAAACCTCGCAGGCTTCGTTCAACCTGGTTCGGGTGCTGTGGGAAAGTTATGGCGGTGTCGCCTCAAGTTTGCTATCCGCTGCTGGTGGTCTGGGGACTGCGGCATCGGCTGCGCTTTCACCCTTGCTGAGCCTTTCGCCTGCGGTGTATGCTGCGGCAGGGCTGGCAATTCCTGCGTTGATGCTGGCAATTGCGCCTCCACTGCCTCCCTATACCGCAGCGCAACTGGGCGCCATGCGTCCCCCGACACCGGGCGCAAAGCCAGAACCCGTCCCGACTGGGACGCCTGCACCAACCACACAATCAGTTCCGCTGCCTACGGCGCAGAATCCAACCGTGTGCCCGACGGAAACTGGGACACCTGAAAGAGATCAGATTGTTAGGCATTACACAAGCAAACGATCCTATCGATCAATCGCAGCAAACGGATGGACGATTAATACAAGCGATGTAGGGTTGAGACGCCCACTGGAGCAAGGTATCTTCTTCACTGACACAGCGCCATTCTATGGAGGGTATAACCGCATTGCTATCGGCGCTATCTTGGGAGTTGATTTGGAACGCACGGCGTGCTATATCGACGTCTTTAGAAAGGTTCTTGAGAAAACTGGTCAAGGCGTTTGGGCAGAGCGTCCCGGACTGGCAACGCCAACTCGAACAGAATACATCTTTATGTATCATTTGAGCCCACTGAGGGGTGCTGTAGATGTCAAAACTGCAATTGCTGGAACGGGTTCAACGTCTGATTTGGATAGTAGTAACACTGAATCATTGGTAGAAAAGTGCGGTTAAGATGAATGAATATGAGTTCAGCATAGAGGATCATTATCAGTTCACGTTTCCAAACTCAATGACTCCGGAGGAAGTTCTACACGCCTTACTTGCTGATGTGCGAAGCCCGATAGCTTCGCTTGAAGGATCAGCTAGAATCCTGTCTGATGGCAAGGATGACCAATTGAAAGCGGAAGCCATCAAATGGATTCAAAGGTGTACTGCAATCATGCGACGTGTTTTTGAGTCTGCAAAGCTTTATTTAGAAGCTTTGGAGAGGGAAGAGTCTGAGGATGACTCGCCGGAAAGCCCGCCATCATCTGTACCCCCTCAACAAGGAGGGTGAGAACTGGTTGGGATGCAAGCAATGTGAAGGAAGGACTGCATTCTGGAGGGTTCTTTAAACGAACTTGAAGGCTGGAGTTCCCTCCAGCTTTCTCCCCCACCTACGGTGATCTCTTTGGGGGAAGCGGGACGGCGCAGACGGGCTTCGGCTTCACGGGGGAGCAAACCGACGCAAGTGGGCTGGTGTACCTCCGGGCGCGATATTACCTACCGGGATTGGGCGTGTTTCCCAGCTTGGATCCGGTGGAGGAGGGAAATCGGTATGGGTATGTCGGTGGGGATGTGGTCAATCGAGTAGACCCGAGTGGGGAGTGTTGGCTTAATGAGAGGGCAAACACCCTCCAACAAGACTATTGCCACACTCAATTTCTGAGATACACCCAAGATATATCGCGGCAGTATGGTGAGGCATGGTCACCAGAACTCCACAAAGCAATAGGGGATCAGGCGCGGTTCTGGTCACAACTGGAGTTTGAGGATTTCCTGTATCTGTGGAATAACCCTGATTTCAATCCGCCTTCGGATGGATCCGGGTTGGCGGCAGTTCTGATGTACACCCAATCAGCAACGATCCCCAATCCGGTTGCAGTTCTTGTGGGTGCTTGCACAGCTCTTGGAGTGATCGCGCTTCTCAGTGCAACACTCCCAAAACGACGCGGACTGGCAGACGATATTCAGGACTTCCTCAGGTATCTGAGGGAATCGCTTGGACGCAGTATCCCTATCCCGATCCCACGAGATTTGCCCATACCAACCCCAACACCAACTCAACGGCGTTGTCGGGGATATTTTCTGCCGGGAAATCAGGCAATTTACTTGCCTCCAACGAATCGAGTGATATCAGATGGGTTCAGAACTACGCAGGAAGACGTTCTGAGCATTATGGAAATTTGGCTGGGAGAGCCAAGTTGGGTTGGTTCCGAGGGTATTTATTATAGTTCTGGACCCTGTCAGGATGACAGTCTCACACACTCTGTTCGTTTGACAAAGAGAGATCTTAATGCATCTCAACCTCACATCAATGTTGAAGCGGGCATGTGGGTGCCTAAGGGAAACACCTCAAGCTTCGATGTATCTGGACGGAATCTGCACATCTACATGTAGAAAGCGGATGAAAATGGACGAACAAGAAGAAGCTAAGAACAAAATTGAAGAACTGCGCCAGAAGTATGAGGAAAGAACAACGATCTTGCGTGATCCGGATGCCTTCAAGGCATACCAGCAAGCGAATGCTAAACCGGGTCCCTATCGGCTTGAGCTAGTCTACGATGAGGAAAATCATCTGTTGTATTTGCAGGGAGATCGGGCGGGCATGGAAAGCTTATTGTCCATTGTAAAAAAGCTCGCTGATCCCGAAGCAGTGGTGGGATCTCACAGCCATCTAGACTCTGCAACCCAATTAACACGGGCAGATTTCGATCTGATTATTATGCGTGTCGAAAGCACATAGTTCAACTTAAGATCAGGGCTGGAGGAGCGCTCCAGCCTGACCCCCCACCTACGGTGATCCCTTTGGGGGAAGCGGGACGGCACAGACGGGGTTCGGCTTCACGGGGGAGGTGACCGACGCAAGCGGGTTGGTGTACCTCCGGGCGCGGTACTATGTGCCTACGTTGGGGGTGTTTCCCAACCTCGACCCAGTGGAGGAGGGCAATCGATACGGGTATGTCGGGGGGGATGTCGTCAATCGGGTCGATCCGAGTGGGAAGTGTTACTTCAACTCCGAGGAAACAACATCAGAAGAGCGCTTGATCTGTTGGGAAACATGGCAAAACTACACCCGCCTTATCGAGCAGGAGTGGGGTCCACTCTCAAGTTGGCAAGCGCTTTCCAATCAAGTTGATTGTGAAGGACGGTTTTGGGGGCAGTTCACCTTCAGTGACTTCACAGCGCTTTGGAACGACCCCAATTTTGTGCCGCCTTGTGGTGGCGCTCAGCAGCCCTTTGTAGGAGCATTCATAGGTGTACAGCCTGTACACACCGTAGGTGCTGATCCTGCTTCTGCCTTGTTGTTCTTTCTTGCAGGATTGTGTGTCAGCAATGCGGCTTCCATTATCGAAAAGTTGCGGTTGCCCAGCTCATCGATATACAGTGGGGTTGTATTACCTGTTCGCCCATCAGTGGCGCAGTTTCCGGCAAGAGGCAACCAGCGGAACGAATACAATGATCTGGCTGAAATTGAAGCTAGACGACTGAATCTTGATCCGTGTGATGTTCTCAAGAGATGGTATGAGGAGGCAAGAAAAGCCAAAGATAACGTTGCAGCACAAAAGATCAAAACCGCGCAGAAAGTGTTCGACTGCCGTGAGCACCGAGGTAACTAGAGAATGAGGAACTGCGATGACTTGGTACGCCGCTCACCTAATTGAGTACTTCAGACTAAGGGAGGGCCATCAGGAGAAATATCCGGTGTGGGAAAGTGTGATCCTGATACAAGCAAATAGTGTTGGCGAGGCCCTCGATCTCGCGCACCAGATTGGCAAGGAGAAGTATGATGCTACGGATGATACATGGCATCTAGATGATCAACCCGCCACAAAGATCTTCTTGGGAATACGCAAGATCGTCGAATGCGATTTGGATGATGCAGATAGTTCGCCTGCTTTGGGAACAGAAATTACATACACAAAAATGGAAGTAAACACGGAGGATGAAGCACGGAGAATGGCGCATGGGGAATCTGTCACCGTGACAATGGAGGAAGTAGGCAGGGCGACTAGACCTGACGCCAACTCCTAAAGTTGCTGCAAGTATCAAGTGCTATTCTAAGGCTGGAGGGATAACTCCAGCCTGACCCCCCACCTACGGTGATCCCTTTGGGGGAAGCGGCACGACGCAGACGGGATTCGGTTTCACGGGGGAGGCAACCGACGCAAGCGGGTTGGTGTACCTGCGGGCGCGGTACTACCTGCCGGAGTTGGGGGTATTTCCGAGCTTGGATCCGGTGGAGGACGGGAATCGCTACGGGTATGTCGGGGGGGATGTGGTCAATCGGGTAGACCCGAGAGGGGAGTATGCCGAACGCCCGGAGAATTGGGGTGGGTGTGGCACACCGCCAATGGTTCAGCAGTCCCTAGGAACACAGTGTGAGCAGTTCATCGAACAGTTAAGGTGGGTCATCAACAGTGCATTAAACCAGTTGGGCTGTGTGCCCAAGCCTCTCAACGAATACGACGAATGCTCGAAAGCTAATTCGAGGGACGTAATGTTGATTCTCTCGATGCTTTATTCAAAAATCCGGTTTGATCCGGTCAGAATATTGGGGATTTTTGCCACAACATCCCTGATTCCCCGCGAAGATAGTATAGATGTGGAACGATGGTCTCTAGAAGCAGTGAGTGGGTTTGGACCGAACTCCGCAAATCCGATGTACTACCGAAACAATAGTTTCGGGCGGCAGTACAGAGACACTTATGGGTTCAAGAGAACGTTCTTTCAAAATACCCATCACTTCTTTGCATACTTTGGTTTCGCAGCAGCAACGAATGCAACTGTAGCAAAACTGCGAGATAAAGATCGTGAGGAAGCAAATCTGAGGGAGAAAGCGAGAGGTTACTGCAGTTACCTTAGAGGGACTGGCGATGCAGGCACACATGTCCTTCTTCCAGACTACCAATTGTGGTATGAGGATGCCGTTATTGATGTGCATGTGAGCAGTTTGGCGGCTGATCTCAGCGAGACAATTCGCCTGAATTTGGCATATGATGTGCGCCACCTACCCGATCTGTTAAAACCCTACGCATGCGGCATCAATGAACCCGATGTGTGGTCAGACTTTGATACCTTGCTCAGTTCACCAGATAATCCGTTCCGTGGCTATTCACCGACGAATATTGGAAATGGTAGTGGAGGGACTTGTGACAATATCTTACGATAAAGTATTAAGCAATACCTGTGCCAATTTTGAGAACGCGGCCAATTCTGTCTGAAAATTCAAAATTGCCGCAGTAAACAAGGTTTATAAAAGGCCACAAAAGGTCAACTTCTCTACAAAAATGCCCGATTTTGAGCGAAGATAACGTTTGCACAGATATTGTTAGGCTACACTATAATTGTTGCCGATTGAGCAGGTGGGGATGTTAGAAACCTACCTGCTCTCTCAATTGTTTTCAGGCTCCCAAAACATCACACTACACATCAATCTAGCCGTCTCAATATAGGTGTATTGCGTTAACATCAGAACGTCGAAAGCGAGATTGGATTTATATATTGTACCCCAACACGACGATTTGAAGTTTACCTCTGAGTTACTATACTCCACACAATGTGCAGTAGTTCGTCTATCGGGTCGTACCAAATTCAATGGCAAGACTGTACTGGCGCTATTGTCGTTACAGTTGACATTACCTACTGAACTCTGTGGCTGGGTATATGGTTGTTCCCGACGGTAAACTTCAATCACTATTTGCTCTCCGTATTTCTTGTTGTACTCAATAGCAATACCGCATTTTATTCCTGACCCAACATCCAGCCCATCTGGCTTTATTTTGACGTTATTTGGCATATGATTTGAGAATTCCTCCGGAATCACCACCGGAACTTGCAACAATTCGGACACTTCCTTAGCGTTCATATTTCTAACGTAGCCATCAAAGCAACGTTCGATTGAGCTGGAATATATGGATTGAATATGTCGATTATATAAATCTAGGCTTACAGCAAGAACAATTGATGTAATGGCTATGCATATAGTCGCAAAAAATAGTATAGATTTGCTTCGTCTAGGCATGATTTGTTTCCTAACCACCCTACACTGAACCGATGGACGAGAGTGAAGGAATTGAACAAATAGGGGAGATCGGTCAAGGTTGAGTTGCCAAGCAAAACCGAAACGAGGCACCATGAACGTCTACCCCATCACAACCTTGTATAGTATCCTGCATAGCTAAGTTTTGCCATTGGCGAAGGGTCTGGCAGACAGCCAATAGCCAATCTGGTGCGTCTGATGGAGGGGCTGTTTGGGGGACGGAGTGTGCATTTGAGTCGGATTGCTAGTGAAGTCATAGCAGAGGCGACGAAATTGAGTGTGGTGGCCCAATTGACGCGCCTTCTGGGGAATAGAGCCTACTTAAGAAAGTGGATGGCTCTCATGCGTCCAATGGGGCGATTTGAGGCATTCAAATCTTTACACAAAGCTGCACAACATAATGCACAAATGGATCAAGGAAGGCGCTTTGAGTAGTCCTATACTCACCAATCCTATCGGTTAGAACTTACGGGGGGAATGTTTTTAGAAACTTCTTCTGTCACAGGTGTCACAGCTGTCACAGGTACTGAATCACCAGATCGGGCTCACTTTTTTGCGTGTCCCTCAAAACGCTGTCACAGCGTCACAGCTGTCACAGGCAGAAAATGAGGGATCTGCATGTTAAAAGTGAGAGGGGTCGCATTTTTCGCAAATTCTCTGGACAATGCTGGTTTGTGTCTGTGACAGCTGTGACAGGAGCCTGTTTAACCTGACGCAGACAACAAAAAAGGCTGTCACAGCTTGTGGTTGCTGTCACAGCCTTCGAGGGTTAGCCGGTTGAGTCCTGGACTAGATCATCCTTCGGATACGGTCTCTCCTGCCAGACAAGACACTTTCAACTGCCAGAAGCGGGTGGTTATGCCCTGGATGCGCCGCTGCACGGTTAAAGTGTTAGTGCCGGGTATGAGCCAACCCTCCTCCTTCAACTGGGCACCGATGGCAGCTGCGCTGAACTTGAGCGCCTGGACCCGGCTCACCGCCAGATAGGTGACATCAGGCAAAAGGTGAAGGTATTCACCCTCAAGATACCCGATGAGGGTGATTCCGGGAGGCGGTGTTTCGGGATGGCGCATGTCCGTGGCAAACATGACCTGCCCACTGGCGAGAAGCTGTCCCAGGGTGTCCATAAAGACCTGCCCCGCCCGCTCCTGCTGGACTGCCTGCACCGTCTGCACGATGGCATCCTGCCAGGGAGGAAGCGCTTCTTCCGCCCCCTGCGCTTCCAGAAACTGCCTCAGCAAGCGGTAGACCGTCACCAGCACTGCCCAGTTCTGGATCATCCTGCCGCTATTCGCCCGCCTGCCCAAAACCGCATTCAGCTTGTCGCGGTACCCCTGTACACTGCTCTCAAAACCCTTCGCCAGTTCCTTCACCAGCTGACCCGAGTCCACCCGAGAAGCCACCCATGCGGCAAAGTGGGCGGTGAAGGCTGCGAGGTGGTCACGCACCCGTTCCGCCTGTGCCAGTGCCTTTCCGCCTGGGTCACGCTGCTCCCAGGGAGGGATTTCCAATACCAACATTCGGGAGATAACCGATGCCTCACCCTCGATGGTCGTCTCGCCGGTACTGAGCAGCAGTCCTCGGCAGGGACGTTCCGGGCGGAGTTTTGCCTCACGAGTCAGACGTCCGCGCCCCATACCCCGAGAGTAACTCTGCAAAAAGCGGGTGAAGGCACGTTCGTCAGCATAACAGGTCTTGTAGTCATCGACCCAGTAGAGTGCGTCGGCAAGGGCGTGACCGAGTGTCTCCACCGTATTCACGGTGTCTCCCCACTGGGCGGGTGGCGTGTCACGGGTGAAAGTGCCGTAGAAACTGGATAAAAGGGCTGCAATCTCAGACTTCCCGCTGCCCGAGGTACCGACCAGGTGGACTGCGGGGCGGGGTGCAGCCGCAGGGAAAAAGCGCTGGACCACGGGCAGCAGGGCAAAAGCGAGCAGGAGATCATTGACGACTTCGTGAGCCGCTTCGGCGACCGCGTGGTCGGCACGCC
>JACSRJ010000230.1 GCA_014879835.1 Anaerolinea sp.
GCTGGCGGTGGTCTCCGCGATCCCTTCGATCAAGCCGATCACCGCGGTCTGTGCCCCCAGCACATTCTTTAGGAACAGGGGCAGCAGGTTGAAGATCATCTCGCTGGAAATGTCGGTCAAAAAGCTGGTCGCGGTCACCACCCAGATGTTGCGGGGCAGCCCCTTGCTGCTGCGTTCTGCTGAGGGGGGAGTGTGGGTCTCTGGTTCAGTCATTGAATCACCTTTATATCCCCCACCGGGATGACCACAGGATCAATCCTTCCGGCGGGATCGTAGATCACGTAGCGCACCCGGATCAATCCGGGGGGAATATCTGCCCCAACCACCAGCTCGTACCGACCCAGCACGGGGATTCCCGGCATCCAGCGGTCATCCACATTTTTCCATGCAGAGGGCGGCTGGTCGATCTGCGCGTACACCCACCCATGATCCAGCGTGGTTAAACGAGCGCTCACCCGCAGATCGGGATACAGGGTTTCGCCCCGTTCCCACCACGCCAGCACCGTGATCACGTCACCCGCTTTAACCTTCTCCGGCGCGATCAGGCGCAGCGCGATCAGGTTGGGTCCGTCCGGGAAGGGGCGGATGTTGTACCACTGCGCATCCTCTAACGCCCCCTGCTGGGCCACCTTCGCAAGTTTCTCATGGGCAGTAGTGTCGAAGTCATACCGATCCAGCCGTACATCGCCAAACATACGCCCGATCAGGGTATGCGCTCCCACTCCATCCAGCAGCCCATAGACCAGATTCTGCGGCTCCATCACATCCCCCTGCCACGCGATCACCCATACCCGGGGCGGGCGCAGCGCCGCAACCTGAGCCATCACCCCCTGCGCCTCGCCCAAGGTGAGCATCCGGGTCACATCAGTGATCAGCGCTTCAGGCATCCCGAAGGTGCGTCGAGGACTGTCACAGGGCGGACGTTTGCCGTAATATTCCGCAGTCACAAAGAGGGTGCCATCACGGAGCAGGATCACATCATCCGGGGTGCCCTGCTCACAGATAGTGGCATACACCCCTCGGAAGTCACTGTCAGGGGATTCGCCGCGCTCCCCGGTGAAGTAAGGCACGGCGGCAATTGCAGTTGCCCCGATCAGAAGCAAGATCAGCCGATACCGGGTGAGGGTGACCAGCGCCAGCGCCACCAGCACATCTGCGCCGATCCATGCTGTCCAGAAATAGCGCCCGGTGAGTTTGGGGTTAACGATCAGGATCAGCACCGTAAAAGCCAGCGGGACGGCAAGCAAGCTGATCGCCCACAGGGCCGCAGCCCGTCCGCGACGGCTGATCAGCCCCAGTACTGCCCCAGCGATCACCAGCGCCCCATAAGCCAGTCCCAGCGCATCCGCTGTGGGGGGCATATCTTGACGTCCCAACGCTTTAAAGCCCGCCGCCACCTGAATTGACTGCAACGGGGGGATCGATCCCCGATAGTAGCTCCGATCTGTGCCTCCTCGCGCCAGCATCGTGGGAACCCACGGCGCAAAAAGCATCCCCGCGAGGATCAGTGGGGCGATTAGAGGGATGATCTGGCCGATCTTGACCCGGCGGCTCAGAGCTACCACGACCGCTCCGCCAACGATCAGCCCATGCGCCGCAAAACCTGCCAGCGCCGTATAGTGGGTATACAGTGCGCCCGCCATGAGCAGCCCATAAGTCAGGATCAGCGCTGGTGATGGACGGCGGTTGGTCAGAATCCTTGTCAGAAAAGCGCACGCCCATACATAAAGGGCCAGCCCCCATGCGTAGGCGCGCACCTCGTAAGCGATCCACAAAACTCCCGGCAGCGCCCCCAACAGGATCGCCGCTGCCTGCCCCGCACCCGTTCCCCGCGCCAATCGCCTCCCCACCGCGATCACCCCGGCAGCGGCAAGCGGGATGCACAGCGCCGAAAGGACTCGCAGGGAAAACTCACTGCTGCCTGCGGCACCTGTCCACAAACGGAGCGCCGCATAGTGAAAGGGCACCTGAATGTCCACCTGAGTACACCAGCGCCACAGAGTCTCCCACGAGTCGGTGGCGACATAGGTCGTCAGCGCCTCGTCATACCACAGACTGTCATGGGGAAAATAGCGCATCAGCAGCGCTACAATCCCCAGCAGGATCAGCACTGAGAGCCACAACTCAAGGGATCGAGCGGGGCGGTGGGTGAGGGCAGGTGAGGGCGTGAGGTTCAAAAGTAATCAGCCCTCAAAGCCTGCCAGTGCCGAGAATGTCCCCTTAAGTGTGCCGTATACGCCCCGGAAGATCGGGTAAAGATGCTCATAGTCCGCGACCGCTTTGGGGTCGGGATAGGTGTAGCTCTCTTTGCGCACAATGGCGCGGCAGGCAGTAGGTACATCCGGGAACGTTCCCGCGCCTACTGCCGCGAGGATCGCCGCACCCAGCGCGCCACCCTCAGCAGTGTTTACCGTGTACAGGGGAATGCCCATTACATCGGTCAGAATCTGCCGCCAAATGGGGCTGTTGGCTGCGCCCCCACTTACCACCGCTTCGGTAGGTTTGATCCCTTGTCCACGCAGCAGTTCGAGCAGGTCGCGCATCCCAAAGGCGACTCCTTCCATCACCGCCCGCGCCATGTGTGGCATTTCGTGGCGCAGAGTCAAGCCCACAAAAGCGCCTCGTGCCAGCGAGTCAAAGTGGGGGTGGCGTTCACCAGTCAAATAGGGGGCAAAGATCAGCCCTGAAGCGCCTCGCGGCACCCCTGCCACTTTCTGATTGAGTTCATCGTAGCTCATGCCCCCGGCGAGAGCATCATGGAACCAGCGCATCCCCCCTGCCGCGCTCAGCATCACCCCCATCGAGAACCATGTGCCGGGGATGGCGTGACAGAAGGTATGGAGCAGCCCTTCGGGATGTGGGTTATAGCTGGTGTTGGAGGCAAAGGCGACCCCGGATGTGCCCACGGTCAAACTGACCTGATCACGCTCCACGATCCCATTGCCCACCCCGCCCGCTGGCTGATCCCCCGCGCCACCCACGATGGGGGTGCCGGCTTTGAGTCCGGTCTCCGCTGCTGCTGCCTCGCTCACACGGGCGCAGACTTCAGGGGATTCGCACAGATCAGGCATCCACGCCTTGGGGAAACCGCACGCCGCAATGGCTTCATCCGACCATGTGCGTTTTGCCACGTCCATCACCCCAAACCCGGAGCCATCGGCGACATCGGTCACATAAGCGCCGCTGAGCTTAAAACGCACATAGTCCTTGGGCAGCAAAACCCGCTTGATTTGTTTGTAAACATCTGGCTCATGGCTGCCAAGCCATAACATTTTGGGGGCCGTAAAGCCCTCCACCATGCGGCTCCCGGTGACCTGCCACAACCGCTGTGCACCCATCCGCTCCGTGATCTGGGCGCATTCTTGAGCGGTGCGTTGATCGTTCCAGAGGATCGCTGGACGGAGGGGATTGCCCGCGCCATCAAGGGCAGTCAAACCGTGCATCTGCCCCGTTAAACCGATGGCAGCAATATCCTCCGCCCGCACCGCTTTCATCAGATCGCGGAGGGCGGCACTGGTGGCTTTCCACCATTCTTGGGGGTCTTGCTCTGACCACAACGGACGGGGGGTGCTTAGTTCGTGGGGGTAACTTTTGGTGGCGATCACGTTCCCCTGCTCATCGACCACAAGAGCCTTAGAGGCAGTGGTACTGACGTCGATTCCGATGAAATATCTGGGCATGGATTCTTTTCCTTAGCACATCAAAAATAAACCATGAGTGGGGGAGTGTAACATCATCAGATGCTGTAGGGGAGGGTATTTGTGTCTTTTGAATCTGCCCATATCCCTGCTAATCGACGATGAATAGTTTTGCCCCGATCTGAGTAGAGGATCGGTGTGCTTCGGTATCATCGGATACTTGGTAACTCATACCGGGGGTAAGCACGATCTTGCTCCCATCGGCAAGATCGGTGACCAGTTCACCTTCAAGGCACAGCAGGATATGCCCTTTTAAGCACCAGTGATCAGCCACATAACCGGGGGTGTATTCAACCATCCGCACCCTGATTTGATCAAACTGCCGGGTGCGCCAGTAGGCAGTCCCAGTGATGCCGGGGTGCTCAGTGGCGGGAATCTGGGACCAATCGGTTACCCCAAAAGGGATACTGCTCATTTTCATAGTTATCCTCGACAAATGTTTTTACGTTAGGAGTCACACCCTTGCCCGCATCCCCCTCGTACCGCTGCGGGCCAAAGTGGGGTTACGCTGTCCGTGTGCAGCTTGCTTCTACCGCCAAAAACGACTCACCTTCCGGAGTGATGTTGTACATGGTCATCAGGAATGTCCCATCCTGAACGGGTGTGATCACAATCTGCCAGCCCCAGTCAGGCCCGGGTGGGGCTGGATATGAGCATTTCACCGAGACCTTCCCCGCAGAATCGGCTGTTCCTTGAAAGACCATGGCTTTGTCGCCCATGTGCCACGAGTCAACCCAAGTGGCTCGAACCTCACCTGACTGCGGCTCAAGTTCAAAAAGGATTAACCCATCCTGTGGTTTACCACCCTCACTCCATGTATAACCCACAGTGAGGAACTTCCCCTGCCCAATCACCGATACGGTCATCTCGGTTGTTGATTCTCGCACGGGTTCAGTCGGGGTCAGCCACAAGCGATTGACCCCAATCCACATTCCGGCCAAAGCCGCCAAGTTTGCAGGAATGCTCATCGCTATTTCTTCCTTAAGCGCCTCGTTTCTGACCCCATTGTATATTGAATCACCCTTGGAGCAAGCCAACCCCGACATTCCTCAGGGTGATTCGCCCTCTCTCAGCCTAAGTCTTTGCTGAGTATCGCTGGCAGGAGGGTTTTTCCGTGGCCATAATCAGGCTATGAATGCTTTCAGAAAACGACTCGCCAAAATCACCTTACGCCGACTGGTACGGGCGGTCCTAATCATGAGCTTGCTCACTTTTGTGCTGCTGTTCATCTTTGCCTTATATATCTACCATTACGGGCAGACGGATCGAGCAGCACCGGCCGATGTGATCATCGTTCTGGGGGCAGGTACCCGCCCCAGCGGGGCACCTTCCCCTAGTCACAAGCGGCGCATTGAACACGCTGCCGCACTGTATCAGAAAGGGATCGCTCCGTATGTGCTTTGCACAGGGGGGGTCACGGCCAATCACCCCAACTCCGAGGCGGAGGCCTGTGTTCAGACGCTTCAGGGGATGGGGGTGCCTGCCAGTGCTATCCTGCGCGAGGATAACAGCCGCAGCACCGAAGAAAATGCACTCGAAGCCCAGAAGGTAATGCTTACTCACAATCTTCAGACAGCAGTGTTAGTGAGCGATAATTACCATCTATGGCGGGCGGAAATGCTCTTTCGAGTGCGGGGAATCACCGTCTATCCAAGCCCGGCGCAGGTCACCACGGGCACGCTCTACTGGCGAACGGCCGTCCAGAACACCTTTCGGGAATTGGTGGCCACTGGCTGGTATTTCTTTAAGAGTCTGCTCGGTCTGCCCGTGACGGACTTGTGATACGGGTGCGTTTGCGATGGACACTCACTCTATTTTGTAGATTGACACCTTACCAAAAGTTTGGATGGGTGTGGTCAAGTTAAGCACCCCCGCACAAAAGGCGGCATCTCCCGGTTCAGGGTCGTTGTCTTCAGGCGCTTTGAGCAGGATATAACTTACCTGATAAGCATCAATCAGATTGTGGCACTCGGACTCCGAGATAGGGGCGCAGTTCTGGCCGTCCTGATCGCAGCGTGCGCCCTTGTACCATGCTTTCACGCTTGCTTCTTTTTGCTCCGCGTAGAGGGTCTCAAAAGGATGTCCATACACCACTTTTTGATGGCTGAACGCTGGAATCCATAGGCTTACCAACGGCGGGGCTAAAACCACCACCCCCCGTGAGGGTTGAGCCTCAATCCAGCGGATGGAATCGGCATAACCGGGCTGCAAGACTAGACCAGTCTCCACCCCAGCTTTGGTATCCACAATGCCCACTAAGGGCAGCCCAAAAACCATCACATTGGATGGGATCATGAACACAAAAAGAGCGATCAGACTGGGCCCGCGCCACTTGACCGCGATCACGTGGAACCAGAAGTCCTCTAAAGCCCGCACCGCAAAGTAAGCGATAGGGATGATCATGCCGATGGCAAGACGGCGCTGAAGGTTAAAAGGCGCGTACAGCAGGATCGCATTCACCCCCAACCAAATCAGCATGAGCCGATCCCCATCGCGCTCAAAGCGACGAAATGCGCGCCATATACTGGGCACAGCCACCAAGAGTGGCAGCCCAAAGCCAAGGATATAACCATCAAGCGACGGTGACGGGGTCTGGTTTTGCTGATTCCAGATGCGGAAGGGTTCATTGGTGGTGATGGTCGCGGCGTAGTAGATCAGGATGGGCAACGCGGGCAGAACCGCCATCAGGGCCCAACTCAGATCGCGCCGGGAGATGCTGCGGCTGCGAATGGTGGTCACCACCAGATACCCCCCCAAACCTGCGGCAAAAGGCAGCCATGCCTGAGGCTGCATCAAACACAGGATGATCACACTCAGGATCACCCCACCGCCGCCGTTGGTCAGGTTGGGGTCTTCCTCAAATCCGGGGCGAAAAACCCGGATGTAGATCGACGCCAAAAGCGCAATCAGGGCGATTGAAAAGGGAAAGTGAGGATTCATCAGCGTTGCGTGGAAAGGAATCGACTCCGGGACATTCAAATCGGTAGGAAAGTTCTTACCAGCGCTCATGATCAGGGAAAACCAGCCTAAACCGGAGCCTACCGCCAGAATTCCAAAAAACAGGCGGCGGGGACGAATGCGCGTCCAGATTGTGCTGCCCAGATGGTAGATCGCAATATACATCATGAAGCTGAAGGCCAGCCGGGCAAGGTGAAAAATCACCAACGGCGAGAAACCCAAGATGCGGGCGATCTGGCCAAGGAGCAGGTAAAAGAAATGAACGAGGGCTCCCACATGCTGCTCCGAAGTGTGGGTAAAGGTGTACAACCAATTCCCATCCATTCCCTGCTGGATTTTGGATAGATAGGTTCCGGAATCAAGCGGGTTGTAGAGGATTCCGGTGAAGGTATATCCTCCGCCCACGGCGCTAAATGCCCAAGCATAAGGCAGTAGGGTGATCGCCACCAGCAATCCCCCAAAAATGATAACCCAGCGCCACTCGATGCGTGATACCTGTGTGGATGGTGGCTGCTGCATCTGCGACTCCTCGCGTGGCTTAAAATGTGCCGAACCCTTAACCAGTAGTATAATTCAACAGCACCTGATCAGGATCACCATTGTACCGTACAAACGTTGGGGGCACAGGGGACTGCTATGCGTTTCGATTTCGCCTCATTTTTGATAGGGCTTGTGACGGCGGCAGCGATCGCTTATGTGCTGTACCGCCTGCGTGATCGCATTTCGGCTTTGCGCCGTTCTGTGGAAGCAACTGCGGGGCAAACCCGCGAGTTTGTGACCAACAGTGCTGAGTCCCGTTATTATGATCATGTGATCAAGAGCTTCAATGCACAGCACATCGCGGGCGAGGCCGCAAAGTTGACTGAAATCTACGTGGAACCTCGCTTTTTGCCCGCCCCCCTGCCCCAAGAGCCAAACGCCGAAAAGATCGGCAGCATCTTCCATGTGATCCCGCTGGTTCATGAGTTTCCGGCATCATATGCCCCCTATAACCTTGAGACGCTAGGGGTGAATGATCTTCGCGCTGGGACGCGCCATTTAGCCCTCTTAGGGATGCCCGGCGCAGGACGCTCTACCGCCCTCGCGGTCATGGGTCTGGTTGCGGCAGGGGAGATCGATCTACCCGATATTAATGTGATGGAAGATGAAAGTTTTGAAGCGGAACTGCAAAATCTGCCCCCGGCAGAGCGTGAACTGAAGATCAAAGCTCGGCGCGAGCTTCAGGAACGGGCCTTGCGCCAGCTTTCTACGGAGCAAGCACGCTCTGGCGACTCGCAGACTGCGGCCCTGCCAAAGTGGACTGAATTTTTGCCCATTTATGCTCATCTCAGTGATCTTGATCTAAGCACTGCGGCCCTGACAGGTACAACCGAAGCGGGCAAGGCCCGTCCGGTTGATCCGGCAGAACCCTTGGTGCGGGCATTGCAGCGTAATGCAGGCGGGGTAGTGTCCAGTACCCTGCCGAGAGTGATCTACTCACGCCTTACGGCGGGACGTGCGCTAGTAATGCTGGATGGTTTTGACGAGATTCCCAGCACCAAGCAGCATGAAGTGATAGGTTGGCTGCAAAAGTTCATTGAACTATATCAGGCAAGTTATATTGTGGTGGTCTCCGGGGTGCAGGGATACGATCCCCTTGTCAACGTGGGCTTAACCCCTATCTATTTGCGCGCATGGCAAGATGAGGATTACGAAACGCTGGTGCAGCGCTGGGCTGCACAGTGGCCAGTAATTGGTAAGCAGGGACGCCGGGCTGCGCCCATGCCTGAAGAAAAAGTGGTGCGGCGAGCAGCTACCAACAACCGAGGGCGCATCCCACTTGATGTCACCCTCAAGACATGGGCTGCCTTTTCTGGCGACGAAAAAGAAGTGGGGCGACGCGGCTGGTATGATTTTTATGTGCGCCACCAGCAAGCCGAACAACGCCCCTTACTGGAAAAACTGGCAGCGCTAATCCTCGATCAAAATGGGACACCTGTCTCGCTGGAACAGATCAAGACCATGGTTACGGGGACGGTTACTGGCCCCGACGGCAAACCCACTGCCAATGTGGATGATCTGGTGAACAAACTCCTCCGCTCCTCGTTAGTGCGGGAACTTCCCGGCGGACAATACACCCTGATTCATCCAATGATTGGAGCCTTTCTCGCTTCCGAGACTCTCACCCCAGAGTCTCTGGTGAATGCGGCCAATCACCCCGGATGGGAGCCTACCTTGGCTTTTGCGGCCATCCGCTTGCCCTTTGACGCTGTGGCTCAGGCACGGGTGACTGCTGCACAGCAGGATTTGCTCTACGCCTCAGTATTCAGTCTTGTGTCCACCTTGCTTGATTCACCAAGCAATGCGGCATGGCGCGGGATCATCTTTAAGCAGTTGGGGGCGGCACTGCTCCAGCCCAGCCAATTCCCGGCTATCCGCGAGCTGGCCATGGCCGCGCTGGTCACCTCACGCGATAAAGGCGTACTGTACATCCTCCGGGAAGGTCTCAAAGCGCCTATTCCAATCATCCGCCAATACTGCTGTGTCGGACTAGGGGCACTTGGTGAACCGGATGCGATCAAAGAACTGGCTCCTATGTTGGCCGATCCGGACCCCGATGTGCAGCTTTCAGCCGGGATGGCGCTTGCGGCCATCGGCACTGACGCTGCGCTCAACACCATGATGGATGGTTTACTTGCGGGCGATCCTCAACTGCGACGGGCTGTAGCCGAAGCACTGGCGGCCATCCCCGGCGTGGGACACGCTACCTTGCGTGATGCCCTCAACAGTTCGGAGCTGGATCTGCGGCGGGCAGCGGTCTATGGCTTGGCTCGAATCAAAGCGGGATGGGCGCTGGCGGCGCTCTACAAGACCCTCTTTGAGGATGGTGAATGGGTGGTGCGCAACGCTGCTGAAGACGCCTTTAAGGAGGCACAGCGCCCGGATCGCGGTGGCGTAAGTGTGCATCCCAGCCCCGATCAACTTGAGTGGCTGGTGTCTTGGGCAGCTTCACGTGGGGAAGGGGTACCTGCTGGCCCCACGGGGCGACAAATGCTAGTGCGGGCCTTGCAGGAAGGCGATCCGGCAATGCGGGCCGCGGCCGCACGGGCGCTTGGCTCATTGGGACACCCATCGGCCCTCAAGGCGCTCTACAACGCCCTTCGAGATCGGGATGAGACGGTTCGTGCCGCAGTGTATGAAGCGCTTAGTATGCTTCAGCACCGCCACAATACCAAACTGCCTGCTGTCAGTTGATCCTTTCTGGGCAACTGTTGAGAGGAACAGGGATTCAATACTTCTCAGGGAGAAACTTTAACCTATGAGCGCACCATCAGGACCAGCACAGATCAATCTGGATGTGACCATTCTGACCAATCTGTTTCAGTTTAAGGGCAAATTACCGATCATGGGAGTGTTCCAGACCTTCGTCAACGACGATCAGCGACCCACATTTACTTTGAACGACTTTGACGCTTTGGGGGTCAACGCGAACAATCCGGCAGCGCACCTCAAACAGGCAGAAATGTTCATCAGCAAGCGTATATGCCAGATCATTGCGGTGAGTAATGTGCCTCAGGGTGGGTTGCAGTTGATGTCCCGCAGTGAGTCGCTGGCCATGTATACCCAGAACTATTCGATCATTGGCAAGTTTCATCTGGGCCCGGATGCGCGTCTCAACGACTTTGCGGAGGTATCCCTGTCACAGTTCATCATCGCCAGTGAGGTGCGCATCTTCCCTCTGTTTGACGCCCGCCCCGGTGTGATTGATGCCTCCCCGATTGCGCTCATTCACAAGACTGCGATTCTGGGGTATCACAAATTCTAGAGGTACTCAAAGCGTTTGAGACTTTTGATGAGGGCGAAGACGGCACAGGCGCAAAACGTGCAGGTTGATCCACCTTGCGCAAGGTGGGGGATGGACTTATCGCCGGGATTGGGGTTGGCATGGGGGTGCGGGCTGCGGCAGTGCTAGTCAGAGCCCGCAGGGTGTTCTGCGGGTTGAACACCTCAGAATCAATGTTGATCGAGAGCGCCAAACAGATGAACAGGAAGATCAACAGCGCGGCCAACCCGGTGAGGCGTTCGGGAGGAATACGCGGGCGCTCCGGCGAGGGAGGGGTAAAATCACTTGGAGCGTACACAGTTTCACCTGAAACCCTTCTTGTGTGAGTGTTTTCAAGCACATTGTACCAGTTCTGGGTGAGATTTCCCGCTTCTATCCAACGTTTAATCAGGGATAAAAACCATAAAACCTATGCTCCGCTTCATTCATCTTTCAGATACCCACATCGGGCAGACCCCGGATTTTGCCAACTATGGGCATAACAGCCTCAAGAATCTGGAACACTTGATCAGCCATTTGAACGCACTTCCTTTTCCCATTGACTTTGTGTTGCATACTGGTGATGTGGTTGAGGATCGAAGCGAACAGGCTTATCGACTTGCTCAGCCTGCACTGGCCAAACTTAAATACCCAATCTACTATGTGGCTGGCAACCACGATGATCCGGCGCACATTCAGCGGGTGCTGTTGGCCAAAACCCCGGATCGGGATCGTTTTGATTATCAGTTCAGCCACAAAGGGGTGGCGTTTGCAGTCTTTGATTCTCGCGGTCCTCACGACCCAGCTGGCGCACTTACCGAAGATCAACTGTCCACCCTGCGCGATCTGTGCCAGCCGATAGGCGCACCGCTGGTGATCATCCTCCATCACCCCCCGGCTGCGCTTGACTGCCGCTGGCTTGATGAAGGCTGGACGATCCCTCATATGCTCCTTGAGAACCGCGATGCCTTTATGGATGCAATCCTGCCAGCGCGGGATCGGCTGCGAGGGGTGTTTTTTGGGCACGTTCACCGGGCTTATCAAGTCTTTCGACAGGGGGTACTGTTCAGCGCGGCCCCTTCAACCTTTGGACAGCTTCTGAGTTTTCCCGAACAGCCCATGCCTGCGGTCACTCCGGAAGAACCGGCCGGGTACAATCTGGTGACCATCAATGGCGATCAAACCACTATCCGCCAACACTATTTAGGCAGACCATAGGAGGGAAAGCGGATGTTAGAGCAGTACCTCGAGCAGCTAAACAGTCCTGATGCCGCGAAACGGCGCGAAGCGGTGATCTGGATCGGCAGAAACGGCGATCCCCGTGCCCTCAAACATCTGGCCGTGGTCTTCAAAAACGATCCCGATCCAGCGATCCGGGAATTGGCCGGAAAGGCCGGGCGTCATATTCAGAATCTTCAAAAACAAGCCTCCGCAAACAGCGGCGGGAATGTGCCGCCTAGTCAACCCATTGTCCCGCCTTCCCCTCCCATGCCCGAAGATGATTACGAGGAGTCGGAACCCGATTCCTCCTACGCAGAACCAGAGCCAGAATCGCGGCTGCCGGACATCCTTCGGGCGTACACCAAACCCGAAAGCCGTCCTTCCGGATCAGGCGGGGATGAAAATCCGAACCGGATGCCGGACATTTTGGCTGCTTACACCAAACCCGCTGCGCCATCAGGGTCAGCCGTTCAGCCCGCAACAGGGCCGAGGGCAGCGCCCGCCGAAGTGCCCAAAGCACGCGGGATCAGCGAGGCCAAGCGTAATCAAGCCCGGGCCCGGCTCAACAGCGCCTTTAACTACAAGACCAATGGCGATGATAATAATGCCCTTGCGGACTTAGCCATGGCCGTCAAACTCGATCCCTCACTGGCGGAGAATCAGGGGGCCCAGAATTTGGCGGTGTCCTTGGTGGGTGGTACCACCAAGGATGCCATCAAACTGGTCATCCAAAAAAGCCAAGAGGTGGGCGCGATCAAAAAGCGCGGCCCCGCCTATGACAGCGAAATCTGGGACATGGTGATCTCGCTGGTGGTGCTGTTTGGGGTGATCGCTCTGTTTAGTGTGGCCCTGTTTTATGGTCTGATCATCGTCTCTGGGGCGCTCGCCCCGATGCTGTTGAGAGGGCGTGCAAGCGACATGAGCGAGTTCTCCCGTTTGTTTGTGGAGATTCCCCTCAAAGACGTGATCGGACCCATTTTCCGGCTGGCTGCGCTCACTGTGGGATCAACGTTCTTCCAGATGGTGGTCACCTATGGGGTGGGCACCATGATGATGGGTGGTACCGGCTCCTTTGTGCGTTATCTTCGGGTGATGATGAACGTGATCAGCCTCACCTATATCGTGATCAGTGTTGGTTTTGGGTTGATGATTGCCGCTGCCGTTTCCGGTTCTCGAACCCAGTTTGAGACTCTCGGTGGGATCGGCGCACTGACCATTGTAGGCGGGTTGCTGGGCGGCTTGATCCTTCAGTCGTGGTTGACCGCCCGCATTCACGAGTTCAGCATCTTTAAGGGTTTTGGATCGGTCATGGTTGGCTCAAGCCTTTCGGGATTCATCGCTGGGGCCTTGGGCATGTTCAACGTCAATGATCCGGACGAGATACAGATCAACTTGATGGCCTCGATCCCCTTCTGGCACTGGCTTCGGGCGCGGCGATTTAGGACAAAAACCCAAGCTCCATCATGGGACTCGCTGACCGTGCCTCAGAGCACCATTGAGAATCCCTGATGTGCGGCATTGTGGGGGCATTTGACCTGAGCGGCGGGGTCCAGATGGACCCAACCCGCATCCGCGCTATGACCGAAGCAATCCGTCACCGAGGGCCTGATGGTGACGGATTTTATGTGTCTGGGCCCTTGGGGATGGGGATGCGCCGTCTTAGCATCATCGATGTGGCGGGCGGGGATCAACCTATCGGTAATGAAGACGACACGATCCAGATCGTCTTTAATGGCGAAATCTACAACTATCTAGAACTACAAAGCCTGCTTCGGGCGCGGGGACACCGTCTCGCCACCCGTTCCGACACCGAGACCATCGTGCATCTGTACGAAGATCACGGGTTGTCAGTGTTTGAACATCTGCGCGGGATGTACGCTTTTGCCTTGTGGGATTCCCGTGAGCAGCGCCTCACTCTGGCCATTGATCACATCGGCATAAAACCTCTGTATGTGTGTCAAGTGGGCACGATCCTGCTCTTTGCCAGCGAGATCAAAGCCCTCTTTGCATATGGCCCGGAAGTCCCCCGCGAACTCAATCCGGCGGCCCTTGATACTTACCTCACCTTTGGATTCATGGTAGGGCCAGAGACGCCTTTTAAGGGCATCCGTCGGCTAGACCCCGGTACAGCGCTGGTGGCCGAAAAAGGCACAGTGCGCACCATTCAACACTGGCGCATGGAATACCCCCATTGGGTGGGCAAGGTCGATGAAACCCTGATCGTGGAGCAGGTGCGCGAAACCCTTCGAGAGGCGGTGAAGATTCACCTTCGCAGTGATGTGCCTTTGGGTTTGTTTTTGAGCGGCGGGGTTGATTCGGCGAGTCTATTGGCCCTCATGGACACCTTCACCCCCGGCAAGATCAACACCTATACCGTTGGCTACAGTGATGGTGATCATCCCGATAATGAACTGGAAGCAGCCCGTCACTCCGCGCAGGTATTCGGCAGCAGTCACCATGAACTGCGTCTTGATGCGGCTCAATGGTGGGAATACGCGGCTCAGTATGCCTATGCCCACGATGAACCCAACGCCAACCCTTCAGCGGTTTCGCTTCTGGCGCTCTCCAAACTAACCGCTCAGACGGTGAAGGTGGTGCTGAACGGTATCGGCAGCGACGAAATTTTCGCGGGTTATCCCGTTCATCGGGAACTGCCTAAGGCGATGGATCAGGCCAAAACTCTCCGGCGCATTCTGCCGCAAGTGGTGCGGCGCGGTGGGCGTTGGAGTGCGGAGCAGCTTGAGCGAACCTATCCCCTCATGCGGCGCTTTCGAGGGGTCGGGGCGATCCCTAACCTGCTGCCCTCACGCTATCATCTGCTGGATGATGAGGACGTTCATCTGTGGCGGACGATGGCCTTTGATGGCACGGTCTTTTCCGACGGACTGCGCCAAAGCCTGTTGCAGTCGAACGCTCAGGGGGCGGCCCAACGGGCCTTCATGCGCCTCTTGGACAGCGCGCCCACGCGCAGCCCCGCCAACCTGATCCACTATCTCAAAATGTACCTGTGGCTGCCCGGCAACGGACTGCTCTCCGCCGATAAAGTCTCGATGGCCTATTCTCTTGAAGGTCGGGTACCCTACTTTGACCGTCACTTGATGAGTCTATGCGCCTCCATCCCAGCAGAAGTGCGCCTAAAGGAGAATAAGTATCTGCTGCGTGCTTCTATGGAGGCGATCCTGCCCCCAGTCATCCGGGATCGCCCCAAAAAGCCTTTTGGTACACCCATCCGAACATGGTTTGAAGGGGTGCTTCAGCCCCAACTCAAAGCGATTCTGTACGATCCCTCGGCAGCCCGTCCCTACTTTGAGCGCAAGACCTACCTTAAGCTGATCGATGGGCATTTCAGCGGGCGCACCTCACAAACTGAACTGATCTGGCGGTTGGCTCACCTTGAGATGTGGCATCGGGCCTTCTGGGGGTAGTCCTCATCCCTCTCACCCGACCGCCAAGTACGGCTAGGAGAGGGGGGAAGCCGCCCGGTTGACACTAAAACTGAAAGAATAAATTGACCGCAACTCCGCCCCATAGTCAGTTCTATAAAAGGGCGCTTCCAAACTGGATGCAGGTGCTCTCGCCTCCCTTGCTGGGGGGATTATAGGGGTAGAAACCGCACTCAATACAAGTAGGGAGCACTGGCTTTTGTGCCTGTGCCGCACGGGTACCACATGCCCCCTTCGAGGCTTACCCCCAACGGATGGCAGCGGCGCTCCATGTATAACCCACCCCCGCACCCGCCAGCACAATCAGGTCACCGGGCTTGATCTTGCCCTGTTTTAGTCCTAGTTCCAGTGTGAAGGCCTGATCGGCGCTCTGGATGTGCCCATAATCCTCTAGGTATACCGACTGCTCCGGGGTTAGACCCACCGCGCTTAAGATTTCCCGGTAGAATGATCCTTTCATGTGGGTGATCCCCAAAAAGCGTAAGTCCTCAAGGCGTGCGCTACCCTTTTCGACCGATTCGCGGATGACCCGGACAAAGTTTTGAAGGGAGACTGCACCGAGACGTTCGGCCATAAAATCCGGCTGATTCACGTCCAACCGGCCGCGCAGATCACCAAATTCACCGGGGTTTGTACCCAGTGCCTGAGGGGTACGGTTAAGGGTCACTGTTTCGGAGAGCGCTCCATCGGTAATGACCGAGACTCCTAACAGCAGGTTGCGGGTGGCACCTCGTTCTAAAAGCAGCGCCCCTGCCCCCGCCCCAAAGTTATACATGAAGCGCACCCGCTCGTTGCGCAGGTTCACCAGATCGTTTTCACGGCTGGCAGCGGTGAGCAGCGCATAACGCACGGACTCATCCCCCAGCATAATGCCCCGTGCGGTCTGAAGAGCGATAGGCGCACCGGCGCACAGGGCGTACACTTCAAAAGCCTGCGCATTGATTGCACCGATGTTGTGCTGAATCTTGGACGCGGCATTCCACACCAGATGATCTTTGTACTCGCTGCCATGCGAGATCACCAGATTCACTTGTTCCGCTGGAACACCAGCATCCTCAAGGGCGCGTGCCGAGGCACGGCTTGCCATATAACTTATGGTGTCCTGCTCCCCAGCCACATGGCGCTGGCGAATGCCCATCTTATCGCGCAGCACGGCTTCGGGGATACCGGTCTGGGCAACCAGATCGGCGGCGGTCTCAATCTGCTCCGGCACATAGGTGCCCACACCCACAATGCCCACATTGATCATCATTGAGAGGTACTCCTGATCGTTCCCGCCCCAAAGTAAATATTGAATAGGTGAAGTCTACCCTATGATTGCTAAAGGGGCATGAGGACAATCAGAGCGCTCCTTTTTAAAGAGGTGGTTTTTGAGAAACGGTTCCGTTTTTTGTATGCATTCCTCACCAGATGTAGAATTTCCCCCCGTGTTGGAAGGGACGGTTAACCTTCCGCACCTCTCAACCCAGAACCTTCGAGGGATTTTGCATGGCTGTCGAACTTCAAGATGTAAAGCTGAGCCTTTCTGAGACGCTAGAACATGTTGCTAAAAGCGTCCCCGAAGGGAAAATCACCATTCGTGATCTATTTCATCTGGTGGGTGAACAGGGATTGATCCTGTTGATCATGATCCTCACCATCCCCTTTCTGACCCCACTGCCCCTGCCGGGAGTAAGCACTGTCTTTGGGGCGCTCATCATGTTGATCAGTTTGGGGGTGATCCTCAACCGCATCCCGTGGATGCCGGGTATCATGCTCCGACGCACGGTTCACAGTGATCAGTTGGTGCCCGTGCTAGAGCGTGGCGCGGCGTTGATGCGGCGCGTGGAACGCTTTATCCGTCCCCGGTTGTTGGCGCTTTCTGGCAGTGAGACAATCAACCGTCTTCATGGGTTCATGCTCTTTTTTGGGGGGTTCTTGCTGATCATCCCTCTCCCTGTGCTGCCGCTCTCCAATTTCCTGCCCGGATGGGGACTGCTACTTTTGGGCGCAGGCATTTTACAGCGCGACGGCTACTTCATAATCGCTGGGTATATCTTAAATATCGTGACCTTTGTCTACTTTGGACTGGTCTTTTTAGGGGTACTTTTGGCAGGTGGCAGCCTAATTCAATTGTTCCGCGAACCCACCCCAATGCCCACGCCCACACCGGGCCTCATCTGGCTTTGGATAACGGGACTGCTGCGCTGAAGTGCTATCACGACTGTTCCGTACCAAAAACGCATCCCTCAGTGCCCTTCGCACCCTTGTTGATCAATTGGCGGTGATGAAGCGCCGGGTTGATCACCCTTACTTCGTACCGGGTCTGTGGGTGGACTTCAAATCACCTGAAGCGGTTATGGTAGATCCTTTTCAGTTCTACCGGGAACGTTTCCTGCACATCCTCAGCACCCCCTCAAGCCCGCTTATTGAAGGTAAAGGGGGGGAGTGGACTCGTGAAGCGTTGGTGTATAACCTATTCCCGCGGCTTACCACCGCCTTTGATCACGACGATGATGGTGGGTTACAGGTGAATGTTAACAGTGATGGCTGGCGTGAACCGGGAACACTGCTCAAATGTATCGCCATCCTGCCCTTCATCCGTGATATGGGCTTTAATACGGTTCACCTGCTGCCCATCACCGCGATTGGGCAGGATGGCAAAAAGGGTAACCTTGGTTCCCCTTATGCGATCCGCAATCCCTACCAGCTTGATCCTAATTTAGCGGAACCAGCGCTGAATCTCAGTGCGGAGCAGCTTTTTGCTGCCTTTGTGGAGGCTGCTCATCATCTGGGGATGCGGGTAGTGATGGAGTTTGTGCTGCGCACCGCCTCCAAAGATTCCGACTGGATTGGTGAACACCCCGAATGGTTCTATTGGATTCACGCCGATATTCGGGATCGTACCCATCACATGGGGCGCACCGATCTCCTACGATCTTTTGGACAGCCTATCTACTCAAACGAAACCTTGGGCTTGATCCACTGGAAAGTAGGGCAGGGCGATTATCACGATCTACCCGCACCCTATCCATTTTATAAAGAGATGTTCACTGTGCCCCCTCGGCCGGAACGGGTAAAGCTAGAAAATGGACGCTATGTCGGAACGCTGGAGGATGGAACACGGGTGCGTATCCCCGGTGCGTTTGCCGACTGGCCACCTCAGGACAGCCAGCCCCCATGGTCGGATGTAACCTATCTACGCCTGTACGACCACCCCGACTTTAACTACATGGCCTACAATACCCTGCGTATGTATGATTCCCGTCTGGCACAGCCCGAAAACCGGGTCAATCCTTTGTGGGATGCCATCGCTGGGGTCATCCCGCATTATCAGCGGGAATTTGATATTGATGGGGTGCTGCTCGACATGGGGCACGCACTGCCGATGGAGCTAAAACAGCGGATCGTGACTTCAGCGCGGGAAGTAAACCCCGATTTTGCCTTTTGGGACGAAAACTTCTCGATCTCTGGATCAAGCCGTGCTGAAGGTTACAATGCTGTGGTGGGTTATTGGCTGCTGGGGCTGCACGAAGGGCACAGTGTGCGCAACTTCATTAACGAGATGGGGCGAAATCCTCATCCGATCTCGTTTCTGGCGGCCTCGGAGAATCACAACACCCCCCGGGCCTTTGCCCGCTACGGAGGCATTGCCTACGCTCACTATGCCCTTGCGCTCTCAGTGATGGTGCCGGGGGTGGTGTTTGTCCTCACTGGTTTTGAGTTGGGCGAGAGCAAACCGATCAATACCGGACTTGGTTTCAGTTATGAACAACAGGCACAGCACCCCTCAGATCAACTGCCTTTGTTCAGCACTGCTCGTTTTGCGTGGACTCGACCCACCAATTACGTAAAATCGGTGCGGCAAGCCCTGCTCATTCGCCAGAAGTATGCCACGCTCCTCGCGGATAATGATCCCTCCACCTTTTATATTGGCTACTCTGATAACCCCGCGATCCTCGTTTTCACCCGGCGCAAAGGGGATCAGGCAGTCAGTGTGATCGCTAACACCGATATGGCCAATACCCAAAACGGGCGCGTGGTAATGCATTCCCGACAGCGGCGCGTTCCGGGTTTGTGGGGGGTGATTGACGAGCAAGGTATGAACATTTCTGATGAGGTTGCGGCACAGGTCAGTTTGCTGCCGGGATACGTGCTGATCATCGACAACGGGGACTCCGATAAATCATACCAACCATGAGTGATCCGATGTTTGTGCCCAACTATCCTTACCATGATCCTGCGTGGATGATGCTGAGCCTTCATGAACGTACTGGGGCCCTGCCTGATCTTACCGGGCGTGGGGTGGTGATGGCCTTTATCGATTCGGGCTTTTATCCTCATCCTGATCTGGGTGATAGGGTGATCCTTTACGTAGATGCCAGTACGGATCGGGTCGTGGAACGCACCACTGGTTTTCACGACCGTCATTTGGCATGGCATGGACAGATGACCAGCGTGATCGCCGCGGGGGATGGGCGCACCAATGGCGGGCGCAGGTATCCGGGGTTGGCCTCGGCTGCACGCCTGATCCTGATCCGGGTGGCAACCCCGCAGGGACGCATCCGTGAGCCTGATATTCTGCGTGGGCTGCGCTGGTTGGATCACAATCAAGCACGGTTTGGGGTGCGGGTGGTCAATATTTCGGTTGGGGGTGATGATCCCAACGATGATCCCGATTACGATCTGTACACAGTCATCCGCAGCCTGCATCAGGCGGGGGTGGTGATCACAGCGGCCGCGGGTAACCGTCCAGAGCCAGTGCTGGTGCCCCCGGCCAGCGCCCCGGAAGTGATCACCGTTGGCGGCTATGATGACCACAACACCCGCGATGTAACGCAGTGGTCACTATACCGCCACAACTACGGCACGTCCTTCGATCAACACCTCAAGCCAGAAGTATTGGGGGCAGCCGCGTGGATTCCTTCGCCACTGCTGCCCGGCAGTAAAGAATCACGTGAGGCGCGCTGGCTGGCGATGATGCTTCATGCCCATGATCAGCGCACGGTTAACCAACTGCTGCTCTCGGCATACCCCGATCTGCACCTCACCCGCCATCAAGCGTTCAAGCCTGACCAGCAGGTGTACACCTTTATTCAAGAACGGATCAACCACCACAAAATCATTGATGTTCACCACCAACATGTAGATGGAACCTCAGTCTCCAGTGCAGTGGTAGCGGGTATTGTGGCCCAAATGTTGGAGGTGAATCCCAATCTTCAGCCTGATGCGGTGAAGTCCATTCTGCAGGCGACCGCAAAACAACTGCCCAATGTGGCCGAAGATCGTCAGGGCAGAGGGGTCGTGGATGCTGAACACGCAGTGAGGACAGCCGCCCAGATGAAGGGCTAATGGACCCTTATCGCCCCCCTTTTGACAGCATCCGCCAAAAGTAACACGACTGCTTGACTGCAAAACCTGTGGCATCTGGGATATATACGCCTGTGAAAATCGGTTGAGTCCTGTGGGGTTAGCTTAAAGCCCCTATTGCGCCCCTATCAATGTTGACCTGCATAATACCGTTCGATGAGGGCGACGGCTTGTCCAACCCCATCTTCAACCTCAATTTGCCTCCCAAGTTCGGTTGCCCGCTGGCGCATAGTTGGATTTTGGACAGCGATGGATATTGCCTCCGCCAGATTTTCCGCATTCATCTGTTTGCGCGGGATAGGCGCAGTCCCTGCCCCCAGCGCGGACACACGCTGTCCCCAGAAGCGCTGGTCGCCAAAAAACGGCACGATCACGTTTGGAACACCGGCGCGCAGGCCGGCGGCCGTTGTCCCTGCGCCACCATGATGTACCACTGCCGCCATGCGCGGGAAGAGCCAATCGTGCGGCACAGCGCGAATCATGTATACCGATTCGGGCAAGGGGATCTCTGCCAGTCCGCCCCATCCGGACGCCAGCACCCCCCGCTGGCCGGAC
The DNA here is from genome assembly GCA_014879835.1 of Anaerolinea sp. Classification (GTDB taxonomy): domain Bacteria; phylum Chloroflexota; class Anaerolineae; order Aggregatilineales; family UBA2796; genus UBA2796. The sequence continues at coordinate 21,027 of JACSRJ010000230.1, forward strand.
ACCGAAAGCGCCTTCAGGGCAATGTGGGTGGTTTCTTCCGGGTTGCGATTACCCATGCTGCCAAAACCAACATATACAGGGGGATCGCCTGCCTGCAGAAAGTGCAACAGGTCGGTAGGAGGTTCCCATACGGAAGGCGCATTGTGGAACCAGTAACCTGTAACGTGTTGAAGCGAGTCCCAGTCCGTTGGGGGTGGTACAATGTGTTTGCTGAAACCATACAGCACCGGAACACGCTGCCGGGCTAGCGCTTGGTATGGGCCCCATGGCGGCATTGGTCGCAGACCAAGTGCCTTGCGTGTTATCTTGTCGGCAAGCTGGCTGCTTTGCCACAGAACCTGCCGCATCAGGTGGAAAGATGCCCGGTTGAGCACCCTGCCAAGTGGCAGGGTCGGTGTTAGAGGGCTGCCAAATGCGCGTGTTGGCGTCAGGGGAAAAACATGTGTCTGGATGACCGGAATGCCAAGTTTTTCCGCGACCGAAAATGCGCCCAGCAGTCCGGCCATGCCGCCTAAGACCAAGTCAGCGTCCTCAAAGTAGGCCGACATGTTAGCGGTCAGTTGATGGGCATGGCGTCTCATCTCGTGCCGCATTTTCAAAACAATTGCAAGGAAATTGCCACTTTCCAAGGTAGTGCGCCACGCATCGCTTTGCAGCATGGCCTCGATGCTGTGACCACTTGAGCAAAACCCCAACTCGGCTTCAGTTACCAGCACTTGGAAATCATCAGAGGTGAGGATCTGGACAGTGTGTCCGGCCGCCTTCAATCCTTGCCCCAGCGCAACATACGGTTGTACATCACCACGCGAGCCAGAGGCAGCAATAAGTACTTTCATGGCTGATTCACCCCTAAACCGTTCAGCACAAGGTCGGTCAGATGGTCAGGCAGGGCGTCCCACTGCACAGCCAGTGCCTGATCACCCAGTACGTGTTCGACCATCAAACCGATGATCAGCCCAGAAATGGCCCGGATGGACAGCGCAAGGCGCGCTGACTTGATCAGCCCTTGATCGGCCCAAATCCGGAACTGCTGCTCAGCCAAGGCAAGGGTAGGTTCCAAAATGTTCTGGCGGTAAAGAGCGCTTAGTTCCTGATTGACCAGAATTTCGGACATCACAACGCGGAATAGTTCAAAATTATCACCGCGCAGAGCCATCAGCGGCTGCTGCAAATAGTGCTTTAGAAAGCTCCGCATGTCGTGCGTCGTGAACGCTTCCAGTGGTTGCTGTGCCAGTGATTGGCGCATCTGCTCAAAGATACCAAGCAGGAGTGCGGTCTTGTTTTCGAAATAGTTGTAGATCGTACCATCAGCGATACCGGCTTCTCTGGCAATGTCTTTGATGGTCGCTGCGTGAAAGCCTTTCTGGGCGAAAATCCTTGCCGCTACACCCAGAATGTGTTCGCGCCTAATCTTGATGGTCTGTTCCTGAATGGAGTCTGGCATGGGTTTCCTTTGTTCGTGAATACCCGTTCAGTAAAATGAGTGAACGTTCATTCATTATGAGCGCACGCGCTTCGATTGTCAAGTGCGAAGGTATATCACCACAGAGTTAACGCAAGAAAGTCTGCCGCTGGAAGACGGACAAAGCGGGTGTTGTCCCTAAAGCCTTATCCTAGAGTGGTTTCCTGAAAAATTGATCTGCTATTTTCAGCTATACGCTCATCTCCCTAACCCACGACCGTTTGTTGGTGCCTGCTTGCACAGGAGAGAAGGGGGAAGATACTTTGAGGGGTGCCCCCTCAAGTTCCCCCAGTAATCGCTAAACTGTCTGGGAAACTCTGTAAAGGTTACGGAAGAGGGCCAAAAACAGCCTTCAGAGGAATGAGGGATTGCGGGGTAAAGAGGCGCGGACGGAGAGGATTCACACCTTGCCTACGGGAGATCGGAGAGCCGCCCCTACGCCCCTATGCCGGGTATACGGCAGGGCAGGATACCTTTCGCCTCGATCTCCCCAAAGATCACCCGTGACGCAGCCTCCAGCGCCACCGGACGGATGCTGTAACAGCACAAGTAGGTATCGATCTGGGGGAAAACGCTCAGATCGTAGGGGGTGCGCATTGCCACTACCAGCGGTTGTTTACCTTCGCGCTGTAAGGCGTTCACCAATTCCGACTGGGATTTATCCTGATCCGCTGCGATGGTACCCACAATCACCACATCGGCCCCTTTGACCACATTCAGGAGGGCGCCGATCTCACCTTCTGGGGCATGGCGTCGCAGTTGATAGGCATCGGTGCGAGGGTGACGCTTGCGGATCATCTGTGCCAGTTGAATCTCCACACTGGAAGAGGTATCCGCCGGAGTCAGGTTCTCCGGAATCGGGGTGATCACCGCGATCTGCGCATCGGAGGGCAGGCGCAGGGGGAGAGACTGAGCGCCTCGTACCACAGTCACGGCTGCATTTGCGATATTTTGGGCGATCTTCTGGTGGGCTTCGCAGCCGATGACCTCAAAAGCAGGTCGGTCAGTGCGAAGACGGGACTGAAGGGACTCCAAACGGCGAAGGGCTGCCGGATTCTCTTTACCGGCAAGCGACTCCATCAATTTGATTTGATCAGGGATGTGCCCCAAGAGTGCTAGATCAACCCCTGCGTGGAGTGCGGCCTGAACGCTCTCTCGATGCCCATAACGGGAGACCGCGTGCATATCCATGGCATCGGTGAGGATTAACCCCTGAAAGCCCAGCGTCTCCCGCAAATAGCGGATCACTGCCGGGGAGAGGGTCGCGGGCAGTTGGACATCAAGGGTGGGGAAAATGCCATGCCCATTCATGATTGTGGCCACTCCTTCGCGGATCGCGGCCCGAAAAGGTGCCAGTTCAACCTGTTCTAACCGACTGAGTGCATGGGTGACTACGGTGGATTCAAAATGGGTGTCATGGGCAGAATCGCCCAACCCGGGAAAGTGTTTGGCGCTCGCCATGACCCCTTCCCTCTGCATCCCCCGGATCAAGGCTGCACCCAATTCCCCCACCAAGGCCGGATCATCCCCAAAGGAACGCACCCCCAAGGCAGGGTTCGAGGGATTGATATTCACGTCCAGACAGGGCGCAAAATTGAGGTTCAGACCCATCGCCAGTAGTTCTCGTCCTAGAATTTGCCCTGCCTGTTCGGCCAGTTCCACAGAACGAGTCGCACCAAGGGCCATATTGCCGGGCAGTTCAGTGGCACCACCAGTGATCGCAATCAGGTTGCCACCCTCTTGATCCGTACCGATCAAGGGTAGGGGTTGATTACCCTCTTGGGCCGCCCGATAAAGCGCATCGGTCAGAGCGCGCATGTGTGCGGGGCTGTCACCGTTGATCCCCCGGAACAGACAAAATGAAGCGATCTGCCCTTGGCGAACACCGTCCAAAACTGCTTTCGGGGGCATTTCACCTTTGAAGCTGTGCATCAACTGGCGCATGATATTGTGTCGATTCCTGTTGATCGGTTGAGGTTGAAGTTGAAGATGCTGTGGGCACACCCGTGAGTGTGCCCTCAGGTTTCAGAAACCGAATTTAGCCTACTTTTGCCTTGATTACATACAGTGAGACTGATTCCGGAGTCAGGGTGATCTCACCACTGCTCAGATCGATCTCACCGAGCGCATCGGCCTTATGCTCCAGATCAAGCCGAGTGAGCGCTGCAGTGGAGGCGAAATTCCCGCCCGCAATATCGAGGCTGACGGTTTTTTCCTCCGAACTGAGGTTCACAATCATCAGGGTCAGGTCCCCCGCATCGTTCAGTGCGGCAGTGATGTTGACCTGAACATCGTCCGATTGGGAGGCAAGCAACTGAGTGCCAAACTGCTGGTAAAGCACATACACGTAATACACCGGGCGAGCGTCATAACGTGCCAGCAGCCCAAAGCCGCCCACAGGGGGATTAGAGTAGAAATTAAAGAACGTTACCATGTCCGCCTGCTGGCGGATCATTGTGCCGAGAGATGCAGCCCACCAAACCGCGTTATAGTGCGAACCGTTGGAAGTCTCGCCACCCATATCGGCAGTCCACGTGGTGTTGATCTCGGTCACCCCGATGGGCAGTTCGCGCCCCAAGATTTCTTTGCTGATCTGGCGGATATTGGGAATGATGTAATCCCATTCGAGGGCGCTTGCAGCCACCTCTTCTTTGGTGATCTTGCGCGAACTGCTGTCCTTGGGGAAGGGATAACGGTGGATCGTGATCAGATCAACCAGATCCCCGTTTGCCTTGAGGAACGCCTTTAACCATTCGCGGCGGGTTTCGAGATAAGTACCAGCGTTATCACTGGGCGGGTACTGGCTGATCTCCGGGCCAATAAGTAAGATCGAGGGATCAACGGCCTTCATGGCCTCAGCAAAAGCCCGCCAGTCCTTCAGGTACTTTTCGAGCGAGTATTCCTTAAACAGATCGGGTTCATTGCCGATAGCCCAGTAACGCAGCCCATATTTCTTTTCGACATTCATATAGCGGACGAGTTCGGCTGCTTTTTCAGGGGTGCTGTTGTGCAGACGCACATGCAGACTGGCTTCGGCGTTGATCCGATTGGCAAACGCCATGTAGAGGGTATCCAGTTGGAAGGGGGTCAAATCATTTTGATCACCCCACTCACCGCCGGGATAACGCAGGAACTTCACCCCCGATTTTTCGGCAAGGGGCACTACATCGGGCGGCATGATTGCCCAAGGCCCATAGTTGGCCCCAAAAAGGCGAGGGCTGATCGGGCCTAAAGCTTGATCGGCTTGCACCTTTAGAACCACCGGGGCGGCACTGACGCCCACCGCCACAGAAAGCATCAGTGCCAACCAAACAACCAGCGTGATTCCGGCAAGGAGTCGGCGCTGAGAGTGTTTCATGGTTACTTCTCTACCCCGGTGATGACCACACCACGCATAAAGACCCGCTGGGCCAAGAAGAAGATGATCACGGGGATCGCCATGGCCATAAGCGAGGTCGCTTGGATCAGATCAGGGCGCTGCCCATACTGGAAGTTAAAGACCTGAATACCCACTGACACGGGCTGAAGTTCCTTCTGCCCAAGGAGGTAGATCAGCGGGCCAAAGAAGTCGTTCCATGACCATACAAAGTGGAACACGCCCACTGAGATGATGGCCGCCCAGCTTTGGGGGATGATCACATTGAGCAGGATACGGAACGGCCCCGCCCCGTCGATCATCGCCGCTTCGTCCAGTTCGCGGGGTAGAGTCAGGAAGTACTGCCGCAGCAAAAAGACGTTATAAGCGTTGGCGAAGAAGTGGGGCACAATCAGTGGCAGCCAAGTGCCTGTCCACTTGATCGAGGCAAAAAATGCGTAGGTGGGGATCAGGGTGACCTGTCCGGGCAGGATGATTGTGCCCAGCAGGATGATGAACATCAGATTCTTACCCGGGATGGGGAAGCGGGCAAAGGCATAGGCCACGCAGATACACGAGAGCAGAGTGCCGATCATGCCCGTCACCGCGATGAACAAGGTATTGCCCATCAGACGCGGGAAGTTGATTAGCTCCCAAGCTTCGGCGAAGTTCTCAAAGTGCGCTTCCATCACCTGCACTGGTTCGAGGGTACGCCAGTTGCCTTCCCATGTTATCTCCCCTGCTTCAGGGTTGGCAGGATCGATAAAGACGCTGCTGCGGCGGGTCGCGGAGACCTGCGCCAATTCGCGGGTTACCCCGTCGATTTCAACTTTGAAGATGGGCAGTTGTTTACCTTTGTACTCATACTTCTTAGCGCCCATCGGGAAGATCGAGGAGTCCGCAGTCTGCGAAAGCTGCTCTTGGGAGCGAATGGCCACCATGAACATATTGGCCAGCGGGCTGAGGTAAACCAACAAAAACAGCACCGCAAACATGGTCACCAGCCCGTAAGTGGCAAACTTACGAAGCTGCACTGCATAAAAAGGTGAGGTATTGACTGCTTTATTGTAGGTTGCTTTATTGACGGTGGTTGCCATGATTTAGCCTCCGCTCGCGTAATAGACCCACCGACGGGAGGTAGCGAAAATGCCCACCGTGAACGCCAGCGCCACGATGAAGATCAACCACGCCTGTGCTGAGGCAAAACCCATATCACCGAAGGCGAAGCCAGTGCGATACAGGTGTAGGTTGATGAAGTTTGCTGAAGGATCGGAACGGGTGGTGTTGGACATCACGTAAGGCACGATGAAATACTGCATCAGCCCCACCAGACTCAGCACCAGATTGTAAAGAATAACTGGGGAGATCATAGGCAGGGTGATCTTCCAGAACACCACCGGCCCAGTTGCGCCGTCCACACGGGCAGCCTCATACAATTCGGTGGGCACCCCCTGCATCGACGCGAGCATGGTCAACATGGCATTGCCCACGCCCCACAGCCCGATCAGCACAAAAGCGGTGTGCATGTAAGCAGAGTCAAACAGCCAGTTGGGCGGTTCGGTAATGCCCAAAAGACGCAAAATGCGGTTGAGGTAACCGGTTTGCCCATTCAGGTATGACTGCCAAATGAATACCCCAGAGATTGCAGGCACCATAAAGGGCATGTAAAACAGCACCCGCAGGATGGGTTTGCCCAGCAGGAACTTGGAATTCAGCAGTGATGCCATGCCCAGCGGGAACAAAATCGAAATCGGGGCTGCGATCAACATAAAGCGCAGGGTGACTCCCAATGCGTTGGAGGTCACCGGGTCGGTGAACATCTTTTCCCAGTTGCCAAAGAGGCAGCGGAGGGACCCAAATTCAGCGACGCAGGCTGGGTTATCGCTGAGCAACTGGATCGGCTCACCAATGCGGAAATTGGTGAAACTAAACACAAACGACGCGATCATCGGAAAAAAGGTGAAGACAAAAAAGCCGAAGATCCACGGTGACAGAAAGACCCATCCCCACCGACGCTGACGCTGGAGAATGGTAAGGCGCGATTCTGGTCCTATATTGGCGGATGTGGCGGTTGAAGTGGTCATACGAACCATCCTAAAAACTCTGTTTGAGGAAGGCGCTGTGCAGTCACCCACACAGCGCCTTAGCCTAGCGGCATTTACGAAGCAAGGAGAGGAGTCAGTTTACTTCTTGACTTCGTCGATGATCGTCTGAAGGTCGGCTGCCAGTTTGTCGAGTTCGGCGTCAACGTCGATGCTCGCGCCCTGATCACCACGCAGCAGGGTAGCGAAGTCCGCAAAGCGCAGTTGACCCTTGGCGAAATTCGGATAGTAGGACTCATGGACAGAGATTGCGTATGCCATGCTGGCGGGCGCAACACCCCAGTTTTGGACGCTGGGATATTTTTCCTGCAAGCCCTTGATGAAGGGTTCCTGCAGTTCCGGAAGACCGGGATACGCACCGTATGCCTTCAGCAGATCGAGCGCAGCTTCGCCCTGCAGGTAGGTCAGGACTTTGAAGGCTGCTTCGGGGTTCTTGCTGGCTTTCATGATACGGAAGGTGTCCATATCGGTAACGGAATAGTAGTTGCCCTTGTAGCTAGGCACAACAGCCAAGTCCCAGTTGCTCTTCAGGTCAGCCAAGCAGCAGGTGTACCACAGCATGGTGCGGGACATGGCAATCTTGCCCGAAGCAAACGGGTGAGGCTTCAGCAGGTCGCTGTTGACGGCGGTGTTGTTGGGCATGAAGTGGTCTACCCAGATGGCGTTATACATGAACTTGGCATGTTCGCGCCAGTTGTCGGGGACAGTGACTTTGCCAGTCGCTGCATCATAGAAGGGGTTGCCACCAAAGGTGTCGAAGTCGGCACGGATGGTGTCCCACTGATGATCAAAACCGTACTGCACGATCTTGGTGGGGTCAAAGGCATCGCTGGTGGCGTCTTCGCCATTGGCGTCAACGGTCAGGATCTTGGCAACTTCTACGAGGGTGTCCCAAGTCCAGTCGACTTCTTCGCCATTGAGCATGTACTTGGCGCCGAATTCGGTAGGCGGATAGGCCAGACCGGCTTCGTCAAACAGGTCTTTGTTGATATAGAGCACACCGGGGAAGACCGCGAAGGGGATACCGATCAGACCTTCGGGGGACTCATACTGCTTCACCAAAGCTTCGGGGTACTGGGACAGATCATAGCCCATTTTTTCCACCAAAGGCTTCAGATCAAGGTACTGTCCAGCAAACAGGTTCGCACCACTCCAACCAACGGGGCCCACAATGTCGGGGGCATCGCCAGCGGCGATCAGGGTGCTGAGCACGTCGGGGGCAGCTTGGTTGCTGGCGGCGATATTCAGTTTCAGTTCAATCTCGGTCTGAGATTCATTGAACTTCTTGGCCACCGCTTCCTGAACCGGGATCTGATCCACGTTGGTGCCAGTGCCCAAACCGATGAACCAAGTCACCACAACTTTATCCTGCGCATTGGCATTCGCCAGAGGGACGAGCGCTAGCACAAAAGCGAGCGCGAGCAGAAGAGCGACATTACGTTTCATGTTTAACCTCTTGACTAAAGAAAACGAATGACCACTTGGGTGTTGAGTATTGAGCTTCGCGTGAGTACCTTTACGACTTAAGCGAATAGTCTTTTCCTCCTCCAGTGACTCTAGAAACTAAGCACTAACTTACCGAAGGGGCAGGGGTGATGAAGCGCCACAGGAATGACGTACCACCAGTTCGGTCGGCAGGATGATGTGCTGCGGACCAATGGCTCTACCCTCAATCAGGTCGATCAACAGCCGGGCGGCTTTTTCGCCCTTCTGCTGTACAGGTTGGCGAACGGTCGTCAGCATCGGGAAGGATTGGGAAGCGACATCGATATCATCAAACCCAATCACGCTGAGGTCGTCGGGCACAGTCAGTCCCGCGTCGCGGGCTGCCTGCAAAATCCCGATGGCAATGGTGTCACCGGCCGCAAAGATGGCGTCAGGCTTATGGGGCAAAAGCTGCCTCAAACCGTCATAACCAGCATTGCGGTTGAAGTGTCCCGGGATGATCAATTCAGGCAGGATGGGCAGTCCAGCACGCTGAAGGGCGTTTTTATAGCCCTGCAAGCGATCTTGGGCATCACCAATGTTGGGGTGTCCAGTGATATGGGCGATCCGGCGGCGTCCCAGTTTGATCAGATGCTCAACCGCCATCTCAGCAGCGGCGATGTTATCGACGGTGACATAACTGAGCCGATCCTCATACAGCATGGGACGGTCAATCATCACCACCGGGTAGCGCAGCCGGGGGATCATGGCGAAAAAGGGGTGATGGCCCTCCATCGAGGCGATAATGATGCCATCCATCTGTCGATTGTTTGAGATACGACGGATCAGGTTGTCGTCAGCGGCGGTGAGTTCTCCCAACCACAGCAGCAGTGCATACTCCAGATCACGAGTCCCATAGTTTAAGCCTGCCAAAAGCTGCGGAAAGTAGCTGTTATCAGTAAAGAAGATATTCTCGCTGGTGGGGATAACGACCCCCACAATCTCGGTTCGGCGGGTCACGAGGGCACGTGCCGAAGGATTGGGGTGGAAGTTCTCGGCGCGGATGATCTGCCACACTTTTTCACGGGTTAGGGCATTGACGTTGGGATCGTCATTGATGACCCGGGAAACTGTGGAGCGCGAGACTCCAGCTTTTTTAGCAATATCTTCCAAGTTCATAAAAAACTACTCTTGATTGGACGCAGCTCATGTAATGATCTACTCGCCCTTTGGGAGCGCTCTCAGAAAAAAACTTGGGAGCGCTCCCAACTCATAAAAACAGTTTACATTCGCTTGCAATGTTTTGTCAAGTAGTTGGTCAAAACTCGTCAAAAAGTCATTCATGGGGTGACGCAGTGTACGCATTGGCACCCCTCAAACCGCGCTCTAGGGAATGTTATAATCGTTAGAAGTTGCGCACTTGCCCTCGCCCCCAACCCCCTTCACCCTCATGGTGAAAGGGGGAAAAGAGGTTCTTGAGGGGGTTCCCCCTCACACTGCCCTTTTTGTAAAGCTGGGCGAAACAGGTTCAACTGTGTAAATCTCAAATCGTAAAAAACCTCTAAAAAAGCCAAGAGAGATTTTATGGAAATCCTTGAAACCCAATTAGACACCCATGATCCGCATTTTGAAGCCAATATCATCCACAACCGCGCCCTCGCCGCTGAGCTGCGCCGCCGTCTGGCCGAAGTGCGTCAGGGAGGGGGCGAAAAATACCGCAAACGCCACGCTGAACAGGGGAAATTATTCGTGCGCGACCGGATTGATCGCCTGCTTGATCCGGGCAGTCCTTTTTTGGAACTGATGCCCCTTGCCGCATGGGAACTATATAACGGCGAAGCGCCCAGTGCCGGGATTATCACTGGGATTGGACGGGTAAGTGGGCGCGAGTGCCTGATCCTTGCCAACGATGCCACCGTCAAGGGTGGCACTTACTTCCCGATCACCGTCAAAAAACACCTACGGGCCCAGACCGTTGCTGAAGAAAACCGCCTGCCCTGCATTTATCTGGTGGATTCGGGGGGGGCATTTTTGCCCATGCAGGATGAAGTTTTCCCTGATATTGACAACTTCGGACGCATTTTTTACAACCAAGCGCGTATGAGTGCAGCGGGTATCCCTCAGATTGCAGTGGTGATGGGATCATGTACTGCTGGCGGCGCGTACATTCCCGCCATGAGTGACGAGACCATCATCGTGAAAGGCACCGGCACAATCTTTTTGGGGGGGCCCCCGCTGGTCAAAGCGGCCACAGGTGAAGATGTGAGCGCCGAGGAATTGGGCGGTGCAGACGTGCATACCCGGCGCTCAGGGGTTGCCGATCACTATGCTCTTGACGATGATCATGCCCTGCAACTGTGCCGGGATATTGTGGCCAGCCTCAACACCCGTAAGCAGGTCGTCGCGGATATTGCCCCTCCAGAACCCCCCCTTTACGAGTCCCATGAACTCTATGGGGTGATTCCGACCACCTTCCGTGAAACCTACGACGTCCGTGAGCTGATCATGCGTATTGTGGATGGGAGCAAATTTCGGGAGTTCAAGTCCCGTTACGGTGAGACTCTGGTCTGCGGCTTCGCCCGGATCGAAGGCTATCCGGTAGGGATTGTGGCCAATAATGGCGTGCTGTTCAGTGAATCTGCCCTAAAAGGCACACACTTCATCGAACTGTGCGCGGCTCGAAATATCCCCCTCCTATTTCTGCAAAATATTACAGGTTTTATGGTGGGTAAGGAATATGAGGCTGATGGGATCGCTAAGGACGGGGCAAAAATGGTGAATGCGGTGGCCAATGCCCGCGTACCCAAACTCACGGTGATTATTGGTGGTTCCTTTGGGGCCGGTAATTACGCTATGTGCGGGCGGGCCTACAGCCCTCGCTTTTTGTGGATGTATCCCAATGCCCGAATCAGCGTGATGGGCGGTGAACAAGCGGCAAACGTGCTGCTCACGGTGAAGCTCGATCAGATGACGCGAGCGGATGAGCAACCGCTCTCGCTGGAGGCGCAGGCCGCCTTTAAGCAGCCTATCCTCGATAAATATGAAGTAGAAGGCAGCCCCTACTATTCGACTGCCCGCTTGTGGGATGACGGAATCATTGACCCAGCGGAAACCCGGCGCGTGTTAGGGCTAGCGCTCTCCGCCTGCCTGAACGCCCCCACAGAGGAGACGCGCTTTGGAGTCTTCAGAATGTGAAAAGGTAATTTTTATCAATTCGCTACAACACTAGCATAAGGGACCTTACAGGGTAATACCTTACAATGACTATTGCGGTTTCCTTGAAGTTTGAGCTATTAGCGGGGAGATTGAGGGGAAGCCCTGTCGTGTCCTCTAACGTTAACCCCCAAAGAATCCGGCAACATCGTCCTCATGTTGATGATCCGATT
>JACSRJ010000211.1 GCA_014879835.1 Anaerolinea sp.
ATTTTCGGTAAACTCAACGAGGAAACGAGGTGGCAGCATGATCGGATTACAGGAACTGGAAGTTTTTTTGGCGATAGTGGAACATGGCAGCTTCAGTGAGGCAGCGCGTTACTTGCACCTCTCCCAACCCGCTGTGAGTCAGACTATCCAAACCCTAGAAAAGCGTTTTCAAATGAATCTTTTTGATCGACAGGGGCGTGCTGTACGCCTGACCGAAGCCGGGCAGACGCTTGCGCCCCTTGCCCGTGAACTGCTCACCTCCAGCCGCCGTCTTGAAGAAATGATGCACACCCTTCACAGCGAAATCGGGGGACGACTGGTGATAGGGTGTTCAACCGCATCGGGGAAATACTTGCTGCCGGGGTTGATCGCCCGGTTTCGGCAGCGCTACCCCAATGTGCGGATCGATGTGGAGATACACAGCCGTGAAGGGGTAATCAGCCGTCTTTTAGAGGGCGGGGTAGGCTTTGGGGTGAGCAGCAAACAGATTGAACACCGCGATCTGGTCTATCAGCCTTTTTTCAGCGATGAGGTCTCCCTGATCGTCCCAGCGGGGCACCCTTGGACACGACATGGGCGGGTAACCCCGGATGATCTGCTTGACATTCCGGTCATCCTTCGGGAGGAGAGTTCGGGTACACGGGAAGTCCTCCGACAAGCGCTTCAAGAGCATGATCTGACTCTGGATATGCTGAATGTGGTTATGGTTTTGGGCAATGCAGAAGCGATCGCGATGGCAGTGGGGGAAGGGATCGGCGCGGCTTTTGTATCCCGACTTGCGGCTGCACCTATGATTGCCTTGGGGCGGATCACCGAGGTCAAAGTTGAGGGAATGCGTCTGTGTCGGGAACTGTTTTTTGCCCGCAATCAACGCCTGCCCCTCACCCGATCCCAATCGGCATTCTGGGAGTTCATGTTGGCGGAGGTTCAGTGGTCTTCAGAAGAGAACAGAGGCATGTACCGCAACCCCAATGTGAGCAGCAGCAGCGCATAAGCGACTACTCCCACTACCACTCCCCATTCGGGGGCACCGGGTTGATAGGCATTGACCGAAAAAACCTCTGCCACCCCCGGTGACCAATCTAGAGGCACGATCAAGCCCGAAAGTGTCACATTCCAGCGGTTGACGATGATCCCCATGATTGCCATCACCATTGCTAGGATAACCGCGAGATCGAGCCGTCGCAGCCTTGGTGTGAGCAGGATAATCGCAGGCAACAGTGCCCCCAGAATCACTTCTGCCAGCCAGAACGAGGCACCATAAGGGGTAGTGCGTTCCAGAAGACTCTGCGCCGAAGCACGGGCAGGCAGGTGGCTGTAATAGGTCGTTGCAAGGAAATCCCATACCTTGAGGTATAAGTAGGCGAGCAGGGTCAGTCCCGCAAAACTGGCAACATACACCCGCAGCTTGCTGCTGATGTAACGGTGTCGGGAAAGGTTTTCATAGACCAAGGTCAAACCTAGGGTGAAAGCTGCGCCCGCACCTACTGCGGACAGGATGAACATTACGGGCATCGAAGGTTTGAACCAAATAGGACGAGCAACGAGCACTCCATAGGTCGCACCCAGAGAAGATTGATGGAGCAGGGATAAACCCAACCCTAGGATCGAGACTACTGGCGTCAGACGGTGGATCAGGTGCCCCAGTCTGGGCGCAAAGGGTAAGCGTGAACGAATTAGCTTGCTCTCAAAAAGGATGGGCACAAACTCCACGATCAGCACCGTTGAATAGAGCACCACACACATGGTGATTTCCCACAGGACCGAGTGGACATTCCAATACACGAGCGGATGCCAGAAACGATCCGGGCGCCCAATATCCATCAAGAGCGCTAACATAGCGGAGGTGTAACCCACCAGCCCCACAAAAACCGCCATCCGAGCGATGCCGCGAAACGTCTTCACCCGAAAGATATACGCCAAGGTGGAGAGGGAAAACGCCCCCGCGCCGAGGGCAATAGCCGAGAGGTCAACGGTGATCCACAGCCCCCAAGGAACCTGATTGCTTAGTTGGGTGACCCCCAAGCCTTGGATCAGGACATGGATGCTGCTCACCAAACCGACTCCGACCAGCACCATTAAACCGATGACCCACCAACCCAAAAGGGAGATGCGGCGCATGTTCTGCGATAACTGAGCAGGAAAGGTACTCATAACGCCATGCCCTCCGGTGGGATGTAATACACTTTGGGTTCGGTACCCAGATCCTCGCGCAGGCGAAAGACCGGATGTTCCGCAATGGCACGGGAAACAGGGCTGAGGGGGTCATTCAGGTCGCCAAAAATTCGCGCCTGCACGGGACAGATGTTCACACAGGCAGGGGTGGCAGCCCTATCCACACCGGGGATCAGTCCTTGGGACAGCCCTCGATCAATACGATGGACGCAGAATGTGCACTTCTCTGCCACTCCACGCGGACGGCGCTCGATCTCAGCGCTGCCCCAGTCTTTCTGATAGCCGCTGGCTTCAGTGCGCTGGTGCCAGTTAAAGGAACGCGCCCCATACGGGCAGGCAACCTGACAGTAACGGCAGCCAATGCACTTATCATAATCCATGATCACGATCCCATCGTCGCGAACATAAGTTGCCCCGACAGGGCAAACCGAGACGCAAGGAGCATCCTGGCAGTGGAGACAGGGACGGGTCATATGAAAGATGTTGCCAGTCTCGGTTTTATCCACCAGATGGACATTCCAGCGCATGTCATCAGAAACGTCATTCACGGCTTGACAAGCATACACGCAGTACTCACAGCCAATGCACTTACGCAGGTTGATGACCATCCCCCAACGATGGGGGGAACTGCCATTACCATGCGTTGCGCCGTGATCCCCTGTACCGGCGGCGGTTTCCAGTGCCATTTCCTGCGCCAGAAGTTCACTCAGGGCAGGCACCCTACTGAGCGCGGCGGCTCCGGCGACGGTTACACCCAACCCGATCATCATCCGCAAAAAATCACGGCGGCTGACAAATCGTTCGTTACCACTCTGAGTATCAGGTGCATCGTGAGTTTCGCTCATGGTTTGGTCTCCGTCTGCCCCTCTTGATGCCCTCGGCGGAAGGTAAGCCGATAGACGATGAACATCAACAATCCACCTAATACAAAACCTATCAGCAGCCCTTCAACGGTACGCACTACCGCGAGATTTTCGCTTTGCGCCTGCATTGAGTTTACCCGCGCTTCCAGTTCATCAGCGCGCAGTTGTGCTTCAATGAGTGAACCTTGGGCAGTTGAAGGGGTGGTAGGAACAGCAGGGGTAGCTTCAGCAGCGGCAAGGGCTTCCTTGGCGTGACAGTCGGTGCAGGCGCGGGTCTGAACCTCGTTATCATGCCCGGTGGGAAGCAAATTCCCAGTTAGAATGTGTTTGGTTTCATCTTCGCTGCGATACCAGTGACAGTCCACACAGGCATTTTCGAGATGGGTGGTGTGAGCATAACCCTGAGTAGGCGCGTCTTTGTGACAGTTGAGGCACAACTCATCGGAGGTTGCAAAACGCAGACTCTGATCATGCGGCGCGTGACAGGTTACACAGGCAAGCTGCTGCTCACCGTGTGCGCTGCGTTTCCACTCATTGACGGTAGTGATGTGGCAACCTGCGCACACTTCCACGCCTTTGTTCAGGGTGACCGCTTCCGGGGGGTGCAGGGCTGGGGTACTACCGTGACAGGCTTCACAGGTGACGCCAGCGTTCAAAAATTCACCCGTTCGGGCACTGAAGCCAGTGGTATGACAACCGAGACAGGAATTGTCGCCAGTATCCCTGACCTTTTCCCAAGCGGCGGCAAATTTCGGCTCAGTGTAGGCAAGTGCATGGGTGCTGCCCTGCCACTGCGCAACCACATCAAGGTGACATTCAGCGCAGGGGGCTCCCGGTGCAGGGGTAGGGCTGACTTCCGCGGTGGGGGTCAGGTCAGCCTGCGCGATTCCCGCCCTTGCCCCGCCCGGGTACCCCGGCACGAACAGGCTGATCAGCGCAGCGGCAGTAACCAGCACAGCAGCGGCGAAAAACAAACGGGATCGGGCATTCATACGAGGTTTCTCCAAAAAAATACTTTGCGGCTGACATCCCTCTCCTGTATCAGAAGGTGGGGACTCATCCTCCCCGCCTTCCTCCTCCATCAAGTGGAGAAGGAAGGGTAGAGAGGAAGAGAGAAGACGGTCAGGTCATTTGACCAGCGTGAAGCCCGCTTTTTCCCAAGCTCCAACACCACCGCCCAAAACACGTACATCGGTGTAACCAAGCATCCGCAGGAAGGTCATTGCCATCGAGCTGCGGTGGGTTGGGTTATCGTAGATCACTATCGGGACGGTTTTGTCAGCAGGCAGCTCCCCCACTTTGGTGAACAGATCGGCAAGGGCGATATGCACCGCACCTTCAATTCGTCCATTACCCCATTCGCCATCAGTACGCACGTCCAGCAGGAAAGGGGCTTTCTCCGCGAGCAGAACGTTCAAATCTGCCGCTTTGAGGGTGTAATAGCCGGCTGGAATTGCACTCATAAAAGCATCCACCGCTGCCAGCAGTTCGGGCATGATAGCAGGTGCCTTATCCGCTTTGGCTTCAATGGGGACATCGGTCAGAGGCAGCATGTCCGCCGGGACTGCCCCTAAACCACTCAAGAGGCTCCGCACTTTGGTATAACCTAGGGTGCCCAATGCGGTCATTGCCACTGCTGAACGGTGACCACTGCCGCAGTAGATCACCAAGTTGGCATTCAGATCGGGCAGCAGATCGAGTTTTTTGGTCAGTTCATTGAGGGGGATATTGATCGCGCCTTCGATGTGTTTCTCAGCATATTCATCAACGGTGCGCACGTCTACCAAGAAGGGCTTGTTTTCGCCCTTGAGCTCTTCTGCCAGATCAGTTGCGCGGAGAGCATTGTAGCTTTCGGGCAGGGATTTGAGGTATGCGCTCAGGGTTGCAGGCAGATCTAGGGCAACAACAGGTACACCCACCAAGGGGAAGCCAGCTTTGACCCAGGCTCCGGATCCGCCACTCAGGTTGCGCACATTGGTGTAACCGAGCAGATTCATAATGATCTTGGCGATAGCCCCGCGATAACCCGCCCCACAGTAAACGACGATCTTTGCGTTTTTGTCGGTAGGCAGCTCACTCAGGCGCCCCACAAAGGTATCGATCCAGATGTGCTGTGCACCTTCGATGTAGCCTTTGCTCCATTCCTCATCAGACCGCACATCAACTAAGATAGGGGCAGCTTCCGCCAGTTCCGCGGTCAGGTCTTTGGGGGCTACTAAATCCCAGTTCTTGGGCAGGTTGGTCAGAATACCATCAAGGGCAGCCAGCAATTCAGCGTTCACTTCAGGGGCTGTCCCGGCTTCAACCGTAAAAGGATCGGTGGCGGTAGGCATTTCTTCGCCTACCCAAGCGTCGAAGCCGCCCTTGAGGGTCTGAGCCTTCATGTACCCCAGCAGGTGCAGTGCGGTCATCGCCATCGTGGCACGGGAACCGCCCTTGCAGATCACAATGATCTCAGCATTGAGATCAGGAAGCAGGTTCAAATTCTGGGCGAGTGTGCGCAGAGGCACATTAAATGACCCCTCAATATGCCCAGCGGCATACTCCTCGATTTCGCGCACATCAAGAAGAACAAGGACTTTGCCCTCAACTATTTTGGCGTTGAGGTCATCCACACTGAGCAGCCCATACCCTTTGGGCAGAGCATTCCCGTATTCCATGATGCGCGCCATCACGGCGTCGGTTTGGGCGTAGACAGGCGCGGCTGCGGGCATTACCGCCAGCATCAGCGCCACCACAACAAGAAGTGAAAACATTCGTTTCATGGTAACTTTTCCTCATTAACACCTGAAATAGGTGTGGTTTCTATATCGAGGGGCATCAATTGCCGCCCCAGAAATCGCCGGCTTCAGTTGGGGTAGGTGTGGGTTGGCTGTTTCCACCACCCCAGAAATCATCGCCACTGACGGTAGGGGTTGGGGTCGGTTCGCTGGAACCGCTGCCACCCCAGAAATCATCCCCGGTTGCAGGGGTTGGACTGGCTTCACTGCCTCCATCACCCCAGAAGCCATCCCCCCCACCTCCATCCGATTCTGCTGTTGGGGTCAAATCTGCCTTTTTGACATAACCTTCCGGCAGCGGCGGGGCTTTGTCCACAATCACACCCTTATTGGCCTCGCGCTCTGCAAGGGCAACCTTATCTAGGGTCAGGAACAGGTCATCGTTGCCGTGACAGTTCTCACACGCCTGATTCTGTGGAGTGATCTTTTGGATATTGTGCGGCGTGGAGTAAACCCAGGTCGGGAGCCTGTTGAAATTGGGGAGCAGATTCTCACCATAGAAACTGAACGAATTGAGATCGATGGGCACATGGCGTACCGGCACAAAACGATAGGGGCGCTCCCCATTCTGAAGAGGATTCCTGCCTAGGTAAAAGCCCAGAGCGTGTTCTTCAACCTTAAAGAAGGGCAGTCCATTCTCGTTTTTCTCCACGTGGCAGTTGGAGCAGTTGGTGTAGGCAATGCTGTGACATGCTTGGCAGGAGAGGATCTCAGTGCCATGCACTTCATGCTGCTCAATACCCGAACCCACTCCCACTTTATCCTGATGGCAGCTTTCACAGGTTGGACTCTGCACACCATCATAGCGGTGATCAGCATTTAGGGTCATGCCCACCCCATGAACTTCGTCGGCGGTATGGCAGGCAGAACAAGCCATCCGCGTGCGGAAATGAGCATCCGCAGGCAGCTCTTCATTCAAACCGAAGTATTCATTTTTGATGCGGCTGCCGTGACAGCCAGTACAGGTCTGGCTCATCGGTGGGGTCTTAACAAAGGTGTGCCCCTTGAGCAGTCCTCCGCCTACCGATGCAGGTTGGCTGATGTGGCAGTCGCCGCAGGTGGTATGGCATGAGGCGCAGTGATTAGACTCCATCTCTTCGAGGATGGCATGGTTTTCGGGCGTGCTGCGGGTATACAAAACGGTATCATAACCACGTAGGGTGGTATGCAGCGAGGCTGCATCAGCAGGGGTTATGTCCGGATGGCATACCCCGCAGGATTGGGGATCGCTGGCAGGTGAAGGATTCATTCCCACATGGGCCGCATCCATGTCATCCAGCGCTGTGCCGCCGTGACAGTCAGTGCAGTTGATCAGTGAATGAACGTCAGTTTTGTAAGCTGTGGCGTCAATCCAGACGCGCTCCCATGGCTCCAACGGAGCCACGGAACCCCCTCAACCGGGACCTTCGGATTCAGCTTTCTCTACCACTGGCCCTACTGCCAGTTTCACCAGTTGATCTTTGTTGGTATGGCAGTCCAAGCAACTTTGATCCACAAAAGCGCGCAGGGTGGCAAGCACCTTCTGAGCGGTGGGGGTGGCGCCAGCGGTGGTACTGGTGGCACGGGGGCGAGGAGTGAGTGCTGGCGCAGAGGTATCGGGTGCACAACTTATGAGCAGTCCACCACCAACCAGAAGCAGCCCAGCAAACAAAACTAACTTAGACAAAGCGCGATAAACCATTATTCCTCCAGCGTCTCGGCAGTGCCGGACACCGTTCTTTAGATCGATCATCCCACAGGAACCCCATCAGGGATAGTGATACTTGTCACAATCAACTATAAGGTTTCCTTATGGATGGCATGTAAATCTGCTTATATGGGATGGTCTCGGGTACCTCATGTGGTCAAAACGAAGTACGAAACAACTACCGCAGCGCAAGACGGTGGGTGGCGGGTCGTAAGGGCGGGAAAGGTGATGGGAGCAGGGTGGAGGGAGAATCAGGGCTTGGAGTGGGGGCAAAAAATGGGGGATATACACCTGCAAGACGAGGTGGATAAATGGGATTGCGGCTTGACAGGGGGAAAAAGCCGCGTAGATTGGGTGCCTCTTGAAAGGAAGGAGACCCCACGAAAAGATGCTGCGCTTAAGTATCGAATTGGCTTTGTGCCTGCTGCTGGTGTATGTATGGAACCAGCACAAGCGCAAACTGCATTGGCTGGGAAGGTAGGTAAGGGGGCGTTGGAAAGCCCGGCGGGAAAAACGACATCTCAAGGCCAAAACGCCATGTGACTGCCCCCTGTGCCAAGACAAGCAAGGTCAGGCAGCCCCCGTCCCCGATGTGACCGCAAATTATGCCCATGAGAAAACGAAGCGGGGATGCCCCAAAAGGGTGAACAGTGAGGGGTTTGCGTGTCTGAACCCAGCTTGTCGCTACTACCTGATAAGGT
>JACSRJ010000072.1 GCA_014879835.1 Anaerolinea sp.
TGCTCCTGATGCCGCTGCCGCCTGTCTGAGTCCGGAGTTTCAGATACTCCGACCCTGCGCTACGCCTGGCTCGCGCCGGTTTTCTGCCCTCGCTGACCCTTCCTGACCCCTCCTGAGCCAATCCCTGCCCCTTCCCGAATTTCCCACCATCTTCGCGCTGGCCACCCGCCAGTCTCCAGTCGTGGTAATGCATCAAACTTTCATTAACCATGTAACTACTGCAACCCCCAGGTGCCTGACTTTTCGCCCTGCCCGTAAAAGAACGCGATCGTGAACCACCCACCCCGCTCAAAGTCCTGGTAATGCACCAGGAATCCATTATCAAAAAACTGAACAAATGCGGTCACATCGCCCCGTTCTTGACTGGTGGCGCTGCCCAAACGACTGTACACATTGGGGAAGGTACATAATAGCTTACCAAAACCGCGTTTGGGGGTGAGATTGGGCGAACGTGATCGCAGCTCTGCGCAAGGATATTGCGGGTCTCGGTTCTCATCGAATTTGGCGAGCTGCACGATCTCCCAACGGCTGTCACTGTACAAGACAACCACCGCACCTTCCGTTGAAGGGTATACCCGCTGGTCGTCGATTTCCATACCTCGCCACATCAGCCTTCCATTGGCAAACTTCTGGTAGGCAAAATAAGTGGTATTGATCAATTCTCCAGGACAACCCAATAGGGATTGAAGCCGAGGATAAACTGCCCTGAACTGCGCTGCCACCGTCCCAAAACATGCTTTGGTTGGGGTAGGCGGAACCGGAGTTGCCGTCGGACGACGGGTAGGAGTCTTGGTTGGCGGAATTGACGTGTTTGTTGGACGGCGTGTTGCCGTAGGTGGCACTGGGGTGTTAGTTGGGCGCCGCGTGGAAGTTTTGGTTGGCGGAACCGGCGTTTTTGTGGGGACTCTGGTTGCTGTCTTGGTATACGTTGCGGTTGGGCGGGGGGTATTACTTGGGATAGGTGTCATGGTGGGTGGCACCAGAGTCGCGGTAGGACGTGAGGTATTCGTTTGGGTCGGTAGTTCAGGGGTCACCGTCGGCGGGATCGGTGTGGGTGTGCTGGTAAAGATGATACTGGGCGTGAATGTAGCTACGGGGAAGGTGGGGGTAAACAATGCGGCACCGACTTCGGCTATGGTTACCGAAGGGTCCTTTCCGCTATTTTGAGTTGCGAATGGGGATTGGGTACCAGTTGGTTGTGATTGACAACCTGCCGCCAGCACGCTCATGACCAGCGCAACACAGACCAAAACAACAGGTCTTCTCATCCTCAATCCCCTTGTGCCGCAAAATAGGATTCAAGCCTTAACGGAATAATGCCTTATGCTCTAGTGGGTGGGTTATTCTTACCTTATCAAGGTCTGATGTCCTTAGAATCAGATAACAAGGGCGCATTTGAGGGTTCAGATGGACAACAATTGGCTTGATGGGTTTAGACACCAGCCCAACATCATCGATCTCAATTCTTTGGATAAGGTTAGTCTGTTCACCTTGTCTGCACTCAAGAAAAAGCTGAGGTAGGATATACTTGGTTTCACCTCGGCGCGTTTTGACTTTCAGGAGAAGGCGCGGTGCACGCCTAAACCAACGAGATCGCCAGCGAAAACTGTAAGATATTTCCACCGATGGGCGCACTTCTACCGTAAGAGTTTCACCGGGCGAGAAATGAATCTCGTCGTTGTCCTTGTAGCCAGCTCGAACCCCTATCTGATACTGATCCACATGACCCGATAAGCGGATAAAACCACCTCCCTCTTCATCATATTGTTGAGGAGTGATCTCGAACCAACCATCATTCTGGGGGACTGTCTTTCTGCCTTCAAACACGATTTCCGTGTAGATTACGCGGGCTTTTTCACAGCCTGAGGGAAAGTCCCAAAACAACCGAATTCGGTCATGTTCCACTCGACAGCGAAGATTTTCAACTTCCTCAACCGCGAAATACTCAATGGTGTTGCCCACATACGCCGAAGTTCGTGACAAAGTGATCACGGTATAGTAGGTTTTACCCGGTTGAATGGGATCAAAAGTTCGATCTAAATCAGATTTGACGGACAAAATAGCGCCATACTGCTTCAACTCATCTCGAGAAATTACTGGCTTAAGGGTTGGTTTTGCAGATGATCCTAGAATACAAACCTCTCCACGTGGTGGTTTTGTCCACTCTAGCTTAACCATATTTCCCGTAGGTGTGAGGCGCAAATCACGCACCGGTTGAAGCGCAGGTTCCGGGGTAACGGAGACTTGCGCCCCCTGGGATGACTTGTCTTTGAGATCATGATCTTTGAAGACCGCGGTCACCGTATATTGATACGTGCGATCGTTCTCAACCTGGATATCCGTCCATGCGGCATCAGTGGCGCTGGCAGTGTGTACTCTTTGTGTCGATCCCGGTTGGTTCAGAGTAGAACGAGTAATAGTGATCTTAATAACATGAGGAGGTGGTTCCCATGTGAGGGTGACTGACTTATCCCCTGGTACTGCGTGAAGGTTATGCACCTCTGCTGTCAGGAGCAGCGGTTGGGCTAGTACAGCGCCGGTTAAAGAAAGTACCCCCTCTAGATCCGTGTAAACAGCGTAATAAACCGGGATGCCGTGCGGGGCAGAAGAATCTGTGTGCGGTGAGGTCTCGATCACACCCAAAGGCTTATCTTTATCTGGGTCCGGTGGACGGCGTTCTTTCCTGAATAGGGTATAACGCACGTTGAGAGTTGGGCTGGGCTTCCAAGCTAGTTCCACGCCTTTCTTGATGGCTTTGCCAACCAGATCGCGGGGGGGGACAGGCGGAATTTTGGCAAGTCCTTGTTTGGCAGCGTCGCAGTCCGTACACTTCTCGAGTGCATCCTGGTATTCCTTAGCTGCCTTTTCGGGGCTATCTGGATTGCCTTCCCGTAGAAACCACAACGCTTGAGCGACCAACTTTTCTGCCGCGTCGATCGCCGCATCGATCAACTCGCGCTCTGTTTTTAAAGCCGCAGCTATATCCTTATCATCCAGTGGAACATGATCAGATTCAAATACTTTGAGCAGACTGCGTGCCGCATAGAATTTGCGTTCAGCAATCGCATCCTTAATTGCCTTTTGGGCAGTGGTCTGCTCTTGGTGTTTGGACTTTGTGTCCAACAATAGTTTCTTGGTTTCTACAGCCACACTTGATTTGGGTATGTCAGCGGATTGAGCTTCAACCCGCTTAAGGAATGAGAGGGCAGTTTCATATTGGCGATCTTTGATCCATTTGCGTGCTTCTTGAATGAGGCGCTCAAGGGCGGGCAATACGCTCAGATCGCAAGCGCAGTTGGAACAGAAAACATGATCAACGCGATTTTTTGTCTGGCACTGCGGACATTGGATGGAGAGGGTCAGAGCACACTTGGTGCATTTCTGATTCTTGGGATCGTTGTAGGTGTCACAATTGGGGCACAAGATTTGACTCTGGAGCGCTTCGTGCATGTCGGTGAAGCCTGACTCCAAACCCTCAATGACAATCCCCTGATTGCGAGCTAACCCGCGCAGATGATCCACGACCTCTTCGCGTTTTAGCCGCTTTGCACCTTTGATGATATCAAGTGTCTGCTCCTTGAAAACGCGTTTATCCTGAATCTGTGCTAATTCCTTGATGCGCATATCAACATCTTCAAACTTCTTCTGACGTAGCGCTTCATCATAGCGAGGTCGATTTGAGGTGAGCATCCATGTTGCCGCAAGCCCCGCAAGATCCTTGATGGTTTGCTGAACACTTAGTGCCTCACGATTCAAACCCGCTTCCCTATCTAGGCGCGCGGTTTCGTCCTTCACCTGTTGATCTGTTGGATTGCGCCCCAGACCAAGGAAGTCGTACAAATCTCGTTTTCCCACAGCGTCTAACAATTTCTGAGTTTGATTGAAAATCGCGGCGTCAATAGGAATTGGTTTTTTATCTTCCCCATTGTCATCCGCTTGTATTTTTGCTTTTTTTGAAACCAGGTATTTTCGGAGGGCATCTGAAGATGGAAACAACGCCTTTCCATCTGTTGTATTGAGCAAATTGGTAAGCTCAGACTCAGTGATGTGACCTTTTATTAAGACTGATTGGAGTTTGCTGTCAAACCGATCCTTTTGCTCTTCACGTGTCTTTTTAAGTATGCTGTCTGCGGCTTTTCGTTCTGACTCGCGTTGGGCAGGATCGCTCATAACCGCACGTATCTCAGTTTCCATACCTAAATATTGCGCCGCTTCATTCTTTTTGATTACATCTGGGTGCGAGGTCCGCGCTCCTGTCCAGTGCTTTCTCTTATCCAACAACGCTTTCTCAAATGCGGCATCCGACCAAGCGGAGTTCGGATCAAGCTCCAGCAGGACAAAGAAGTTGGGGCGAGATGAGGGGGTAGTCATAGAGTAATCAGCACCGTTTCACGAGAATTCCGATTGATGATTGATCCCACCCCCGGGTTTATAGATTCCCCTTATTGCTGACAAGGAATCCAGAGGTGGGATTCAGAGTTAACGAGTTTGCAGCCCACCCTTGATTTCACGGGCAATGCTGCCGAATGCCTCTCCAAGCTGCCCATAGCCAGCCTTGAGGCTTTCGCGCCCTGCCGAAGATATCTTGTTCATGAAGTCCCGGTCTGCACCGCCAAAGCAAATGCCAATGATGTCGATCCCTGCATGATGGCAGCGGTGTGCTCGTTCAACAGCGGCTTTTTGATCGTCCCATACTCCGTCTGCCAACACCACTGCAATCCGTTTTCCGGGGGCATCTTGAAGCAGTTGATGAAGTTCGCGAAAGGGGTCAGCAGCATTGCCACCGCCTGTTTGTCCACAATACATCTTATTGATGGCAGTTCGGATTGCTCCTGCATTTTCTGAAGCAAGGATATCCTGCCCTACTCTATCGGAGACCGATAAAATACCGATCTTTACCCCCGAACCTGGCTTCAACTCCTCGACAAATCCCAGTGCAGCTTTTTTTGCTTCGTCCATAGGGTGTCCACACATGCTGCCAGAAACGTCGATAACCACATAGATTGTGAGAGGTTCGCGGCTTTGCACGAACTTTGGGACTTTGGCAAAACGCGCTGGAACATCAGCGGGCAGCGGCTCATTATGGATTATAAGGGGCTGATGGGTGGAGGTTTCCACCGCCGTCACTTCCACAATACCATCCTGGTTATAGCCATAAGTGACCTCTATCCGCGCTTTCCCTCCCGGAATCTGAGGAATACCCGTCGCCACCCGTAACTCCAGGTAGCGCAGACCGGTGCTGAGAGGATCATCCCCCTCACCCTGAGTAATGAAGATTTCCAGGCGATTCTTCACCATATCAGTGCCTAATGTGAGTTCGTAGGGACGTGGCGATGAGACTACCGGGATTGCGCTTTGGCTCTTGATCAGAATGCTGTTAAGGTAACGCTTGTTATCCGCGCTCAGGGCAATCATGCCCAAGCTGTGGGCAGTGATGTCTTTGAAGATCCCAGGACCGCCAGCAAGCTGGTACTGGATCTCGCCCCGCTTTGCCATGACCTGCGCTGCCGCGACTGCTGCGCCAAGTGCCACTGCCTCATCGGGATTAACGTTGGTCAGCGGTGGGCGCCCAATCATCTGGGTGACATATTCACGAACCATTGGCATCCGGGTGGAGCCTCCTACCAGAAGCACCCCCTTGAGGGATGTCCAGTTACAGGGAATCTTTTCGCTGGCGTGCTGGATAACCTTTTCACACAAAAACCGGGTGCGTTCCATCAAATCCGCCGTGATTTCGTTGAATTGGTCACGAGTGATCTCATACTCATGGCGTCCACCCTCAGCATCCACCGTCACCCGCACGGATTGACGCTCGCTGAGTGATCTCTTAGCGTTTTCGACTTTTACCCGAAGCTCATTGAGGTTGTCTCCAATAAGCTCCACACCCGTATCATCATGGTAGCGAGTGGACAGGTAATTTAACAGACGGTTATCCCAATCGCGTCCCCCCAGCTCATGCTCTCCATCAGTAGCGATCACCTCCACTTCCTTAGGTGTGATCCGGACAATGGACACGTCAAATGTGCCCCCGCCCAGATCATAAATGAGATAAGTTCCCTCTGTTGCCCTATAAGCGAGTGCCGCCGCTGTGGGTTCGTTGATAATGCGCAAGACATTCAGACCTGCCTGTATCCCTGCCCGCAGAGTTGCACCGCGCTGAACATCCGTAAAATAAGCTGGCACAGTGATTACTGCATCAGTAACTGTTTGCCCGAGATGTTGTGCTGCATAGTCTTTGATACAGCGCAGCAACAACGCAGAAAGATCCACAGGGGTGTAAGCACGTGCACCGTAGTAAAGTTGCTGATCGGGTTCGATCATCAAAGTCTTGAAGAAGGATGCGATCTGGGTTTCTCCTGCCCTCTGTTTTTCTTTTGCCCCATCGCCCACTTCAGGTGGATCGACACTGAAATCAATGACCGAGGGAGTAATCTTTTTTCCAAAAGGATTGGGAACGACCTCTGGCTCACCATGGGAGTTGATCCAAGCAGCAGCCGAGAAAGTCGTGCCGAGGTCAATTCCAATATATGTTCCCACCGCACCCCCCTTTCAGCGAATGCTCAATCCCCGGTTATGACGTCTGGCTTCCTCAATTTCCGCTTCTGATAAGATTCGGTTGGTTTGAAGATTGCCCTGGATTTCCTTGCCTGTGAAAGGATCTCGTGCTGTCACCGTTAGCATGCCGCTCTTATCCAATTGCATTTGTACCTCGATCTGGGAATTGGCGGGCAGACCAGGAGGCAAGGGGAGGGTATACATGCCTAACTCAGTGCTTTGGAACTGCTCAGCCTCATGTTCCATCACATCATTCTCAAAGACCTGAATGTCCGCGGCGGGCTGGTTCGGATCGCGTGTGCCAAAGATTTGGGATATTTCAACTGGAACCCGATCATTACGTTTGACTAGGTTCACAACTTTTTGTACATTCTCCCGATTCCATGCCAGCACCCCAAAGCTATGACTGGTAATGGCACCGATTGAGATTGTTGCCATATCAACCAACTTTTTGGGATCAATACCGATAAAGTACTCATTATTCTGAGAAATATCCTCAGCAATTTCCTGAACCGCATCGGAAATGCTAGGATTGGAAACAGCATCCTTGATTGATGTGCCCTCATCAATCTTGAATCCCTTTTTTAGAAGCCCATCCATGATTGCATCGCCAAGAGCCAAATGATGCCCATACAGGGCAGCACCTCGAGCGACTAAGAAGTCTGGTTCACGCAGAAGCGGTTCAACACCAAAGACTTCTATGATTTTCGCCTTGACCTGGGGCATTTTGCTTGATCCACCTACCAAAAGGAACTGATCAAAGCGTGTGTAGCCTTGTTTTTTCGCATCCTCAAGAACGTTTTTGGTGTGCATTATGGTGCGCTCTAGTAGCCCAGCGGTCAGTTCGTCGAACTTTTCACGGGTAAGCACAACCTTAGATGCCCGATCCAAATAGCGTACAGCGATATTGGCTGTTAGTGATGTAGAAAGTGTTTTTTTGGCTGATTCTGCCTTGAGATACAGATCTTGAAGAGTATTTAGATCATCTTTGATTCCGCTGTCGGAGCCGTGTTCATCCTCCCAACATTGAATTAGGTAATTGACGATCACTGTATCCCAATCATGCCCTCCAAGCGCACGCTCCCCCCCAGTGACAATGGGGCTGAATTCTTTTCCTTTGACCTCCAGCAAGGTGATGTCAAAGGTTCCTCCACCCAGATCGTAGACCAACAGGACCTGATCTTCGCCGCTGCGGATACCGTAGGCAAGCGCTGCAGCCGTAGGTTCACTGATGATATCGCGGACATTCAGACCCGCGATTAGTCCTGCATTACGGGTTGCTTCCCTTTCAGGGATACCAAAATACGCAGGGCAGGTGATAACGACATCATTCACAGGGATGCCCAAACTTTGCTGGGCATCTTTGACCAGCTTTTCGAGGATAAAGGACGAAATCTCTTCTGGTGCATAACTGCGCCCATCATGGATAAAGGCGGTATTGGTAAGCCCAATTTCGCGTTTCACCATCGTTTTGACATTGTCTTTTTCAACGACAGAGACGTTTTTGGCTTCATTGCCAACGATTCGTTCGGTCCCACTAAAATACACCACTGAAGGGGTGGTGTACTCGCCTTCCGAATTAGCAACCTCTCTGGGCTGTCCATATTCGTCGATCCGGGCAA